>NZ_DASVQG010000249.1:0-5063 GCF_036389215.1 Jatrophihabitans sp.
GCTCCACCAGCCGGGCGCGCTTCTCGTCCCAGCGCCGTCGCACCTCCGCCATCCGCTCGTGCCGGTGTGCCCGGGCCTCGTGGTAGGACGCGAAACCGCCGCCGTGCACCCAGCTGGTGCCGCCCTCCAGGGTCACCACCCGATCAGCGGCGTTGGCCAGCAGCTCACGGTCGTGGCTGACGAACAGCACGGTCTTGGATGTCGAGCGCAGCCGCTCCTCCAGCCACTGCTTGCCAGGCACGTCCAGGTAGTTGTCCGGCTCGTCCAGCAACAGCACCTCGGCCGGCCCGCGCAGCAGCGCCTCCAGGGCCAGCCGCTTCTGCTCGCCACCGGACAGGGTGGCGATCTCGCGGTACTTGCAGTTGTCGAAGGCGATGCCGATGGCGGCCACCGTCACGGTGTCCCAGAGCACCTGGGCGTCGTAGCCGCCGGCGTCGCCCCAGTGCGTCAGCGCGTGGGCGTAGCGCAACTGGGTCTTCTCATCATCGGCGCTCATCATGGCCAGCTCCGCGGAATTGAGGTCGGCCCAGGCCTGCCCGACCGCTGGTGCGGCCAGCCCCACCAGGAACTCCTCCACCGTGGTGCTGTCGCGGACCGAGCCGATGAACTGCCGCATCACGCCCAGGCCGCCCGAGCGCGCCACCGCCCCGCTCTGCGGCGCCAGATCACCGGCGATCAGCCGCAGCAGCGTCGTCTTGCCCGCGCCATTGGCCCCGACCAGGGCCGCCTTGGCGCCCTCACCGATCCGGAAACTCACGTCGTCGAGCAGCATCCGGCCATCGGAGAGCTGGTGCCGGATCGACTGCACATCTAGATAGCCCACGACGGCAAGTCTCCCGCACCACGCAATCGCATAACGCTGGGCCACAATCAATCACCATGACCGCCCCGCTCGACGCGCTCGCAGCCATACTGCCCACCGACGCGCTGGTCACCGATCCGGTGCTCATCCAGAACTACCGCTATGACTGGGCCCGGGACCCCGGGGCGGGCATGCCGCTGGCGGTGGTGCGCCCTCGCGGCACCGCTGAGGTTCAGTCCGCGATGCGGTGGGCCAGCCGGTACCGGATCCCGGTGGTGCCCAGAGGAGCCGGCAGTGGCCTGTCCGGCGGCTCGTCGGCGGTGGACGGTGGCATCGTGATCAGCCTGGACCGGATGCGCGCGGTCCGGATCGACCCGGACTACCGGGTGGCCGTCGTGGAACCGGGCGCGTTGAACGCCGAGGTGAAGGCGGCCGCCCGCGAGCACGGCCTGTGGTACCCGCCGGATCCGTCCTCGTTCGAGATCTGCTCGATCGGCGGCAACATCGCCACCAACGCCGGCGGGCTGTGCTGCGTGAAGTACGGCGTCACCACCGACTACGTGCTGGGCCTGGACGTGGTGCTGGCCGACGGCGTCGCGATCAGCCTCGGCGGGGCCCGGCTCAAGGACGTGGCCGGCCTGTCGCTGATCAAGCTGTTCGTCGGCAGCGAGGGCACCCTGGGCGTGATCACCCGGGCGGTCCTGCGGCTGGTGCCGGCCCAGCAGCCGCCGAGCACCCTGGTGGCGCTGTTCCCCAGCGTGCCGGCGGCCGCCGAGGCGGTGGTGCAGGTCAGCCGGCGGGCCCGGCCGGCGATGCTGGAGCTGATGGACCAGGCTGCCATCAACGCTGTCGAGGACTACCTGTCGATGGGACTGGACCGGACGGCCGGCGCGCTGCTGGTCGCCCAGTCCGACGCCGGCACCGGCGCCGCTGCCGAGATCAGCGCCATCGCCGAGGCCTGTGCCGCCTGCGGCGCCGACGAGGTGTACAGCACCGACGACCCGGCCGAGGGCGAGGCCTTCGCCATGGCCCGGCGGGCCGCGTTCCCAGCCATCGAGCGGCGCGGCTCGCTGATGCTCGAGGACGTCGGGGTGCCGGTGCCCCGGTTGCCCGAACTGCTGGCCGGCATCGCCGAGATCGCCCGCCGCAACGACATCGAGATCCCCACCGTGGCCCACGCCGGGGACGGCAACACCCATCCGATCGTGGTCTACGACGCCGCCGATCCCGCCTCGACCGGGCGGGCCGCCAGGGCCTTCACCGAGATCATGGCACTGGCCATCTCGCTGGAGGGCACCATCACCGGCGAGCACGGCGTCGGACGGCTGAAGAAGGCCCAGTTGCCCGACCAGTTGGGCCCGGACGTGATGGCGCTGACGCACCGGATCAAGCACGCCCTGGATCCGCTCGGCATTCTGAACCCGGGTGCCGTGTTGTAATGCCCACATAGCGCCGGCTTGACCGGGAGCTGGCTAGTCTGTCGCCACATGACAGCCACAGGATGGGTCTGGGTGGCCGTCGCCACCGTCCTGGCAGGCCTGGACTGGGCGGCGGTGGCCGCCGATTCCCGGGTGCTCGAGCGGTGCGCCAAGCCCGCCGTGCTGCTGGCCCTGCTCGCCGCGGCGCTGACCGCGCAGCCCCGGGACTCCGGCGTGCACGGCTGGCTGGTGCTGGCACTGTGCTTCGGACTGATCGGCGATGTCGCGCTGTCCTTCGCCCCGCCCGGCCAGCCGCCGGTGCGACAGCCGGCCGCGGCACCGGCTTCCGCCGCGGCACCGGCTTCCGCTGTGGCACCGGCTTCCGCTGCGGTCCCGGTTCCAACGGCTCCGGTTTCAACGGCCCCAGCTTCCGCGGCTGCCCCGGTTTCAACGGCCCCGGTCTCAACGGCCCCGGTTTCAATGGGCCCGGCTTCCGCGGCTGCCCCGGTTTCAGCTGTCCCGGCTTCCGCCGCGGGCCCGGTTTCAGCCGCGGGCCCGGTTTCAGCCGCGGCCCTGGCGTCAGCTGCCGCACCGACCGGCGGCGCGCACCGGGCCCGGCCACCGGCAGCTGCCGGAGCCGCGGGCAGCGAGCCGCCCAGCGCGCTGTTCGCCGCCGGGCTGGCCAGCTTCCTGCTCGGCCACCTCTGCTACTGCGCGGCCATGCTCGCCTACGGCACCGAGCCGCTCAGCCTGGGCTTCGGCCTCGTGCTGGCGCTGCTGGCGCTGCTTGCCTTCGGCTACCGGATACTGGCCGGTGCGCAGGCTGAGGGCGGCATGTCGCTGACGATCGCGGTCACTGCCTACATCGCCGCCCTCGGTTCGACCGTGGTGCTCGGGATCGGGACCACCTCGTTGTGGGTGGCCGCCGGCATCGTGCTGTTCGCCTTCTCAGACCTGGTGCTGGCCTCGGACCGGTTCGTGGCTCGGCGCGGCTGGGCTCCGCTGACGGTCGCGGTGAGCTACCACATCGCCCAGACCCTGCTGCTGGTCGGCCTGGTGCGCTGAAGCGGGCACCGTAAGCTGCGCTGATGCCTCGCCGACCGACCCGGACCGTGCCGACCGTCCTGCTGCCGGGCCCGCTCGGTGCCAGCGACCAGGACTGGCAGCCCTGGCTCGCCGACCAGTTGCGTGGCGCCGGCCGCGAGGTGCGGCTGGCTTCCTGGCCGGCTCCGGACGCGGCGGACCTGACCGGCTGCCTGGCGGCACTGCGGAACTGCCTGGCGGGACTGCCCGACGACGGGTTCGACGTGCTCGCGCACTCGGCGGCGTGCTTGCTGTGGCTGCACCATGCGGCGGGCGAGGCGCAGGCCGCCAGCTCACCACGCCCGTCGCGGGTCGCGCTGGTGGCCCCGCCGGCACCTGAGCGGCCCTTGCCCGCCTGGGATTTCCTGCGCCCGGTGCCGCTGCAGGTGGACGCGCTGCGCCGGGCCGCCGACGGCACGGTGCTGGTCGGCAGCGACGACGATCCGGACTGCCCGGGCGGCGTGGCCCAGATCTTCGGAGCTCCGCTGAAGATGGCGGCCACCATGATCGCCGGGGCGGGCTCGCTCACCGCCGCCTCGGGCTACGGGCCGTGGCCCGCGGTGCTGGACTGGTGCGGGCGGGACAACCTCGCCTTCCTGGCCTAGCCGCCTTTCTGGCCTAGCCGCCTTTCTGGCCCAGCCGCCTTCTGCCTTCAGGCCAGCCGCCTTTCTGGCCCAGCTGCCTTCCGGCCAGCCGCCTTTCTGGCCCAGCTGCCTTCCGGCCAGCCGCCCCGACCCTTCCCCGCCTAGTCGGTCCTTCGCACCGCGCGGGTCTCGGCGGCCCGAGCGGCCAACCCTGCCTCGGCCGGGTAGCCGACCGCCAGCAGGGTCAGCCCGTGCGCCGGGGCCACCAGAACCTCGTCGCTGCGGCGGCCCAGGCTCAGCAGCCGGTGCGGCCAGTCGCCGTCCCTGCTGCCCGCGCCGACCGCGGCCAGCGCGCCGACCAGCGAGCGGACCATCGAATGGCAGAAGGCGTCGGCCTGCACGTCGATCTCGATCAGCTCACCGGTGCGGGTCACTGCCAGCTGCTGCACCTGGCGGACGGTGGTGGCGCCCTCCCGCCGCCGGCAGAAGGCGGCGTAGTCGTTGAGGCCGAGCAGCCGCTGGCCGGCCAGGTGCATCGCGCCGGCGTCCAGCGTGCGCTTCCAGGTCGCCGTGTCCACCCGGCGCAGCGGCGGCACGCCGTAGTCGGCGTCACAGATCCGGTACCGGTAGCGGCGCCAGAGCGCGGAGAAGCGGGCGTCGAAGTCCGCCGGCGCCACCACCGCCGAATGGACCCTGACATCCGGCGGCAGCAGCCCGGCAAGCCGGCGGATGATCCGGTCGCGCCGCTCGTCCCAGTCGGCCGCGCTGACGTCGCAGTGGCACACCTGGCCGCTGGCGTGCACCCCGGCATCCGTGCGCCCGGCCACCACGACCGGCACCCGTTGCGCCCGGAACAGAATGCTCAGCGCCGCCTCCAGGACACCTTGGACGGTCCGTAACCCCGGCTGCACGGCCCAGCCGGCGAAGCCGGTCCCGTCGTAACCCAGATCCAGCCGCAACCGGACGAGCCCGCCTCCCCGGGTGGGGGAAGCGGGCTCGTCCGGCTCAGTCATGCTGTTGCTGAGGAAAGGTAATGGGCTACTTGCCCTCGTCCTCGGCGGCCTCGGTCGCGGCGGCGTCATCGGCCACCGCCTCCTCGGTTGCGGGATCACCGGTCAGCGACGCGTCGGCGACGGCGTCATCGGCCGTGCCCGACTCGATCGCGTCGGTCGCTGT
>NZ_DASVQG010000250.1:0-5367 GCF_036389215.1 Jatrophihabitans sp.
CTGCTGACCGAGTTCACCAACACCTTCCGGGCCTGACCCGGCGCGCCAGGGCTCACCTGCCCAGAGCGCCGCAGCAGCGGCGCATCAGTCATCCGACGTGCCCCGACGGCCGGGTCCACTACAACTGCGCCGACCACCGCAACCGTGGAGAATCCTCCCATGACGATGGACATTACCCTCAGCGTGAGCGGGCGCGGTTCACACCAATCGAACCAGCGATCGCCCGGAAATCGTTGATGAATCCGGCTGGAGCCGGACAGAGAGAGGCACCGTCATGGTCGATACCCAACCCGGCACGCTGCGATCGGGACAGCCTGCCACCGAAAGATCACGTCGCATCCCGATATTGCTGATCGGGTTGCTGGCCGGGGTCGCGATGGCCGTGCTCTGGTCATTCGAACTGGTCGACACCACCATCGGGCAGAACATCGCCAAGACCGCTCTGGGTCACGATGCCCGGACGACGCCGATCAGTGGGCTGCTCTCCGGAGCGGTGTTCGCGTTCGTGACCGGCATCGCCGGATCGTTCACCGCTTGCAACATCGCGGTGTTCGGTGCCGTCGGGCCGATGGTGGAGCAGCAGCAGAACCGGCGGCAGGGCATGCGGTCGATGTTGCGCCCGCTGGGGTGGCTGGTCGCAGGCATGCTGCCGGTCTCAGCGCTTTACGGCGCGATCGGCGCGTGGTGGGGAACCGGCATTCCGCAGCTGTCCACCGACAAGGTCGGCGACATGCCGGTGCGACTGCTGCAGTCCTCGGTGGTCTTCGGAGTGATCGGGCTGGCCCTGGTCTACCTCGGGCTGGCTGAGCTTCGGATGGTTCCGGACCCGCTGGCCAAGCTGCAGCAGCGCTATCCGAATGCCCGGCTGGTGGCGCTCGGGGCGCTCATCGGCGGCTTCCTGATCGGGCGGCCGTTCGGGCTGTTCCACAAGATGTTCCTCTACGCCGCCGAACGTCACAACCCGCTCTACGGCGCTGCGATCTTCGTCCTGCAGTCGTTGGGCAACATGGTGATCATGGGACTGCTGTTCCTGCTGATGACCATGATCGGTCGGGGCGCGCTGGTGCGCTGGATGCTTGCCAAGCCCGGCCGGATCGCCACCGTCACCGCGATCAGCTTCCTGGCCGTCGGCGTCTTCTCCGTCGTCTACTGGGACGTCCGGGTGCCCGCGATCTTCGGTTTCGGCTGGTTCCCCACCATGCCCTATAACAGCTGAAAAAATCAGCATGCCCGATTAGCGCATGCAGGCAGTACGCTTGCCGGCACTGAGGGTGAGCACACCCGGCCGAGAGGGATCCGCATGGACAGCGCCGCCTTACTGAGCCTGCGGTTCAACCCCGAAGCCGACCTGCTGGCGGCGACCCGGGACTGCGAGGCCGAGGTGTTCCTGCGGGCCTACGGCAACACCCGCCAGCAGTTGGAGGACGAGTACGGGCCCTACGAGCAGGCCTCGGTGTTCATCGCCCTGGCCGACGACAGCGGTGACGTGGTCGGCGCCTGCCGGCTGATCAGGCCCACCGGTGCCGGGCTCAAGAGCATGGACGATGCGGCCCGGCCGCCCTGGTCCCTGGACGTGACCAGGGCTGCCCGGGCGGCCCGGCTGGATCTGAGCCAGAGCTGGGACGTGGCGACGCTGGGTTGCCGGCGCGGGCTCAAGGGGCCGGGCAAGCTGGCCTCGGCCGCGCTGTTTCATGCGTTGGTACAGGTGGTGCGGGCCAATGAGGTCCGCTCGGCGGTGATGATCATCGACGAGCGGGTGCGGGCCGTGCTGGCGTCGGCGGGCATGACGGGCCACACCCTGCCCGGCGCTCGACCGGCGCGCTATCTCGGTTCGGCGGCCAGCACGCCGGTGTACCGGCACTGTGACGAGGCATTCGACCAGCAGCGCATCACCAATCCGGACGCGCACCGGCTCTTCACCCAGGGCATCGGGCTCGACGGCATCCGGGTGCCACCCCTGGCGGAGTTCCGGTTCGTCGAGCGGTCCACCGTCGCAAGCTTCGGTTCGGCTGAGGTGGTCGGCGCCTCGGCCTGATGCCCGGTCTCAGGGATCCAGCCGCTGACCGTCCACCGGCAGTGTGTCGAATCTGCCATCAGACACCGTGGTCCGGCTTCTGATCCAGAACTCGACCTCGTCCGCGGGCATCGGCTTGGCGACGTGATACCCCTGCAGGACGTCGACGCCCATCGCAATCAGATCAGCGGCCGTCGCGGCGTTCTCGACACCCTCGGCCACCGTACGCAGGCCCAGCGCCTGTGCCATCTGGAAGGTGGAGGCCACGATCATCCGGCTGCGGGTGTCGGTGTTCATGGCGGCGATGAAGGACCGGTCCATCTTCAGCTCCTGAACCGGCAGGTCGCGCAGGTAGGACAGCGAGGAGAACCCGGTGCCGTAGTCGTCGATGGCGATCTGGACCCGGTGTGCCCGGATGTCGCGCAGGATGGTGCGGGCCCGCGCCGGCTCGGCGATGAAGCAATCCTCGGTGACCTCGATGACCAGGCTCTCGGCTGGCAGCCTGGCCTCGGCGATCGCCTCGTACAGCCGCGGCAGGAAGACCCCACTGAGCAGTTCCGGTGGGGCGCAATTGAGCGACACCCGCGGCTGCAGACCGTTGTTGCGCCAGCGGCGCAGATCCTGCACCACCATCTGACAGACGGCCAGCGACAGCGGCAGCATCAATCCCTCACGGCGCGCCGCGGGCAGGAAGGCGATCGGATTCAGCAGCCCGCGCTGGGGGTGCTGCCAGCGAACCAGTGCCTCCAGGCCACAGACCCGTTGGGTCGCGGCGTCGATCTGAGGCTGGTAGTGCAGGACCAGCTGGCCCTCGGGAATCGCCTTGCGCAGCTCCTCGGCCAACTGCAGCTTCTTGCGGGAGAAGTCGTCGCTGTGCACGTCGTAGAGAACCGCCCCGGACCGGGTCGCCTTGGCCTGGTACATCGCCACGTCGGCCCGACGCAGCAGTTCCACGCTCTGGCTGTCGGTCTCCGAGCGCACCGTGATGCCGATCGAGGCATTCGTGGTCAGCTCGATACCCTCTACCAGCGTCGGCTCCAACAGCACCTCGAGGATCAGCTGGGCAGTCTCGAGCAGCACCAGCGCGTCGTCGCTGGCCATCACGATGGCGTACTCGTCACCGCCAAGCCGGCCGATCATCACCGAGGGCGGCAGCGCCTGCCGCATCCGGTGGGCGGCCAGTTGCAGGACCGAATCGCCGGCGGCATGCCCCAGGGTGTCGTTGACGTCCTTGAACCCGTCGAGATCGAGCAGCATCAGTGCCAGCGGCCGGTCAGCCGCCAGTTCCTCATCCAGCTTCGCGATCACCGATCGCCGGTTGGGCAGCAGTGTCAGGTCATCGGTGCGCGACAGCGCGAATGCCTCCGCGGCGCCCTTGGCCTCGCGCAGTGCCAGCACCAGCCGACCGCCGGCGGCCAGCAGGGTCAGCACGGCCGGCCAGGTCAGGTAAGGACCCAGCCCGGTGTGCGGACGGACCGCCAGCACCGCGATCGCGATGAAGGCCGGCCCCGCCATCAGCAGGGGCCCCGGTCGCTTGGGCACCGCCTTGTGCACCTCGGTCCGCGGCCGGCAGGCCGCCTCGACGATCAGTGCGAAGCCGGCTGCCCAGAGCAGCCCGTCCACCACATTGAAGCCGTAGGTACCACCGGAGAGATTGGTCACGAAGTTCAGGTCCGCGACCGCGAAGAGCGTCAGCCCCAGGCACAGCAGCGCGGGCTTCTCCAGGGTGCGGCGGACCCGCAGCACCACCTGACCGACCACCAGCAGGATCAGCGCGACATCGATCATCGGATAGAGCATCGCCAGCAGCAGCGGAACTCCACGGCCACCGACCACGCCACCCACCCGCACCAGCAGTGGGCTGCCGGCCAGGCAGGCCGTGCCTCCGCACACCACGATCGCCTCGAGCCAACCGTCCACAGCGGCGGTCAACCGGTGCCCGGTGTCGAGGATCAGGTAGCCGGCGATGCCGAGATACGAAGCCAGGAACAGCCACTCCCCTGGTGCCGGGAAGCGGGTGAGATCCGGTTCGGAGGAGCTGGCGTTGAGTACCGCGGACCCGGCGGCCCACAGGGCCAGCGCCGCGAACAGCACCCACAGCCCGCTGCGGCGGCGCAACCGAGCGGCGGCCGCAACCGCGATCCGCACCAGGATCAGGACGAAGAACACCGCCAAGGTAAGGACATGAGCGGTGCGCACCATATTGGTTGGGCCGTTGTCGCCGACCACGTTGAGGATGAAGCCGACCGAGATGACGATCCAGACAGCGATGCCGAGCACCCGGACGGTGCGGGCGGCCAGGGCGGCACGCCGCTCGAGCTCCCTGGACATCCCACCCCCGCTCCCCAGCTCGTAGACACCCTGTCTGCCGATGGCGATCTCTTCGAACACCTCGAGTTCGGTCACTGCGTTCAGGACGCCACCTCGGCCCGGGCGACCACGTCGCCGCGCCGGAACGGCTCGGCACCGCCGTGGTGGGCCAGCAGCCACTCGGTGGCCTGGACGGCCGGCATCGGGGCGGCGACGTGCCAGCCCTGCGCGCCGTCGCAGCCCAGTTCGCGCAGCACCCGCCACTCGGCTTCGGTCTCCACGCCCTCGGCGACGGCACGCATCCCCATGGCGTGTGCCAGGTCCGTGATCGCGCGGACGATGCCGGCCGAGGAGTGCGCTTCGCTCACCCGGCTCACGAACGCCCGGTCGATCTTGATCTCGGCTACCGGCAGCGTCTCCAACCACAACAGCGAGGAATAGCCGGTGCCGAAGTCGTCCAGGCTGAGGCCCAGGCCCATCGCGTGCAGATCCCGCAGCACGCCGCTCAGCTCATCGCTGTGCTGGGCGACCACCCGCTCGTCGATCTCCAGTTGCAACACCTCGGGCGGCAGCCCGTAGCGCCGCAACCCGGTCAGCACCAGGTCGGCCAACCGGCCGTCGAGCAGGTCGCTCAGCGCCACGTTCACGGTCACCGGCATCGCCAGCCCGAGCAGGCGCCAGTCCGCTATCTGGGCCAGCGCCCGCATCACCAGCCCCTCGGTGACCAGGTGCATGAGTCCGGATCGTTCAGCCAGTGGCAGGAACTCCTCCGGCGGCACGAAGCCACGTTCGGGATGCTGCCAACGGATCAACGCCTCGACCCCCAGCAGCGAGCGGTCGCGCAGCGAGACCTTCGGCTGGTACTGCAGGGTGAGCGCGTCGCAGTCCAGCGCCTGGCGAAGCTCGGCGAGCAGGGTGAGCCGGTCGGTGGAGTTGCGATCCCGGTGCGAGGAGTAGGTCACGACTCCCGCCCGGGACTCCTTCGCGACGTACATCGCGACGTCGGCAAGCCGCAGCAGATCCTCGGCGACAAGGGCGTGCTC
>NZ_DASVQG010000251.1:0-8270 GCF_036389215.1 Jatrophihabitans sp.
TGGGGTTTGGGGGGCGGGTTGGAGTCCGGGCTGGCGTTCGGGTTGGAGTCCGCGCTGGCGTTCGCTCTCATCAGCGGGAGGGCCGCGTGCCGGTACGCGTGCGCAGTGGCGATCTTCCACCGGACTGGGGCCTTCGCCGCAAGGCCAGTGAAGTTCCTTGAATGGGGGGTAACTACTGGACTGTTACGGATAACGGGCACGGTCTATCAGGTCCGACACGATACCTATCGCGAATGGTTGACGACTCACCCGGCACTTACTGCCGGTTGACCTCGACCGCTAGCTGCGCTCAGGTGATGACGGTGCGGCAGCCCAATTTCGGGCTGGCCGTGCCGGCGCCGGCATTGGCGGCGTAGAGGCACACCGAATGCGTCCCGGCCGGAAGCGTCACCGTGATGTCGAAACCCTGGTACGGCCCGGTCGTCCTGGCCGTGGCGACGTCCGGCCGGGCCACCGCCAGCCGGAACCACGCGACCGGCAGGCCGTCGTACCAGACGGCGATGGGCCGCGGCAGCGCCCGGTTGTCCGGGTCGACGGCCCAGCCGCGGAGCCGGACGCGGTGGCCGGACAGGACCACCGCACTGTCGTAGTAGCCGAACGGGTTGTGGTTGGCCATCGGAGGCGGCACCGGGCCGCCGACGTCGGCGAAGTCCTCGGTGAGCCACAGCTTGCCGGTGCGGGCGTCGATCAGGACGTCGATGCCGACGAACCGCACGGAGCTGGACAGGATATTGCGCCGGTGCCCGTCGTTCGGGGCCTTCTCGTTGTACATGGCGCTCTGCAGGCCGTCGGCTCCGGCGGTGGTCTGAGCGGTGGTCCAGCCGACATTCTCGGCAGCGGAGTGCCAGGGCACGCCGGCCTGGGCGATCCGGGTGCTGAACACCGGCTCACCGGGCAGCTGGTGGGACAGCAGGTTGGCCTGGGCCATCGTGATGTTGTGCAGCCGGGCGCCGCTGACCAGTGCGGGGCTGGCGGCCAGGGCGGGCAGGCCGTGGGCGGCCCGTTCGGCATTGAGCATCCGCAGCACGCTGGTGGCCGCGGCGGTCTCGGCGGTTGTCGCGGCCCGGGCGGTGCCGGGATGCACCAGCAGGCCGGACGCGGCGGCGAGGCTGGCGACCAGCGCTGTCACCAGTCGACGCCTGCGCGACGGGCGCGCGGCAGCCACCACCTGCGAGTAGGGCATCGGTTTTCCCATCTGCGTCCCGCCGGCGGGACGCCAGCGGCAATGGGTGACCTATCGGCAGGTGGGCCGACGGTCTTAACCGACGTTCGGAATGCAACGGGACATGCCTGGCATCCGGATCAAACTGCAGGACTAGCGGCTGGCCGCTTTCTTGTACTGGCGCACCGACAGCGGGATGAAGATCAGCAGCAGCAGCACGACCCAGGCCAGGGTGTAGACGACTGGATGTCGCAGTGACCAGTAGTCCGGCGCCGGGACATCGGCGGCGGTGTTGCCGAAGAGATCTCGGGCCGCCTGGGTCACCGAGGACACCGGATTCCAGTTGGCGACGAACTTCAGCGGCGCGGGGAAGTTGTCGGTCGGCACGAAGGTGTTGGCGATGAAGGTGAGCGGGAAGATGACGACGAACGAGGCATTGTTCACCACCTCGACGCTGGGCACGATCAGCCCGACCCAGGCCATGATCCAGGAGATCGCGTAGGCGAACACCAGCAGCAGCAGGAAGCCGCCGATCGCCTCGCCCACCGAACTGCGGATCCGCCAGCCGACCAGCAGCCCGGTCAGCGACATCACCGTGATGATGAGGAGGTTGTTGGCGACATCGCTGCCGGTACGCCCGATCAGCACCGCCGAGCGTGACATCGGCAGCGACCGGAACCGGTCGATGATGCCCTTCTTGATGTCATCGGCCATGCCGGTGCCGGTCAGGGTGGCGCCGAAGATCACCGTCTGGGCGAAGATGCCGGGGATCAGGAACTCACGGTAGTTGGTGCCTCTTACCTCGATGGCACTGCCGAAGACGTAGGCGAACAGCAGGATGAACATGATCGGGGAGATGGTCGAGAACACCAGCAGGTCCGGCACTCGTTTGATCTTGATCAGGTTGCGCTTGGCCACGATGGCGCCGTCGGTGATCGGTTTCAGCGTGGTCATCGGACGCTCGCCTCCTGCTTGACGCCGGTAGCCGCCGCGGCGTCGGCGGGTGCGGCGTCGGGGTCGTGCTCGGAGGCATGCCCGGTCAGGCTCAGGAACACGTCGTCCAGGGTGGGCCGGCGCAGCGCCACGTCGAGCAGCGCGATGTCGCTGGCGTCCAGTCGCCGCAGCGCCTCCATCAGTAGCCCGGCGCCGCCGGTCACCGGGGCGACGATCCGGCGGCTGTGCCCGGCGACCTCGACCGGCGCGCCGGCGAGTTCGGTCATGATCGCGCGCGCCGCGGGCAGATCGTCCTCGCGGACCAGCACGATCTCGACCCGCTCGCCGCCGACCTGCGCCTTGAGACTGTCCGCGGTGCCCTCGGCGATGGCCCGTCCGTGGTCGATGACCAGGATGTTGTTGGCGAGCCGGTCGGCCTCTTCCAGGTACTGGGTGGTGAGCAGCAGGGTGGTGCCGCCCTTGACCAGGTCGGTGATCACCTCCCACATGTCGGTCCGGCTGCGCGGGTCCAGCCCGGTGGTCGGCTCGTCGAGGAACAGCACCGGCGGCCGTGCCACCAGGGCGCCGGCCAGGTCCAGCCGGCGTCGCATGCCGCCGGAGTAGGTCTTCACCGGCCGGTCCGCGGCCTCCTCCAAATCGAACTGGGCCAGCAACTCGCGAGCCCGATGCTTGGACGGCCCCCGGCCCAACCCGTAGAGCCGGCCGACCATGTCGAGGTTCTCGAAGCCCGTCAGGTACTCGTCCACCGCGGCGTACTGGCCGGACAGGCCGAGCTTGGACCGCACCTGGCCGGGATTTCTCGCGATGTCGATGCCGGCCACGCTGGCCGTGCCCGCGTCGGGTTCGAGCAGGGTGGTCAGGATCCGGACCGCCGTGGTCTTGCCCGCCCCGTTCGGGCCCAGCAGGCCCAGGATGGTGCCCTCGGGCACTGTCAGGTCCAGACCGTCCAGCGCCCGGAGCTTGCCGTAGGTCTTGACCAGTCCCCTGGCCGTGATGACGTCACCCATCGGATGCCGCCGGGAACTGCTCAGTCATAGTCCCTCAGTCATAGTCGCTCGGTCATAGTCGCTCGGTCACAGTCGCTCGGTCACAGTCGCTCGGTCACAGTCGCCCGGTCACAGTCCCTCAGTCATAGTCGCTCGGTCATGAATCGTCAGTCCTCACAATGGGCATTGCCAGGAGTGTTCAAGCTAGGGCAGGCCTCCGACAACCCATTTTCGGCGCGCCGCCCTCCAGCGCGGCGCGGCATGGGCACTCCGTCACGGTGCGGTGGGCCGAGTCGTCACGAGCGGTGCGGGTGACGGATCGCCAGGTGGTTTCGCGATGTCACGGCCGAGGAGCGAAGGCGGCCAGCAGGTGCTCGGCGCGCCGCATCGACTCGGCGGGGTCAGCCTCCGGCGAGCCCACCTCGGGATCGAAGTTCGCGTCGAGGAACAGCTCGGTGACCCCCCGCTCGGCCAGCCGGTCGAAGTCCTCGCGGATCTGGCCGGCGTCGCCGTGCAACGGCTGCCGGTCAGCCCCCGCCGGTTCGTTCGTGAGCCTGGGCACGCCCCGGATGATGAACCGCAGCCGGTCCGGGTCGCGGCCGGCGTCGCGGGCAGCGCCGCGCATCAACTCCAGGTCGGCGCCGACGGTGCGCAGGTCGTGCCGGCTGCTCGAGATCCAGCCGTCGGCGATCCGGCCGACCCGGCGCAGCGCGCGTTCGGCGGTGCCGCCCAGCAGCAACGGCGGGTGCGGCCGCTGGACCGGCTTCGGGTCCACCCGGGCGGCCGGCATCCGGTAGAACTCGCCGTCGAAGCTGACCACCTCCTCGGTCCAGATGGCCTTCAGGCAGGCAATGAACTCCTCCGTCCGGGCACCCCGGCGCGCGGGGTCGACGCCGGCAGCCACGAACTCCTCCTCCGCCCAGCCCAGGCCGAGGCCCGCGTCCAGCCGGCCGCCGCTGAGCTCGTCCAGGGTGGCGAGCTGCTTGGCCAGCACGATGGGGGAGTAGAACGGCGCGTTGACCACCGCGATCCCCAGCCTGGCGTGCTCGGTGACGGCGGCCACGTGCGCCAGCGTCACGATCGGGTCCTGGACGGCCCGGTACATCGGGCCCCAGTCGCCCTCGGCCGGGTGCAGCAGCCGCTGGAACGTCCACAACGACTCGTATCCCAGCTCCTCGGCCCGCCGGGCGATCCGCACCAGGTTCGCCGGCCGCGCCCAGCTGCCCGACACCGGCAGCCCGAAGCCCAGTCGCAGCCGGCTCACCGGCCGTCCAGCCATTGGCCGCCGAAGTACATCAGCTCGTCGCTGAGCAGCTCGATCTGGATGCCGTCGGGGTCCCGGAAGTACAGCGACTCCTCGATGCCCTGATCGGGCCCGCCGTAGGGGATGCCTTCGGCGTCGAGCCGGGCGCGCAACCGCGCATGCCGGCTCGGTTCGACCGAGATCGCGATGTGCTGCACCGTTCCCAGGGCCTCCTTGCCGGCTTCCAGGCCCAGCCCCGGAAAGTCGAAGAACCCCAGCAGGGTCGAGTTGCCGAGGTCGAAGAAGAAGTGCGACGAGCCGGGGTAGTCCCGGTTCTCGACCAGCTCGATCAACGGAAAGCCCAGCAGGTCCTGGTAGAACCGGATGGTCGCCTCGGGGTCGCTGCAGATCAGCGCGGCGTGATGGATGCCGCGGCCATTGGTGGCCGGGCGGCTCTCGGGCGGGATCAGGTACCGCTGCCGCAGCTGTTCCCGCCGCTCGGCCAGCCGAGCCCGCTCGGCCTCGTCCGGCTGGTCGGGCGGCGGAGCCATCAGCTCAGCCGTTCCTTGAGGAAGCGCACGGTGCGCTCCCAGGCCAGTCTGGCGCTGTCCGGGTCATGGGTGCCCAGCAGGTTCTCCTCGTTGTGGAAGGCATGCCCGGCCGGATAGAAGAAGAACTCGACGTCGGCGCCGGACTCCTCGCGGATCTGCTGTTCCAGCGCGCGCGCCGTCGAGGCCGAGTACATCTGGTCCTGCTCGCCGTAGTGGCCCTGCACCGCCGCCCGCAGGCCGGAGTACTGCGTGGGCACCGCCGAGCCGACCCCGTAGAACGGCACGGCGGCACCGATCTTGTCGCCCTGCTGGGCGGCCAGCATCAGCACGAAGCCACCGCCCATGCAGAACCCGACAGCGCCGACCTTGCTGGAGGTGACCGCTTCGTGGCCCAGCAGGAAGTCGACCGCGCCTGCCAGGTCCTGCGCCGCCTCGGCCACCGGCAGCTGCGACATCAGCTCGCCGGCCTCATCCGAGTCGTGGGTCGTCCGGCCGCCGTACAGGTCCGGTGCCAGCGCGACGAAACCTTCGCCGGCCAGCCGGTCGGTCACCTCGACGATGTGGTCGGTCAGGCCCCACCATTCCTGGATCACGATCACCCCTGGCCCGGTGCCGCTGGGAGGCAGCGCCAGATAGCCGTATGCCTGGCCGCCGTTGCTGGCGAAGGTGGTGTTCTGGGCAGTGCTGTCCTCGCTCACGCGGGGCCTCGCTCTCGGATCGGCGTCGATGGGAACGGGTGGAAAGCCTGCCTCGAAACTAGGGGCTGCTCCCGATCCCAGGCAACTCCGGCTCAGGGCCGCCGCAAGGACAGCACCGCGACCCGGCCGGTCTCGCCCGAAGCCCAGCAGGCACCGTCGTGCGCACAGCTGACGGTGTCGAAACTGCCGGTGTCGAACTGGTGCCAGCTGCGGCCGCCGTCGTAGCTGATGTCACTGCCGGAGATGCCGACGGTGATCGCGGTGGGATGGTGGCGGTGCGGCAACCAGGCGACTCCGGAGCGGTAGCCGCTCGGAGCGTCGGACACCAGCCGCCAGCTGTTGCCACCGGTGCGGGTGCGGGCCAGTGCCTTGGTCGGGCTGGTCGGGGTGTTGAAGTCACCGCCGGTGGCCAGGCCGTGCCACCGGTCCCGGAACGCCAGCGCGAAGACGCCGGCGGTCGGTCCGCTGCCCATGCCGGTGGTCGTCACCGTCCAGCTGAGCCCGCGGTCGCGGGAGTGGAACACCCGGGCCTGGCTCTGGCCGCCGGTGCCGAACCAGGCATCGCGGCCCAGCGTGGTGATGCACTCACCGCCGGCGGCGAAGGCTGCCTCGCCGGGCAGCGCGGCCGGCATCGCGGCATTCGAGCGCACCCACCAGCTGCGGCCGCCGTCATTGGTCGCCAGGATCCGGAACTTGCCGCCGACCGGGTCGCTCAGCACCAGGCCGTGTTTGCGGTCGGAGAAGGACATGCAGTCGAAGAAGGCTGCCGGATTGGTGTTCTGGTAGGCGATCCGCCAATGCCTGCCGCCGTCGCTGGTGGAATAGAGCGCCGAGTCGGTGCCGGGACCGGCCGCCATCGCGACCGCATGCCTGGTGTCGAAGGCCTGGATGTCGCGGAACTGGAGGTTGTCGGCACCGGCCGGTGAGACGTCGCGCCAGTGCCGTCCGCCGTCGGCCGTCATCAGGATCGTGCCGTCGTAGCCGCCGACCCAGGCCACCCTGGCGCTCACCGCGGACAGCCCGCGGAAGTGCGAGACGCTGCCGGTGGGTACCAGTCGCCAGGCCGGGACTGCGGCGGGTCTCGAATGCGCTGCCGTCATCGAGTGCGCAGTCATCGAATGCGCTGCAGTCATCGAGTGCGCAGTCATCGAATGCGCAGTCACCGAATGCGCAGTCATCGATTGCGCGGTGGTCATCGAATGAGCGGCGGCAGGCGCCGCTCCGGCGGGGGTTGCCAGCGCTGCCGGCAGCGCCAGCACGGCGATCAGTGCGGTGCCCGCCGCAGCGCGGGTCCGGAAGCTCATCAGCGACAGGTTCATGCGCCGGGACCTTACCCAGTGCTCGGTTGGCAGTGGATTAAGTCTCAGTGCGACTCCTGCCATCTCGTGGCATCGTGTAGCGATGAGCATGCAGGCAATCTGGAACGGGGAAGTCATCGCCGAGAGCGATGACACCGTGGTGGTCGAGAACAATCACTACTTTCCGCTGGACTCGGTCCGGCAGGAGGTGCTGCGACCGTCGGAGTACCACACGGTCTGCCCCTGGAAGGGCACCGCGTCCTACTACTCCCTCGAGGTGGACGGAAAGCTGAACCAGGACGCCGTCTGGTACTACCCCGAGCCCAAGGAGGCCGCGGCCGAGATCCGGGACCGGGTGGCGTTCTGGCGCGGCGTCGAGGTTCGCGGGAGCTAGCCCCGCGGGCTGGTCGCTGAGGTCGCCGGCGCGGATTTCGCGACACGGCTGGTTCCGGCATGCCGGAAGTGGCAGGGTGAGGTGTCCGCTCGCCACTGCGTTACGAAAGGCTCGCCATGCCTGTTCATGATGGCCCGTGGCCCGATGGCACGCCCTGCTGGGTAGATGTGTCCGTCTCGGACCTGAGCGCTGCCCGGCTGTTCTACGAGGGGCTGTTCGGTTGGGACATGCAGGAGGGTCCGGCCGAGTACGGCGGCTATCTCAACTGCGCCAAGAACGGCCGGCTCGCCGCCGGCATCAGCCCGAAGATGATGCCCGAGGCGCCGGACGCCTGGACGATCCACTTCGCCACCTCCGACGTGGATGCCGCCGCGGAGCGGGTGAGGACGGCCGGCGGCCAGGTGCTGATGGAGCCGATGGATGTGGTGGAACTCGGCCGGATGGCCATCTGCCTGGACCCCAGCGGGGCCAGGTTCGGCCTGTGGCGGGCCGGCAGCCACACCGGGATAGGTGTCTTCAACGAGCCGGCCTCGCTGATCTGGACCGAGCAGCTGAGCCAGTCGTCGGAGGCCAACCTGGCTTTCTACGGCGCGGTCTTCGGCTGGGAGTTCCACGACATGTCCTCTGACGGCTTCCGCTACTCCACCTTCGTCAGCGAGGGCCGCGACATCGGTGGGGTCGGCGAGTACGGCGACGACGGCCCGGAGCTGGCCCCCCAGTGGTGGCTCTATCTGGCCGTCGATGACACCGACGAGGCGGTTGACCGGCTCATCAAGCTCGGCGGCAGCGTGCTCCGCCCGCCCACGGACTCCCCGTACGGCCGGCTGGCCACGGTGGCCGACAACCAGGGCGCCAGCTTCTGCGTGATGGCGGCACCGCCTGAGGGTTATGGCGAGTGACGCCGTGCCGGACGCTGTGCCGGACGCGCTGAACTGGCAGAGCACGGCCGACGGCGCGAGCCTGCTCGCGCCGCCGGTCAGTGCG
>NZ_DASVQG010000252.1:0-5289 GCF_036389215.1 Jatrophihabitans sp.
GGTGAGCGGCGCTCGTCGACGGCGGGCCTGGCAGTGGCTGCGTCGTTGACGCAGCTCTGGGATGGAACAACCACGGCGGACGTCCGTCGGCTATCCCTGCCACTGCCAGCGAAAGAACAAAGAGGGTCCCGACGACCAAGAGCGTCCGGCTCAGCCGGCCGGCCAGCAGATGCTCACGCCCGCTCCCGACCAGGCCCTTATGGCGGCGGCTGAGTTCCAGGTTGTGCCGGGTGACCCTGGCACCGGCGCCATCACCGGTGCGGGTCCGCAGTTCCAGCGAGGCCGCCAATGCCGATTGCGCGGCCGGCAGGTCGCCCAGGCACAGCGCCCGGGTTCCCTTCTGGTGCAGCGCCCAGGCCTGGGTGTCCGGATCTGACATCTCGACAGCGGCGGAATATGCGCAGTCCAGCACGCGCAACCAGTCGTCGAAGTAGCCGCGGACCGCAAGGGTGGACTCCGTCGACCGGACCAGCCGCAGGGCCGGTTCGAAGTTGCGGGCGGTCACCGCCCACTCGATCAGCAACCGGTGCAAGCGCAACCGTCGCGGCGTCGCGGCTGAGCTGTCACCCTGCGCGAGATACTCCAGGGCGCCGGCGCGCCACTGGTCAGTCTGGCTTTGCACATACGACACAAGATCGAACGAGGCCGGCCTTTCGAGCAGCAGTTCCAGCGCGGCGCTGTCGAACGCCTCGCCCGACCCCACTTCGGCCTCCGCGCGAACCGCTGGCAGCGGGATCCCGACCGCCTTGCTCCTGGTCCGTTCCGCCTCCTCGAGGGCCGCGGCGAAGGACCGCTGCAGTCGTAGCGGATGACCAGCGCTGTGCTGCCAGAACGCTTCGGCCAGCGCGCGTTCGGCAGCCTCGAGGGGCCGGCCGAGGCAGTGCTCGAGCAGGGGTACGGCATCCTCCAGCGGGAGGCCGTCGAGCGGGATGCTGCGGCCCTCACCCCACAGCCGGCGATCATGGCTTGCGACAATGCAACGGCAGCCGGGCAGTAGGTGCAGGATGTGACAAAGCTCGTCCGGCTCCAGGTCGACATCGTCCAGCAGGATCAGGGCGCGGGCCGAGTTCAGGTCGTGGCGTACCTGGGCGTCCACCGGCTTGTACGGGCTCGGACATTCATGGAAGGCGGTCCAGATGTCATACAGCGCGTCGTTGAGCTGAGCGGCATTGAGCGACAGATACACGACGCCGTCGGGGTAATCACCGTCGGCGACGGTCCACGCCAGCTCCTCCAGCATCGTGGTCTTGCCACTGCCGGGTTCGCCCCGTATCTCCACTACCCGAGTCGTCGAGCCCGGCAGCGCCAGCTCGCGCAGGGGTTGGCGATCCAGCACCAGTTCCGGTCGTGCCGGACGCAGCACCACCGGCCGCGACCGGGCGACGGGCGCGACGACGCCGCCCTCGACAATGGTGACGACGCCGCCGTGCACGCCTCCCAGGTTCAGGACCCGCTGCTCGATGTGGGTTCCTACGGCGACCGTGCCGCTGATCGGCGCCTGAAGCAACGCGGTCACGTTCGTGGAATCGGCCGGATGTTCAGTCCTACGCGCGCTGGTCCTGTCGGCGCGCCACCATGAGATCATGGTCGCTCCAAACCATTCCCGTCAGCCGCTGTCACGGCAACGACGGGATGCCTCACTCAGTGTGTCAGCATGCTCTGGCGTTTGGGAAGGAGTCGGTGGCGACGCCGATCGATACCTGATCAATCACAAGGTTTCGCAGGCCAGCCGACACCGGGATCCGCGCCGCGCTGCCTCAGCCGGGGCAGCCGCAGGACTGGCGAACCATCAGGCTGGCCACGATCCGCTCGGTACGAAACGGCCGGTCGGGGCTCGCCATCCGATCGGTGAGCATGTCGATGGCCCGCTGGCCGATCGCGGTCCAGTTCTGGGCCACGGCAGTCAGCGGGGGATCGATGAGGTCGGACCACTCGAAGTCGTCGAAGCCGGCCAGGGCCACGTCCCGCGGCACCACGACTCCGGCCTGACGCAGCCAGCTGAGAACCCCGACCGTCATGTAGTTGTTGGCAGGGATGACAGCGGTGGGACGCGGTCGCCGGGACCACAGTTGCTCCATCGCCCGGCCGGCCTCGGCAGCCGCCGATCCGCCCTCGACGATCAGCTCGGGAATCACCTCCAGCCCGTTGCGCCGCAGGCCACGCAGGTATCCCTCCTGCCGCTCGATGGAGGTGGCCAGCCCGGGCATGCCGGCGACCAGGGCGATCCGGCTGTGACCGTGCCGGGCGAGGTGGTCGACGATGCCCGCCATCGGCTCGACATTGTCCGAGCCGACCTGATCGAAGTGCGCGGCGTCCATGATCCGGTCCAGGAGCACCACCGGAAGCCCCGATGTTGCCAACATCGGCAGGGTCTGCTCGGCGGCCCGGGGACTGGGCGCCAGGATGATTCCGTCGACCCGCCGGTCCAGCAGCGCGTTGATCAAGCGGTATTCCGACGCGCCGTCCTCGTGGGTCTCGCCCAACAGCATCAGCGAGCCGTGCCGGGTGAGGGCCGCTTCGATGGGCATCACCAGGTCGGCAAGGTAGGGGTTGGACTGCGCGGACAGCGCTACCCCGACCGACTGGGTGCCGACGCCGCGGGCAAGCGCGCTGGCCAGCCGGTTGTGCCGGTAACCGGTGCGGTGGATGGCCTCATTGACCCGCTGGACCGTCGCCGGTTCCACGACCCTGGTGCCGTTGATGACATGCGACACGGTCGACATCGAGACACCAGCCGCCTTCGCGACGTCGCTCATCCGTACGTTCACGGCGTCCCCTCTCAGGCCTGTGTTACCCAGCTGACACGATCGTATCATCGAAGCGCTTGCGCAAGCGCTTGCGCAATCGTGGGCCGGGCAGCTAGCCTCGAATCACCCCCAAGAAAAGACGGCCAAACAGCGGCAGGGGCTCATCCAGGAGGAAAGAAATGCAACGCACGCCCCGTAACACCCGTATCGCGCTGACGGCCGCCGTCCTGATCGCCCCGCTCGCCCTGGGCGCCTGCACCGCCACCAAGTCCGGCAGCTCGAGCAACGCCAGCGGCGACAACGCCGGCGGCCTCAAGATCGGGCTGGTCACCAAGACCGACTCGAACCCCTACTTCGTCTCGATGCGTACCGCGGCGCAGAAGGAGGCGTCCAAGATGGGCGCCCAGCTGGTCGCCGCGGCAGGTACCGCCGACGGCGACAACGCCAGCCAGGTCACCGCGATCGAGAACATGATCGCCTCCGGCGTCAAGGCCATCCTGATCACGCCCAACGATTCCAAGGCGATCGTTCCCACGCTGCTGGCCGCCCAGCAGAAGGGGATCTTCGTCGCCGCGCTGGACACCCAGACCGAAGGGAACAAGGGCGTCGACGCCACCTGGGCCACCGACAACACCAAGGCCGGCCAGGAGCAGGGCGCCTACGTCAAGGCAGCGCTGGCCGGCAAGACGCCGGTGCTGGCGATGCTGGACCTGCAGCCGGGCGTGTCGGTCGGTGACCAGCGCCACGACGGGTTCCTGAGCGGGATGGGAATCGCCGAGGGCAGCAAGGAGATCGCCGGCCGGCAGGACACCAACGGCGACCAGGGCAAGGGGCAGGCCGCGATGGAGAACCTGCTGCAGAAGAACGGCAACATCAATGCCGTCTACACCATCAACGAGCCGGCCGCGATCGGCGCCTACACCGCCCTGAAGAACGCCGGCAAGGCCAGTCAGGTCGTGCTGGGTTCCATCGACGGTGGGTGCACCGGTGTCCAGGCGGTCAAGGACGGCAAGATCGCGGCCACGGTCATGCAGTTCCCGTCGAAGATGGCGATCGCCGGCGTCGACGCCGCGGTGGCCTTCGCCAAGGACAAGACCAAGCCGTCGGTGCCCGCGTCCGGCTACATCGACACCGGCGTCCAGCTGATCACCGACAAGCCGCTCGGCGGCCTCGACGCCAAGGACACCGCATGGGGTTTGCAGAACTGCTGGGGCGGCACTTCCTGAGTCCGGGCCTGCCGCAGCGGTACGGCCGGTCGGGTCGGGCGCGGACCACCCCGACCCGACCGGCGCACTCAAGGTCCGCGTAAGGGGATTCCCCTGGGCAAATGACCGCCCACCGTGCCTGTCCAAACCGAAAGGCGTTGTAAGACATGACCGAGTCACTACAACTCGCCGGCGAGAAGGCCGCCGCGGTACCGGATACCTCCGGCACCCGCGCCGCGACGATTGCCGACCGATTCTTCCGCAATCCCGTTCTCGGGCCGCTATCCGCGCTGATCCTGGCGGTCATCGCATTCTCGATCTTCACCGAAAACTTCCTGAGCGTCGACAACACCTCGCTGATCCTGCAGCAATCGGTCGTCGTGGGCACGCTCGCGCTCGGCCAGACGATCATCATCCTGACCGGCGGCATCGACCTGGCCAACGGCGCCATCATGGTGCTCGGCACCCTGGTGGTCGCGAAGACGGCCTCGGGCAGTGAGGGCCTGCAGATACCCGCGCTGCTGATCGGGTTCGTGCTCTGCGCGTTGCTCGGCCTGGTCTCCGGGCTGATCGTGTCGCGACTGGGGCTGCCGCCGTTCATCGTCACCCTTGGCCTGCTGACCATCCTGACCTCGGTGTCACGGCTCTACACCAAGGAGACGGTGCTGGTGGACGACGGCCCGTTGACGGTGCTGTCCAAGGGCGGTTACCTGTTCGGCCAGTTCCAGATCACCGTCGGCGTGCTGCTGGTGCTCATCAGCGTCGCCGCCCTGCACTTCGCGCTCACCCGGACCGCCTGGGGACGGCACGTCTACGCCGTCGGCAACAACGACCTGGCGGCCAAGCGCACCGGCATCAACGTGCGCCGGGTGCTGCTGTCGGTGTACGTGCTGGCCGGGCTGCTGTACGCGCTCGCCGCCTGGCAGGCCTTCGGCCGTAGCCCCGCAACCTCGCCGAACGCCTACCCGACCGCGAACCTCGACACCATCACCGCCGTCGTCATCGGTGGCACCAGCCTCTTCGGCGGCCGGGGCACCGTGCTCGGCAGCTACCTCGGGGCGCTGATCGTGCTGGTGCTCCAGTCCGGGCTCACCCAGGCAGGGATCGACCCGCTCTACCAGAACATCGTCACCGGTGTGCTGGTCATCGCCGCCGTCGCGTTGGACTCCATCACCCGAAGGAAGGCCCGATGAACGAGATCGTCATGGAAGCACGCAACATCGTCAAGCGCTACGGCCACGTCACCGCGGTCGCCGGAGCCGATTTCGACCTGCGGGCCGGTGAGGTGCTGGCCGTCATCGGAGACAACGGCGCCGGCAAGTCGAGCCTGATCAAGG
>NZ_DASVQG010000253.1:0-4021 GCF_036389215.1 Jatrophihabitans sp.
AACTTCGAGGACACCGCACCGCTGAGCAACTGGTACTGCAGCGCGGTCTTCTCATCGATCAGGGTCTCGGTGTCGAGGCTGACGTTGTTGCCGTTGATGCCGGCCGGAGCCGTGCTGGTGGTCAGCGTGATCCCGGCCTGAGCCGGCTCACCGGCCGCCACCGCTTGCCGCAGGTTGTCCTCGAAGGACACCTGACCGGCGCGGAAGTTGGCGGTTTCCAGGTTGGCGATGTTGTTGGCGCTCACCCGTTGCCGGGCGGCGAGAGCTGACAGCGCAGTACTGAGAGTTACTGACGCGACATCGTCGAGCACGGCACTAGACCTCCGTCAATCGCCTGCTTCGCCAATCCATGGCGGGGCTGTGGCGAGCAATCCGTGCTCACGGGTTCTATCGACCATGATCACACAGAGTTAAGCAGAGGTAAGAAACTGTTAAGCCGGCTCAGATCCCCAGCTCGGACCAGCCAGCGGTCGGGGCGTCAGGCCCGCAGGTCGAGCAGTTGCGGCGCGGGCTCGGGACGGCTGGTCGGCCGGGCTCGGCTGGCGGCGGGTGCCCGGTCCAGCTCGAGGCCGATCCGGATCTGCAGCTGCAACTGCTGCTCCAGCAACGCTTGCGCCCGGGCGACCAGCTCGGGGGGAATGGGGGGCAGTACCGGTGGATGCCACGGCGTCACCGGGGTGAGCAGCTCGCCGCGCCGCAGGCCTTCTTCCAGCGCCGTCGTTTCCAGCTCGAGGTCGGCCAGCACCTGTTCCCAGGTGGGAGCGCCGGGCCGCCGGCCCGCGCCCTGGTCCGAAGCCGCCGGCTGGCTAGCCAACGCGGACTGCTTCCCGGCCCTCGGCCCCTGCCGCCGGCTGGGCCGGCGTGCCGCCCTGCAGCTGCGCTTCGGCCTGCTGCCAGCTGGTGCGCAGGTCAGAGACGATCTTCGTCGCGGCTGCCAGCCGGCCGGGCCGTGGCTCGAGCACCTCGCCGATCAGCTCACGCAGCAGGTAGGAGTACAGCGACGCCAGATCGGCAGCGCCGGACCACGCGGTGACATCGAGGCTGCCCAGCAGCTCGGCGATGATCTGCTGCGCGTGCTGCAGGTGGTCCCGGCCGCTGCCGTCACCAGAGTCCTGAGCGGCCTGAGCACGCTGGATGTCAAGCCACAGCCGGTCGTAGAGCAGGACGATGCGCCGGGCCGGCGTGGCGGTGGCGACGGCGTCGGCAAGGTAGCGGGCGCGGGCGGGGTCGACTGGCACTGGCGATCATCTCCTTCGATGGTTGAGGATTGCGTGGACTACTTGTTCGAGGCGGAGTTGGACGCGGTGATCGCGGCCAGTGCCGAGGTCAGGTAGCTGGAGGTGGACTGCAGCTTCTGCAAAGCCACCTCCATGGCGGTGTACTTGCCCTGCATGGCGGTGCGCTGGTCGTTCAGCTTCGTGTCCCAGTCGGCGATCTGCTTGTTCAGCTCCCCCACGTGGGAGGTGCCGGAGTTGATCAGGGGGCTCAGGGTGACCGTCGAGCTGCGCATCGCCAGGGTGGACAGGGTGCCGGCCAGCGAGGTCGCCACGCTTGCCTGCGCCTTGGCCGGATCGGCCGCGTAGGCGGCGGCGAAGGCGGTCGCGTCGAAGGCGAGCGCACCGGTGGAGGTCAGCTGCACGCCCACCGAGGCGAAGCTGGCACCGGCGCTGTCACCGTGGCTGATGCTCGACAGCACGCTGTTGGTGATGGAGTTGATCTGGTAGTTGCTCTCCAGGACCGCACCCTTGCCGGTGTCCTTGCCCAGCTCGGTCAGTGCGGCGTTCGCGGCATCGACCAGCGCCTTGATCTTGTCGCTGATGGCGGTGGCGTCGCTGGAGACGGCGACGGTGACTCCGGAGGCGATGGCGCCGATGCTGAAGGTCACGCCTGGTATCACGTTGTTGAAGGTGTTGGTACTGCTGGAGACGGTGTAACCGCCGGCGGCGGGATCGCCCACCGCGATCTGGGCGTCCCGGGCCGCGACCAGGGTCTGCGGAGCCGTGTCCAGGCCGTTGATCGAGAATGCCCCGGCCGCGCCGGTGGAAACCGAGGTGAACTGCAGCCGTGGGCCGGAGTCGGTGGCGATCACCGAGGCACGGATGCCGAGGGCTGCGTTGTTCACCGCGGTGGCCACCGCCGCCGGGCTTCCGTCGGCCAGTGCGAGGTGATGGGTGACGCCGGCGGAGTCGACGATGTCGATGCCGTTGGGCGGTGAGGCGACCACGGCGCCGGCAGCCGCCACGGTGGAGATCTGGGCGGTGGCCAGCCGGATCACGTCGAAGGTGGTGGCCGAGCCGGAAGCGGCGGCGGAGGTGGTCGAGGCGATCACCGCCGTGCTGCTGGACACCGCCTTGGTGGCGGCCCAGGTGCCGGGCTGCTTGACCGCGTCGGCCGCGGCCTGCAGCGCGGTCAGCTTGGTGTTGATCGACTGGTAGGCGGTGAGCACGTTCTGCTGTACGGACAGCTGGTTCTTCAGCTGCGTCTGCGGCTGCGCGGCCACTGTCATCAACTGCGAGATGAGAGAAGCCGTGTCGATACCGGAGGACAGCCCACTGATCGAGAACGCGCTCACGTGCACTCCTTACCTGTCTACCGAAGCAATCCGGCCGGGGCTCTGGTTCGAACCCCGGCCGGATCGCCTCAGCGGCGTTGCTGGTTGCTGAGGCGCTGCGCGCCTGCTGCCCGCGACTACTGCAGCAGCTTGAGGATGGCCTGCGGCGCCGAGTTCGCCTGGGCCAGCACCGAGGTGGCGGCCGAGGTGAGGATCTGAGCCTGGCTCATCGCCGTGACCTCCGTCGCCAGATCGGCGTCGGTGATGTTGGAACGCGACGCGGTCACGTTCTGGATCGTGGTCTGCAGGTTGCTGATGGTGTAGCCCAACTGGTTCTGGGTGGCACCGATCTGGGACCGGGAGGCCGACACCGCGGCGATGGCCGAGTCGATGGTGCCGATCGCGGTCTGCGCACCCGTGGTGGTGCCGACGTTGACGCCGGACACGCCCAGGGTGGTGGAGTCAGCGGCCGTCAGCGCGAGCGAGATCTGCTCGGCGGCGGTGTTGTTGGCGCCGACCTGGAAGACGCCCACCGCGGCGGTGTAGCTGCCGTCGAGCAGCTTGGTGCCGCCGAAGGAGGTGGTCGCGGAGATGTTGTCCAGCTGGGTGTTGAGGTTGACGATCTCGGACTGCGCCGCGGCTTGGGCGGCGGCATCCTGCGAACCGCCGTTGGAGGCCTGGACGGCGAGGTCACGCTGGCGCTGCAGGATCTTCTGCACGGTGGCCAGGGCGCCATCGGCGATCTGTGCGACGTTGGTGCCGTCCTGGGCGTTGCGCACGGCCTGGGTCAGGCCGTTGATCTGCGAGGTCAGGCCCTGGCTGATCGACAGGCCGGCCGCGTCATCGGCCGCCTTGTTGATCCGCAGACCGCTGGAGAGCTTCTCGAACGCGTTCTGCAGCGAAGCCTGGTTGGCGGACAGGTTGCCGTAGGCGTTGAGCGCCCCGACGTTGGTGTTAATTCGAAGACTCACGGTGTTTCCTCCTGAAACAGAGTCCGGGTTGACCCGCTAACCGGGCCGGCCGATCCATCCGTGGATCAGCGTGCCTATCTGTTCGGCAGGTCGGGCACCTACTTGAGCGGTTTCGTCGCTATCTATTCGTGCGCGCGATCACTCGCGCGCGTGCGCTATATCAGGCGATCGAGGTGCGGTCGAGCTGCTCGCGGCGGAACGTCGAAACCGTCTCGCCGTAGGGGTTCGACATCTTCAACCGGGTCGACAGGGTGCCACGGGCGGCCACCGCCGCCGCGTAGCTGGCAACCCGGGCGCCGGCCCGGCCGGTGGGCTCGGCAGCCACGGCGACCTCAGGCTCGGCGCTGGCCAGGCCGTGGCGCAGCAACTTCAGTGCCTCGGCCCGCAGCTGGGAGATCCGGGACTCGGTGACACCGAGCTCGGCGGCGATGTCAGCCATCTGCCGCTGGTCGAAGAAGTAGGCCCGGACGACGTGGCGCAGCCGCTCGGGGAGCTCGGC
>NZ_DASVQG010000254.1:0-8074 GCF_036389215.1 Jatrophihabitans sp.
GGACCTCGGGGCGGCGGTGACCGGCACTCCTGGCGTCACCTACCGCAGCAGCACCGGTAGGTATGACGTGTTCGACAACGGCACCAACGGCAGCCTGTACCAGAACATCTACCAGAGCGGCGCCTGGTCGGGCTGGAACACCTTCGGCGACTTCCACAACGCCGGCTTCGCCGGTGGCGTGGAGGCCATGCTCGACGGCTCAGGCGTCATCCACCTGTTCGCCACCAAGACCGACCATCACCTGTGGCACGCCATCTATGCCAACGGCAGCTGGACCTGGCAGGACCTCGGCGCGGCGCTGACCGGCACTCCGGGGGTGACCTACCGGGCCAGCACCGGACGGTATGACGTGTTCGACAACGGCACCAACGGCCAGCTCTACCAGAACATCTACCAAGCCGGCACCTGGACCGGCTGGAACACCTTCGGCGACCCCACCCACAACCAAGGCTTCTGAGCAGCGGCAGTCTCTGCCGAAGCAGGCCGTCACGGCCGTCCCGTCCGGGGCAGTCGTGGCGGTCAGCGTCCATGGGCAGCTTCCCGGACGGCGCGGCTCACGGTCGGCCGGGTTGGTGCCGGTGAGCCACGCAGTGGTGTTGCCGGGCTTTGCGGTCGGCCGTGTTGTGGACGGAGGCGCGCGTTGTCCACAGTCTGGTCAGCACCCAGCTAACCGAGGGTGGCGGTGGGCAGGCTGCGGACATGCACCTACTGATTCCGGTCATCGCGTACGTAGTGCTGTTCGGCTCAGCGCCGGCAGCGACCGCCCCACCGGGCACCCGGCACGCTGCGGGGCACCAGCACTCCGTCGTCATGAACCCGGCTGAGCACCGAAGTCCGGCCGTACCAGGCGCGGCGAGCTACCGAGTTCCGATCGACACCGGCGCTATTCGGGTGCTGACTGCCTTCAGTCCACCGCGGACCCGTTACGGCAGGGGACATCTAGGGGTCGATCTCGCCGCCGCGCAGGGCGGTTCGGTGCTCGCCGCCGGCGCCGGAGTGGTCCGCTTCGCCGGGCCGGTGGCCGGCCGCGGGGTGGTGGTGCTGGTGCATCCCGACGGCATCAGCACCGAGTACGAGCCGGTGACCGTCGCCGTGGTGGCCGGTCAGCGAGTGGTAGCCGGCCAGCGGATCGGAACCGTACGCGGCGTCCACCGCGGTTGCGCGCCGGCGGGTTGCCTGCACTGGGGCGCTCGCCGCGGCGGTGCCTACCTGGACCCGCTGTCGTTGCTCCGGCCGCTGGGTGTGGTCCGGCTGCTGCCGTGGAACTGACAGCGCATCGGCTGGTTCTGCCGTGGAACACGAAGTGTGTCGAGTCGTTACTTCCGGCTTGGTGCGAGGTGCGTGGCGGCGGTGCGTCGGCGATGCTCAAGCCCGGGGATGGGCCTGTTCGAAGCTCCTGCGCAGCCGGTCGACCGAGACGTGGGTGTAGATCTGGGTGGTCGCCAGGCTGGCGTGCCCGAGCAGTTCCTGCACCGCCCGCAGGTCAGCGCCGCCGTCGAGCAGGTGCGTTGCCGCGCTGTGCCGCAGGCCGTGCGGCGAGAGTCCTGATCCGCCGACCACGCCGGCGGTGGCGGCATTGACCACCCGCCGGGCCGCCCGCTGGTCGAGCCGGCCGCCACGCCGGCCGAGCAGCAGCGCCTGGCCGGAGGCGGGAGTGGCCCGGGCCGGCCGGCCGTGGTCCAGCCACCGTTGCAGGGCGGCGTCGGCCGGAACCCCGTAGGGGACGGTGCGCTGCTTGTCACCCTTGCCGATCACCCGGAGGACCCGGCGGCCACGGTCGAGGTCGGTCAGGTCCAGGCCGACCAGCTCGGCGACCCGGATGCCGGTGCCGTAGAGCAGCTCCAGGACCAACCGGTCGCGCAGCTGCTCGGGCTCGTCGCCGCTGAGCGAGTCGACGGCCTGCTCCGCCTCGCCGGCCGACAGCACCGCGGGAATCGAGCGGTGCGGCCGCGGGCTGACCAGCAGCTCGGCGACGTCGGCGGTGAGCAGCTGGTTCTGAAAGGCCCAGGTGCTGAACGTCCGGGCCGCCGCTGCTCGTCTGGCCAGCGTGGTGCGCGAGGCGCCGGCCTGGTGCAGGTTCGCCAGCCAGCCGCGCAGCAACCGCAGGTCCAGAGCCCGCAGATCGGTCTCGCCGGTGGATCGCAGGTAGTGCAGCAGCTGGGTGATATCGCCCAGGTAGGCCTGCACGGTGTGGGCAGAGCGGTTGCGTTCCAGCCGCAGGAACCGTTCGAAATCGGCAAGCACCCCTTGCAGCCGCGGACCCAGCTCCTCCCGCAGCGCGGCCAGGTCGAGCCGCCGTCCGGTGCCGCGGCCAGCCCCGCCGGCAGGCGTGGCCATGCCGCTCCTGCCGGCAGCAGCTGCCCGGCCGTTCTTGCCGACGGCACCGGACCGCAGCGCGGTGCTGCCGGCCGGACGAGCCGCCCGCGCCGGTTCCGCGACAGCCGGCACGGCGGGATCGGGCGGGCTGGCGGGCATGGGCTGACAGTGCGCGCGGGCCGGCGGCTGCGTCAACTCGCCACGCTGGCCGGTCCGCAGCCGCCCGCAACTGCCTAATCCGGGTAGCCGGCCTCGTAGGAGACCCGGGAGGTGTCCACATACGCGGAGGTATAGACGGACGAGGTACCACCCCACGGCACCCATGCGCCATATATCGCGGTCGAACCGCAACCGCTGTACATGCTCGTACAGGTATAGGTCTTCACGCGGAACTGCGATCCGGCCTGCTGGGTCGGACAGGTCAGGCTGACCGAGTGATGATCGGCCGGGATCGTCTTCAGACACTGGCCGTAGGCAGCCGCGTTACCGGACGTCCACACCATGCCGGCGGCGGCCAGGAACAGGGTGGCGGCGGCTGTGCCAGCCGCCCGTGGCTTGGTACGTGGCATCGCAGGCCTCCGGTGGGGTCACGCCTCATGAGCCGATCGTGGGTATCGCGAGGATAGGGCATGGAAAACGTGATTCAGGTTATTGATGCCGTTGACCGTTCATTGCCGGCCAGCCGGTAGCCCTCGCGGGCAGCGGTGATCAGTCCGGCGCCCTGCAGCACCGGCAACGCCGCGATCACCTGGCCGATCGGCTGCCCGCTGAGTCGGGACAGCTCCGCCTCGGTGACGCTGCGCCCGCGACCGGGAAAGCCGTCGAGCACCGATCGGGCCACCAGGTCGAGGCTGTCGTACGCGCGCCGCGAGGACGGCGGCCCACCGGCCGTGGCGCCGGCAGCGCCGTCGTCCACCAGCTCGGCGGAACCGCAGTAGCTGAGCACCTCGGCCACGCTGGTCACCAGCCGAGCCGGGTCCTCCTCACGCTGGATCAGCCGGTGGCAACCGCTCGACATCGCCGAGGTGACCGGTCCTGGCACCGCCAGCACCGGGCGGCCGAGGTCGCGCGCGTAACCGGCACTGTTCAGGGCACCCGACCGATGAGCCGCCTCGACCACCAGGGTCGCGGTACCCAGCGCCGCGATCAGCCGGTTACGGCTGAGGAAACGCTGCCGGTGCGGGGCACTGCCCGGCGGCCGCTCGCTCACCAGCACGCCCTGCTCGGCGGTCCGGTCATACAGATGTCGATGCCCGCTGGGATAGGGCCGGTCCAGTCCGCCGGCCGACACCAGCACCGAGCTGCCACCGGCTGCCAGCGCACCGCGATGCGCCGCCGCGTCGATCCCGTAGGCACCTCCGGAGACCACCACCACGTCGCGCTGAGCCAGCCCGTAACTGAACTCCGACGCGATGTGCTCGCCGTAGGCGGTGGCCGCGCGGGAGCCGACCACCGCCACCGACCGGAGGCCCACCGTGGCCAGCGAAGCGCTGCCCCGGACCCACAGGGCCAGCGGCGGGATCAGCTCGCCACGCTGGGGCCGCACCCGTACGCCGGCCTGCCACTGCGCCACCCGCCGCTGTCCGGTCGCCTGCAGGGCGGCGAAGGCGAAATGCGGCCAGTTCGCGTCGGCCGGCGTCACCAGCCGGATTCCGTTGCGCTCCGCCGCGGCCAGATCAGCCTCCGGATCGGCAGTGGCCCGGCGCGCCTCGGTGCACGAGGCCACCTCGGCAGGCACCTCACCGGCCCGCACCGCGGCGGCGGCGGCCGGGTAGCCGCAGTGCTGGACGAACATCCACAGCGGTACCGACGCGGGCTCGGCGACCCGGCTGAGGTACGCCGCCGCCAGCTGATGCTCCTCCCCCGCTGAACCGGTTCCTCCGCCGCCATGTCCTGCCGGGCCTCTGCTGTTCATGCCGAGGTCACCGCCGCCCGCCCGGTCCGCAGCCAGATCGCCTCGGCCACTTCGGCCGAACCGGGACTTGCCAGTCCGGCCAGATCGGCCAGCGTCCAGGAAAGCTTCAGCACCCGGTCACAGCCCCTGGCACTCAGGCCGCCCCGCTCGATCTCGGCATCCAGCCGGGCCAGCGCCTGGCGCGGTGGCCGCCAGCCGCTGGAGCGCAGCACCGGGCCGGGAACCTCGGCGTTGGTGTTCCACCCGAACGCCCCCCACCGCGCGCGGGCCGCTGCCCGGGCGGCGGTCACCCGGCCAGCGACCGCAACGCTCGGTTCGCGGGCCTCCCGGTCCTGCATCAGCTCGGCCCGTGACACCGGGTCGATCGGGATCTGCAGGTCGATCCGGTCCAGCAGCGGGCCCGACAGCCGGCGCCGGTACCGGCGCCGGGCATCGGGAGTGCACGAGCAGTCGGTGTCCTTGGCCGCGCCGCACGGGCACGGGTTGGTGGCCATCACCAGCTGGAACCGGGCCGGATAGCTGACCGCGCCGCCGGTCCGGTGCAGCACGATCAGGCCCGATTCCAGCGGTTGGCGCAGCGAGTCCAGCACGGTCGGCTTGAACTCCGCGGCCTCGTCGAGCACCAGCACGCCCCGGTGGGCCAGCGAGGCAGCGCCTGGCCGGCCCAGCCCGGTGCCGCCGCCTACCAGGGCAGCCATCGAGGAGGTGTGATGCGGCGCCTGCAGCGGTGGCCGCCGCAGCAGGCCGGCACCGCCGGGCAGCACCCCGGCGACCGAATGGATCGCCGTCACCTCCAGCGCCTCGGCAGGTTCGAGCTCGGGGAGGATCGAGGGCAGCCGCTCGGCCAGCATGGTCTTGCCGGCTCCTGGCGCCCCCTCGAGCAGCAGGTGATGTGCCCCGGCGGCGGCAATCTCCAGGGCTCGCCGGGCAACCGGCTGACCGACCACGTCGGCGAGGTCCGGCAGCGGCGCCGCCGGATCCGGGTGACCGGCCGGAGCGCTGGGCAACGCCGCGCCACCGCGCAACGCCAGCACGATCTCGGCCAGCGACGACGCCACCAGCACGTCAATGCCTGTCACCAGTGCCGCCTCGGCGCAATTGCCGGGTGACACCACGACTGTCCGCACGCCCGCCTCGCGAGCGGCGAGCACCGCCGGCAGCGCGCCCCGGACCGGCCGCAGCCGGCCGTCGAGCCCCAGTTCGGCGAGCCATACCACTCCCGACACCGCCGCCGCGGGCACCTCCCCGGCCGCGGCCAGCACCGCCACGGCCAGCGCCACGTCGAACATCGAGCCGTACTTGCGGACGTCCGCGGGCAGCAAGGCCACCGTGATCCGCTTGTTCGGCCAGGTCAGCCCGGAGTTCAGCACCGCCGCCCTGATCCGGTCCCGGGATTCCAGCACCGAGACGTCCGGCAATCCGGTGAAGGTCAGGCCGGGCAGGCCGGCGGACAGATCGGCCTCCACCTCGATGAGCCGCCCGGACACCCCGGCCAGCGCGATCGACAGGGTTCCCGCCAGCGGCATCAGAACGCCGCCCGCAGGTGCCGGACCTGGGCCGGGCCGTGTGGTCCGCGCAGCACGGACACCACGTCGAACCGGACCGCCTCCCAGCCACCGGGATGCTCGGCCAGCCACTGGGCGGCCAGCAGCCGCAGCCGGCGCGACTTGGCCTCGTCCACCGCCTCGGCGGGCTCGCCGAAGGCCAGTGAGGACCGGGTCTTCACCTCGCAGATGACCAGCGTGCGGCCCTCAGCCGCGACGATGTCGATCTCGCCCCGGCTGCACCGCCAGTTGGTCTCGATCAGCCGGTGACCGCTGTCGGTCAGGCAGCGAGCGGCGATGGCCTCGCCGTAACGTCCGAGGGCGTCCTTGAAGTGCATGCAGCCGACCCTGCCGGGCCGCGGCGCGCCACGGCGCTCTCTACCAGGAATGTGGATAGCGACCGGCGTTGTGGACAGCACCCGGGCAACGGCGGGCCGCCGAGCTCCGGCCAGTAAGCAGCCACCTCCGAGTCGAACAGCCGGCGTCCCACCAGCAGGGCACGCACGCTGCTCTCACCCGTCCGCCTCCGGCTGGTGCCACACCCGGAGCTGGCCGATGGTGTGAAACCCCAGACTGAGCGGCCGGTCCAGCTCGGCAGCCTGCTCATAGCCGACCAGCGGCCGTTGTGGAAAGCAGTTCCCGACGGCATGGACCAGCCCCTGCCACGGGTCCTCGCCGAAGACGTTGGACACCCCGACCACCGGCCCGCTCAGGTTGGCGATCGCGCCCGCCACCGTCCGGCCCGCGCTGCGGACCGCCAGGAAGCGAATCGCTGGGTCCGCCAGCAACGACGGCGGGAACGTGCCGTCAGCGCCGTGGGCCGCCGTCCAGTCGAGCAGCTCGTGCGCCGAGCCGACGACCGTCCAGCGGAACCGATCGGCGGCAGCTACCGTCTCGCCCCGGGCCGGCGGGTTCAGCGTGATCCAGTGAGCATCGAACAGCGGCGTGAAGCCGTACGGCTCGAGGTCGAGATCAGCCCAGCTGTCCTTGACCGAACTCCCCCGGCCGGCTTCGACCGATCCGGCGACGGCCGCGAACGCCGCTCCCGGGCGCAGCGTGATGGCATCCGGATAGAACCTCGGGCTGCGCTGACGGGCGGCCCACCAGTCCGACTGCCAGGACGTCGGCACGCCGTGCGCACGGCAGACCGCGTCGCACCACGCGGCGTTGTTGTGCACGGCGGCCGTCAACCGCCTGGCGCGGGCATCCGAACCGATAGCGACCACCTGCCGAGACTCTGCCATCGGGGCCGGGACGGCAACCGAATTATCCGCACCGGCTGATTGCTCAGACGGCAGCCAGCGACCGGTCGGCGGCGAGCAGTTCGAGGACGCAGCGATGCGCGTCGGCGATCGGGCGGGAGTAGCAGCCCGGTGAGGGAACCAGGTTGTTGTAGAACGTGCTGCCCTCGCAGAGCGGGCCGAGTACCCAGATCCGGCGAGCCGCCTCACCGGTTGCGCTGATCGGATGTTGATCGCGGTCGACGTCGATGCCGGCCAGTGCCGGGTCGCCGGCCAGGCTGGCCCGGATCCGACCCTGCCGGAACAGCCCGTCCAGCAACGGGCTGGCTGAGGAGGCCACCGCCGGCAGGTCGCTTCGCCCGGCCACCAACCAGTCCGCCCGCGCGGCGTTCGGGTTTCTCAGATGCCGGGACTGGATCAGCCAGCCGCCGGCGGCCGAATCCCAAGCCGCCATCGGGTCCGGACCGAACGGCACCTGCGCGATGCCGGCGTCGAGCAGGGTCAGCAACTCCTGATGCCGTTCGAACTGCGGTCCGACCACGGCCCGGTTGAGCAGCGGGACGGTCTGCTGGAAGAACCGGCGACTGGACTCCTCGGTGAGGCCGCCGAAGTCCACCGCATACCGGAAGGTGTCTCGCAGCTGGCGTAGAACGTCCAGTGTTTGCTTGATGATGCTGCCCTGCAGGCCGAGTTCGCCCTCGGCCAGGTCCGCGGCAAGCTCGGCGGCCAGCCAGTCCTGATAGCCGGCCCGGTCGGTCAGCGGCATCGGCTCCGCACCGTCGAGCAGCTGTTCCGGCCGGAACGCACCCCACTCGCCGTCCAGCGCGTCGAGCAGTGCGGTCAATCCGAACGAACCGTCGGCCAGCGCCTCGGTCAGCCGCCGCTCGAGCCGCTCAGCCTCGGCCGGGCCGGCCGCCCTGGCCTGGGCGCGCCGGTAGGAGATGCGCATCTCCCCCAGTACCAGCGGCCACACCTGCCGGTCGAAGTCCAGTGGGCCACCGGTGTCAGCCCGCAGCCGGTCGATGCCGGGCGGAGTGAACAGCAGCGCCCGATAGGCC
>NZ_DASVQG010000255.1:0-16375 GCF_036389215.1 Jatrophihabitans sp.
AAACGGCGCCCTGGTGTGCCGGTGAGGCACGCCCAGGGCGCCGTCGAGGTAGCTAGGCGGTGGTGCGCTCGCGCTTTCCGTAGCGCTTCTCGAACTTGTCCACCCGGCCGCCGACATCCATGATCTTCTGCTTGCCCGTGTAGAACGGGTGGCAGGCAGAGCACACCTCGGCGTGCAGCGTGCCGGTCTTGGCGGTGCTGCGGGTGGTGAACGTGTTACCGCACGAGCAGGTCACTTCGGTGACCACGTACGCGGGGTGAATGGCGTCCTTCACGATGGTTCCCTTCCATGGCACCGCATTCGGTGCCGGTCAATGGCCGCCGGGTCGCCCTGGGAAGTACTCCCGCTCGCTGCTACGTGAGAGTTGCGGGACAGGACGTGAACCGGAGCCGGGTCGTCAACCAGACAGTGTGCCAGTCGTGGCCACGCTCCTCCAAACGCGGGCGGCCAGGCCGGCATTCCCCGCCCGGGCGGCGGCGGGGTGCGGCGGCTGCGGCCAGAAAGAACTCGTCCCCGCCACCGGATGCGACCGGTGGCGGGGACGAGTGTCCGAGGTGCGGGCTCAGCCCTTGACGCCACCGGCGGTCAGGCCACTGACGATGCGCCGCTGGAACAGCAGCACGACGATCACCAGCGGAACGGTCACCACGATGCCGGCCGCCATGGTCTGGGTGTAGGGCACCACGTGCGGCCCGGCGGTGAACTTGGCCAGCGCGACCGTGGACGGCTCGACCTTGTAGTTGCCGTTGGACAGCACGCTGGAGAGCAGGAACTCGTTCCACGAGGCCAGGAACACCAGGATGGCGGTGGTGAACAGCGCGGGCGCGGCCAGCGGGAAGATCACCAGCCGGAACGCCTGACCAGGAGTGGCCCCGTCGACCCGGGCTGCCTGCTCCAGCTCCCACGGCATGTCGGAGAAGAAGCTGGTCAGGGTGTACACCGCCAGCGGCAGCGAGAACGAGATCTGCGGCAGGATCAGTGCCGGATAGGTGCCCAGCCAGCCCCAGCCGGCGAACAGCTGGAACAGCGGGGTCAGGATCGCCACGCCGGGGAACATCGACGCGCCGAGGATGGCGGCCAGGATCAGCCCCTTGCCCCGGAAGGACAGCCTGGCCATCGCGTAGCCGGCGAACACCCCGATGGTCATCGCCAGAGCGGTCACCACGGCGCCGATCAACAGGCTGTTGAACAGTGACCGGCCGAACTTGTTGTCGGTGGTGTTGAAGGCGTACCTGAAGTTCTCCAACGTGAGGTGGTTGAACCACGGCGTGGTGTCGAAGGTGAAGGCGGTATCGCGGAAGGCCAGCACCGCCATCCAGTAGAACGGCGCCAGGCACCAGAAGATGATCAGCGCGATGACCGCGAGGGTACCGATGTCACCAGGGCTGAACCGCCGTTTCGGGGCGGTGGTGGGTGCCTCGGTGCCAGCCTCGACCGCGGTGGAACCGTGTGCGACGGCCGTCATCTCACTTACCGCCCTTTCCCGGGGTGCCGACGATATTGGCGTTGAACAATCGGACCATGCCGAGCGCGATCGCGAAGATGAACACGAAGGTGATCGTGGACAGCGCCGAGGCGGAGTAGATGCCGCTGTTGAGCTGCTTGACCACCAGGATCGAGATCGTGGTGGTGCCGTTGGCGCCACCGGTGAGGATGGCCGGCAGGTCATACATCCGCAGCACGTCCAGGGTGCGGAAGATGACCGCCACGGCCAGCGCCGGCTTGACCAGTGGCAGCGTGATCTTGACGAAGCGCTGCCAGGCGTTGGCGCCGTCCACCTTGGCCGATTCGTAGATGTCGGCGCTGATGCCCTGCAGACCGGCCAGGATCAGCAGCGCGATGAACGGCGTGGTCTTCCAGACGTCGGCGATCACGATGGCCGATCGGGCCGGCCACTGCGAGCTGGTCCAGGCGAAGTGGGTGCCGAGCAGCTTGTTCAGGATGCCCTGCGGGTCGAAGATCACGATCCACAGCTTGGCGGTCACCGCGGTCGGGATGGCCCACGGGATGAGGATGGCGGCACGCACCAGCGCCCGACCCTTGAACGCACGGTTCATCATCAGCGCGAAGACCATGCCGATGATGGTCTCCAGCAGCACGGTGACGACGGTGAACCCGACGGTGACGCTGATCGAGCTCCAGAACTGCGAGCCCAGGGTTCCGGTCGGGCAGGAGATGGTCTTGCCTGCGCCGGACGGGCACTGCTGCAGCAGCCAGTGCTTGTAGTTGGTGAGTCCGGTCCAGGCGCCGGGTTCCTGGAACTGCCCGGTAGACGGGTCGATCTTGCGGCTGTCGGACAGGAACGAGTTGAAGATCGCTTTGATGATGGGATAGCCGACGATCAATCCCAGCAGCGCGATCGTGGGCGCGACCAGCATGAAGGCAAGACGCCCCTCGCCGGTCTTGATCTTGTTACGTTTGGGGCCCGGCTTCTCAGGCAGTGACGCCTTGGCGGTACTTCCCGCTGCGGGTTCGGCGAGGGTCATGAAGCCTCCTCAGGCTATGACATCCCTGTGCTAAGGGGATCCAGCTTCCCAGTGCTAGGGAATCTGTTCCGTGAACCGGCGGAGTCCGACATCGCCGATAAACCGACTCCGCCGGTTCACGAAGGGTAGAGCAGGTCAGCCCGCGGTAGCGGACTGGATAGCCGCCTGAAGACTCTTCAGGGCGCTTTCCACCGAGGTCGTGCCCTGCAGAGCGGCATAGGCGTTGGTCTCGATGGCTTCGGTCACTGCGGGGTAGAACGGGGTCACCGGACGCGGGATCGCGTTTTCGATGCCCTTCTTCAACACGGGCAGGTACGGGAACTTCTTGATCAGGGCCTGGTCGTCGTACAGCGAGGCGATGACCGGCGCCTGCGAACCCTGGGTCAGGTTGTAGGACTGGATCTCCGGGGACTGGATGAACTTCAGGAACTCCAGGCCGGTGCCCTGGTTCTTGGAGTACGCGCTGAGGGCGACGCTGTGACCGCCGAGGCTCGAGGCACCCGGGCCGTTGGGACCGGGCAGCGGCGCGATGTCGAACTTGCCGGCCACCTTGGAACCGGTGCCGGCGAGGATGGCGTCGGCGTAGGGCCAGTTACGCATGAACAGCAGCTGACCGGCCTGGAAGGCGTTCAGGCTCTGGGTCTCCTGGAAGCCGAGCGCCTCCTTGGGGATGTAGCCCTGCTTGAAGCCGTTGACCAGGAACTCCAGGCCCTTAGCGGCCTCGGCAGTCTCCAGGTTCGGCGTCTTGCCATCCTCCTTGACGATCTGGCCACCGGCGGAGTTGATCGCCTCGGAGGCGTTCACCGTCAGCCCCTCGTACTTGGCGAACTGGCCGGCGTAGCAGGCCGGCTTCGGGCCGGTGATGGTCGGCGACGTCTTGCCCTGGCAGGCGGCGATCATCTCGTCCCAGGTGGTGGGCGCCTTGGGGACCAGGTCCTTGCGGTAGTACAGCAGGCCGGCGTCAGAGGCGTAGGGCGCCGCGTACAGGGTGCCGTTGTAGGTGGCGGCCTTGACGGTCGGGCCGAGCAGCGAGCTGGTGTCCATCGCGTTCTTGCCGGTGAGCGGGGTCAGCCAGCCCTTGGCCGCGAACTCCGCGGTCCAGACGACGTCGACGGTCACCACGTCGTAGCCGGGGTCCTTGGCCTGGAAGTGTTGTTGCAGGTCGGACAGCTGCTGGTCGGCCTGGTCGGACTGCTGCTTTACCGTGACCTTCTCATCAGGGTGCTTGGCGTTCCATGCCTCGGCAAGGTGCGGCATCAGGCCGCTGTTGTCCTTGCCGGTGACGAACGTGATCGGGCCCTTTCCGGCATTACCCGACGTGGTACCCGATCCCTTGTTGTCATTGCCCCCGCCGCAGCCAGCCAGTACTACGGCCGCACTGAGCAGGGAGACCGCACCTAGGGCGACCTTTGGACTCATTAAGACTGTCCTTCCGACGATGATACTTAAGCGCTTACAGGCTGTTTGAGAATGGCATCGAAGGCACTCCGTGCGGAGTGCCGACCAGGCAAAGATACGTAACTGTTACCTCCTCGACTTCAGTCTCATCACATTCGTCCTGATCACGTCAGACCTGTCGTGGCCGACGGGTTTCGATCTGGCGTGCGATGCCGTTCAGCCGTGCCAGCGCCCGTGGCTTGGACGTGGGCGCAGACGGCTGGAGCAGCGACGGCGGCACGTCGACATAGCTGCCGTCGTGCCGTACCAGACGCACCGTATCGGACCCGCGAACAGCGGACACCACCTCCACCCGGGAGAGCTGCGACCAGGGCAGCCAGACCGGCCGTGCGAGGTAGCGGACGATGACGCCGTCGGCATCGACTCCGAGGTACATCCGCAGCGTGAGGACGGCCGCCGCCAGCACCGCCGCACCCAGCACCAGGGTCATCGCCCGCACCGTCTGCGACGGGTGGGCGTAGATGTTCAGGGCAGCGACCGCGCACACCACCAGCATCAGCAGGGCCGGCTGGTACGGAGGCACGCGCCAGGACAGCGGCTGGTCGGTATCGAGCGCCGGTCCCCCCACCTCGCGATTGACCACCGCCTGAGTCTAGGACCGCGCAACCGATCAGCGGCAGAGCGGCCGCGCGGTTTCGCCGGAGGTATGTTCGACTCCCGGCCCGATTCGATCCCGAGTGCGTGGTTCGGGTCGAGTTCGGACGAGCGTCGGGAGGCCGCCATGGCCAGCAGCCGGGCCACCTGGTGGCAGTCTGCCGTCGTCTACCAGATCTATCCGCGCAGCTTCTGCGATGCCAGCGGTGACGGCATCGGTGATCTGGCCGGCATCGTCGCGCGCCTGGACCACCTGCGCCAGCTCGGCGTGGACGTGCTCTGGCTGTCGCCGATGTTCCCCTCGCCGCAGGACGACGCCGGCTATGACATCAGCGACTACACCGACGTCGACCCGGTGTTCGGCTCGCTGGCCGACTTCGACCAGCTGCTCGACGAGGTGCACCGGCGGGGCATGAAACTTGTGCTGGACCTGGTGGTCAACCACACCTCCGACGAGCATCCGTGGTTCCAGCAGTCCCGTCGCGGTCCGGGCGATCCCAAGCGGGACTGGTACTGGTGGCGGGGCCCGCGCCCGGGCATGGCCGCCGGCGCGCCGGGTGCCGAACCGACCAACTGGGGCTCGGCGTTCTCCGGCTCGGCGTGGCAGTTCGACGAGGCCAGCGGCGAGTACTACCTGCACCTGTTCTCCCGCAAGCAGCCCGACCTGAACTGGGAGAATCCCGAGGTGCGCGCCGCCGTGTACGCCATGATGCGCTGGTGGCTCGACCGCGGCGTGGACGGCTTCCGGATGGATGTCATCAACATGATCTCCAAGGACCCGCGGCTGCCGGACGGACCGATCCGAGCCGGCGGCCACGGCGACGGTTCGCCGTTCTACATCTGCGGGCCGCGCATTCACGAATTCCTGCAGGAGATGAACCGGGAGGTGTTCGCCGGCCGGCAGGCACAGCTGCTCACCGTCGGCGAGATGCCCGGCGTGACCGTGGAGCAGGCCCGGCTGTTCACCGACCCGGACCGGCACGAGGTGGACATGGTGTTCCAGTTCGAGCACGTGCAACTGGACCAGGGCATCGACAAGTTCCATCCCACCGGCTTCAGGCTGGTGGATCTCAAGGCCAGCTTCGGCCGCTGGCAGGCGGGGCTGGCCGACGTCGGCTGGAACAGCCTGTACTGGAACAACCACGACCAGCCGCGGGTGGTCTCGCGCTTCGGCGATGACAGCGAGCAGTACCGGGTGCTGTCGGCCAAGATGCTGGCCACCGTGCTGCACCTGCATCGCGGAACGCCCTACGTCTACCAGGGCGAGGAGCTCGGCATGACGAACGCCGTGTTCAGCGGGATCTCGGACTTCCGGGACATCGAGTCGCTGAACTACTACGCCGCGGCGGTGGCCGGCGACGGCTCGCGCCAGCCGGTGGTCGGCGATCCGCTGGAGGACCAGGCTCCCACCCCGGCACCGGCCAGCAGCGGGCCCGGCAGCACGCCGGAGGACAGCGAGGTGCTGGCAGCGCTACGCCGGATGAGCCGGGACAACGCCCGGACCCCGATGCAGTGGACGGCGGGCGACCACGCCGGCTTCAGCTCGGCCGAGCCGTGGATCGGCGTCAATCCCAATTACCGCCGGATCAACGCCGAGGCTGAACTCGCCGATCCGGATTCGGTCTATCACCATTACCGAAAGCTGATCGCGTTGCGCCACGGCCACTCGATCGTGGCCCGTGGCGATTTCAGCATGCTGCTGCCCCAGGACGAGCAGGTCTATGCCTTCACCCGGCGGCTGGGCTCCGAGGTCTGGCTGGTACTGGGCAACTTCACCGGCGCGGACGCTGCGGTCGGGCTGCCGGATGCCTCCGACTGGGCGCCGGCGGAGCTGCTGCTGGGCAACTACCCCGCGGTTGCCGACTCGACCTCGCTGCTGCTGCGGCCGTGGGAGTGCCGGGTGTACCGGCGAGCCGCCCACCAGGACTGAGGGTGAGCGTCACCGGCCTGGACCAGGCCACCGTGGTGCTGCCGGGCGCCGACGGTGAACGGGTGGTGCTCGACCGGCTGAGCCTGCTCGCCGAGGACGGCGAGCTTCTGGTGGTGCTCGGCCCGTCCGGCAGCGGCAAGACGATGCTGCTGCGTGCGATCGCGGGCCTGGCGCAGGTGCGCAGCGGCCGGGTGCTGATCCGGGACCGGCCGGTCACCGGCTTGCCGCCGCACGCCCGGGACCTGGCGATGGTGTTCGAGCAGTCCAGCCTGGTGCCGACCCTCGACGTCGCGGAGAACCTGGCGTTCGGGTTGCGGGTGCGCCACCGACCGGCCGACGAGATCGCCGAGCAGGTTGCCATCCAGGCTCGCCGGCTCGGCCTGCGCAGGTTGCTGTCCCGGCTGCCGAGCCAGCTGTCGCCGGGCCAGCGCGGCCAGGTCGGCATCGGCCGGGCCATCGCCCGGGTTCCGGCTGCCTTCCTGCTGGACGAGCCGCTGGCCCACCTGGATGCCGGCCAGCGCTGGCAGATGCGCAGGCACCTCGCCGAGGTGGTCAAGGGCAGCGGGGTGACCACCTTCTACGTCACCCACGACCAGTCCGACGCGCTGGCGATCGCCGACCGGGTGGCGGTGCTGCGCGACGGCGTCCTGGTGCAGCTCGGGTCACCGGCGCAGTTGTACGACCAGCCGGTGGACCTGTTCGTCGCCGGGCTGCTGGGCTCGGTGCCGATCGGCCTGCTGCCGGCCCGGCTGGTGACCGGCAGCGGCGGCTCGGGCTTCCGGGTCGGCGCCCGGGTGCTGCCGTTGTGGAGCCCGGTGCCCGACGCGCTGCGCGAGCTGGTCGGGCGCGAGGTGGTGCTGGGCCTGCGGGTCGAGGACGTCCGGGCCTACCCCCGCACCGACGGTGTGGACATGGACCCGGCGCTGCCGCCGCTGCCTGCGACGGTGGTGCGCGCCGAGCACACCGGCCCCGACGTCCTGGCCAGTCTCAGCATCGCCGCGCCACCGGTCCGGGCGCCGGATGCCGACCCTGCCGATCTGCTGCTCGGCAGCGCCCAGCTGCGGGCGCGGTTCGCCCGCTCGGCGCCGGTGACGCCGGGCAGCACCGTGCAGGTGTGTCTCGACGTTGCCCGGGCCCACGTCTTCGATCCGGTCACCGGCCGGGCGCTGGCCCACCCGCCACTCGTCGGGCAGAGCAGCTAGGGGTCGAGCTGGACCTGCGGATCAGCGGCCAGTTGCTGGAGCTGGGCCAGCGGGACCGGTACCGCCCGCGGGATCTGGGCGGCCACCGCCACGCTGCATCCGGGCGCGCCGGCCACCACGAAGTCAGCCTGGGCGGGACCCGCCGCCGGCAGGGACGCGGCCCGGGTGGTGACCGGACCGGCGCCTGGCACGCACTGGGCGCTGGCCGAGACCTCGATGCCGGACGGGGTGCGCAGCACGATGCTGGTCTGCACGGTCCGGCCGCCGCGAGATTCGACCACCGACACCAAGCTCAGCACGGTGGCGTTGGGAAACAGCTGCCGGGCCACCCCGGTCAGCGGCTGGGCGAGGTCAGGTACCACCCGGCAGCGGGACAGGATCGGGCAACCGGCCGCGTCGGACCCGGCGGAGTAGTACGGCTGCACCCGGTTGGTCACCACGATGACCCGGGACCGGTGCTGCCACCAGCCAGGCCGGCACCAGCCGCGGCAGGCCGACCGGGGCGGCCGGCAACGCGGGTGAGAGCAGTGCCGGCGGGTCGGGGTCGGCCAGCGGGCCCTCGTAGGACCGGATCACCACCGACTCGGTCCAGTCCGGTGGACGCCGGCTGATCCGCTGCCGGTTCATGGCAACAGCTGCACGGCGGGGTCACGCGCCAACCGCAGGGCGGAATCCTGGAACCGGGGGGCTGACCCGCGGGTGCGCAGCAGCAGCGCCACCCCGCAACCGGGCCGGCCGGGCACCAGCACGCTGAGCTGGCGGAACTCGATGACGCTGTTGCCTGCCAGGTCGATGTGGGCGGTGCTGGCGCGATCCAGCCGGGGTGTGGGCCGCGGTGCGCCGGGCACGCACTGCGCCGTCAGGCTCACCGTCGAGGACGACCCCTCCTCGATCAGGCCGATCAGGGACGTTCGGTAGCTGCGGTTCGTGCGCAGGTCCAGGGTGGCCTGGACGTTGAGCACCTGGCCGGCCGGAAATGCCCTGATGAACGCGGCGTCCAACCCGGTCGCCCGTTGCTGCACCCGGCACTCGGCCTGGACCGGGCAGCCGGTGGCATCGACGGTCACCGCGGCCGGCGGGGCCGGCGTGGTCACCGTGACGATGCGGCGCTCGGGGTGGGTGCGAGCGGCGTTGACAGCGATCACCGAGGCGATCACGGCGAGCGCCGCCGCGAGTACCGCAAGCCTGCGCTGGGCCGCGCTGGCGAACACCCAGCCCGGCGAGCGTGCCGGGCCGGCAGCGGCGCCGGCTGCCATCGCAGGCTCAGCGGTCGTCGGCGCCGGGAGTCGTCTTGGCGATCTGCATCAGGAACTCGATGTTCGTCCGGGTCTTGCGCAACCGGTCCAGCAGCAGGTCGATGCCCTGCTGCGGGTCCAGGGCGTGCAGCACCCGGCGCAGCTTGATCACCACGGCCAGCTCGTCCGGCGACAGCAGGATCTCTTCTTTTCTGGTCGACGACTGATCCACATCGACAGCCGGGAAGACCCGCTTGTCGGCGATCTTGCGGTCCAGCCGCAGCTCGGCGTTGCCGGTTCCCTTGAACTCCTCGAAGATCACCGTGTCACCGGCGGAGCCGGTCTCCACCAGTGCCGAGGCGATGATGGTCAGCGAGCCGCCGTCCTCGATGTTGCGGGCGGCGCCCAGGAACCGCTTCGGCGGGTACAGCGCGGTCGAGTCGACACCACCGGACAGGATTCGCCCGGAGGCCGGAGCGGCCAGGTTGTACGCGCGGCCCAACCGGGTGATCGAGTCGAGCAGCACCACCACGTCGTGGCCCATCTCCACCAGCCGCTTGGCGCGCTCGATGGAAAGCTCGGCGACCATGGTGTGATCCTGCGGGCGGCGGTCGAAGGTCGAGGCGATGACCTCGCCCTTCACCGAGCGCTGCATGTCGGTGACCTCTTCAGGCCGCTCGTCGATCAGCACCACCATCAGGTGACACTCGGGGTTGTTGGTCGCGATGGCGTTGGCGATCGCCTGCATGATCATGGTCTTGCCCGCCTTGGGCGGGGAGACGATGAGGGCGCGCTGCCCCTTGCCGATCGGCATGACCAGGTCGATCACCCGGGTGGTGAGGATGTGCGGCTCGGTCTCCAGCCGCAACCGTTCCTGCGGGTACAGCGGGGTGAGCTTGGTGAACTCGACCCGGTTGCGGACCCGTTCAGGGTCGACGCCGTTGACGGTGTCCAGCCGGACGAGCGGGTTGAACTTCTCCTTGCGCTCGCCCTCCCGGGCCTGGCGCACCGCTCCGGTCACCGCGTCGCCGCGCCGCAGGTTGTACCGGCGGACATGGGTGTTGGAGACGTAGACGTCATCGGAGCTGGCGAAGTACCCGCTGACCCGGATGAACCACGAGCCCTTGTCATCGACGTTGTCGATGATGCCGGCCACCGGTACCAGGACGTCGTCCTCGGAGATCGTCGGCTCGATGTCGCTGCGGGCGCCACCGCTGTTGGAGGACTCGACACGGTCGCGGGTCCGTCCCCTGCGGTCGCGGTAACGCCGCGGCCGGCGACCCGCGCCGAACTCGTCGTCGTCGTCGTTGTTGCTCGGGCCGCTCTGGTTGCGATCACGCTGGCCGGCGTCCCGGGTCTGACGGTTGCCGTCACGGACGTTGGCGTCTCTGCCATTGAAGTCGCGGTTGCCGTCACGGCCGTTGGCGTCACGGTTGCCGTCCCGACCGGCGGATTCCCGGGTGCCGACCTGGCCACCGTCGCGGGCCTGGCCGTCGCGGGCCTGGCCGTCGCGGGCGTAGCCGTCCCGGCCGTTGGACTCCCGGGTGGTGACCTGGCCGTCCCGGCCGTTGGACTCCCGGGTGGTGACCTGGCCGTCACGGGCCTGGCCGTCGCGGGCCTGAGCGTCGCGGGCCTGGCCGTCGCGGTTGCGGCCGGTGTCGCGGGAACGGCCACGCTCAGCCTGGCGGATGCTGCCGTTGTCGGAGCTGCCGCCGTTGTCCGGCCCGCTCGCACTGCCGTCGGAGCCGCTGCCGTCAACGGCCAGCGGCACGGTCACGACGGGCGCGCTCGGCTGGCTCTCGACGCCTTGATCGGTCGTAGCCGGCTGGGTGTTGGTGGCCGCCCGGGTGGCCGAGCGACGGGTCCGGGTGGCGGGCGCGGCCTGGGCAGGCGCGGCCTGGGCCGCCGCCGCGGCCGGGGTCTTTGCCGCCGGAGCGTCAGCCGCGGCGCTCTGGCGGGCCGCCGGCGCGCTGCTGGAACTGCTCTGCGGCCGCTTGGCGTTCTCGATGGCGGCGATCAGGTCGCTCTTGCGCATCTTGCCGGTGGCTATGCCCATCGAGCCGGCCAGCGCCTGCAGCTCAGGGAGCAACATCGAGGTCAGCGAACCGGAACGGCGCTTGGCGCGCTCCTGAGCGGCGTTGTTGGCACCGCCGTCGGTTGACTCGGTGCTGGGCAGGACTAGGAGTTGGTCCTGGGTATCGGTCACGGTGGTTTCGGATCCTTCCGAGTGGTTGTACGTCTCTTTTCGGTCAGACGCACACCGGTGTTAGGTCGGCGGGTATCGCCGGGCTGATCGATGTACCGATCAGAAACTCGCAGCCGAGGTCGGAACGGACTTGTTCCAGGGCACCCAGCTCGAACTATCAGTGGATTCTGACTGAGATTTCGATTCTGGAACGTCCGCGCAGGCTCTTCGGGCTGCTTCGTCGCGTAGCTGGCACAACCGTGGTCACGCGAGGAATGGACTAAGAGTAGACGCAAGCTGCTCAGTGCGCCAACACAGGGCAGGGCGTGTCTTATTCCGGTCTGCCGGGCCGGGTCGCGGAGGCCCTCAGGAGTGCCCCGCCGGCACCTCAGGAGGTCGAGGTACGGGCGCCGGAGGAGGGTTCGAGAACGGCGCACTCCCAGCCCGGCGGCGCCAACTCGGTGATCGCCTCGGACTGCTCGCCGGTGGCGAACGCCAGCACCGAGGACCCGGCGCCGGAGACGGCGGCGGCGATGCCGCGGGTGCGCAGCGCGGTGATCAGCGCGGCGCCGGCCGGCATGCCTGCAGCCCGGTAGCCCTGGTGCAGCCGGTCTTCGGTGGCGGCCAGCAGCAGCTCCGGGCGGCCGGTCAGCGCCACCACCAGCAGGCCGGCCCGGCCGGCGTTGAAGGCCGCGTCGGCGTGCGGCACCTGCTCGGGCAGCACCGCCCGGGCCGCCCTGGTGGCCGACTGCTCCGCCGGAATGAACAGCACCGGACGGATCCCCAGCGCAGCCAGCTGCTCGGCGCTCGCGGCCCGCACCGCGTTGCCCCGGCCGTCGGCCAGCCAGGCGATGCTCAGCCCGCCGAGCAGGCACGCCGCGACGTTGTCCGGATGCCCTTCCAGCTCGGCGGCCAGCGCCAGCGCCTCGGCATCGTCCAGCCGGGTCCGGCCGCCGATGCTCAGGCTCCGGGCCAGCTCGATGCCGCTGACGATGGCGGCCGCCGAGGAACCCATGCCGCGGCCGTGGGGGATGTCGTTGTAGCAGTCCAGCTCCAGCCCGGGCGGCTGGACGCCGAGCCGGTCGAAGGCGGCCCGCATCGCTCGGACCACCAGATGCGCCTCGTCCAGCGCCAGCTCGCCGGCGCCGGCGCCGCTGACCCGGACGTCCAGCCCTGCGCTGCGCACCCGGGCCCGTACTTCGTCATACCAGCTCAGCGCCAGCCCGAAGCTGTCGTAGCCGGGCCCGAGGTTGGCGCTGGTTGCCGGCGCCCGCACGGTGACGGTGGCTGCGGTGAACGGCGCGGGCATCAGGCCAGTCCGAGCTCGATCGCCGCGGCGTGGCCGTCCACCGGGATGGTGATCGGAGCCGGCGCCCCGGAGATCGCCCACTCCGGGTCCTTCAGGCCATTGCCGGTGACGGTGCAGACAACCACGGCGCCGGTCGGCAGCCGGCCCGCCCGGGCCGACTTGATCAGACCGGCGACGCTGGCCGCCGAGGCAGGCTCGACGAACACCGCTTCCTTGCGGGCCAGCAACCGGTAGGCCTCCAGGATCTCCTTGTCGGTCACCGAGTCGATCAGGCCGGCCGACTCGTCCCGGGCCGCCTCGGCCTGCAGCCACGATGCCGGGTTGCCGATCCGGATCGCGGTGGCGATCGTGATCGGCTTGGCGACCGGTTGACCGAGCACTATCGGAGCTGCTCCGGCAGCCTGAAACCCATACATTGCAGGGGTATTCTCGATCAGGCCATCGGCAAGGTACTCCCGGTAGCCCTTCCAGTAGGCGGTGATGTTGCCAGCGTTGCCCACCGGTATGCAGTGAAAGTCGGGTGCCCGGCCGAGCAGGTCGCAGATCTCGAAGGCGGCGGTCTTCTGGCCCTCGATCCGGTCCGGGTTCACCGAGTTGACCAGCGCGACCGGATAGTCGATCGCAAGCTTGCGCGCCAGTTCCAGGCAGTCGTCGAAGTTTCCGTCGACCTGCAGCAGGCGGGCGCCGTGCACCAGGGCCTGCGCCATCTTGCCGAGCGCGATCTTGCCCTGCGGAACCAGCACGGCGCACACCATGCCGGCCCGTACGGCGTAGGCCGCCGCCGACGCGGAGGTGTTGCCGGTCGAGGCGCAGATCACCGCCTTGGCACCGGACTCGGCCGCCTTGGAGATGGCCACCGTCATGCCCCGGTCCTTGAAGGAGCCGGTCGGGTTGGCGCCCTCGACCTTGAGATACACCTCGGCATCCACCAGGGCCGACACCGCGGCGGCCGGCACCAGCGGGGTGCCGCCCTCGTACAGGGTCACGACCGGGGTGCGCGCGGTCACCGGGAGCCGGTCCCGGTAGGCCTCGATGAGCCCGGGCCATGCCGTCGCCCGCGGGCCACTGGTGTACTGCCGTCCGGCCATCTCCGCCTACTCCTCCTGCCGCTGGAACCCGGGTAGCCGCGAGCCCGCTCCGGCCGCCGGTGGCCGGAGCCGATCTCAGTCCGAAGGAAGGCCTTCGACCCGCATCACGCTGCGCACCCGGCCAATGAAATCGTATGCGGCCAGCCGGCGCACGGTCGCCGCGAGCGCGGCGTCCGGCGCGACGTGGGTGACCAGCACCAGGGTGGCCGCGTCGCCGCGCCCCTCCTGCCGCACGGTCTGGATGCTCACCCCGTTGTCGGCGAACGCGCCCGCGACCGCGGCCAGCACGCCCGGACGGTCGGCGACGTCCAGGGCGACGTGGTAACGGGTCAGCACCTCGCCGATCGGCTGCACCGCGAGGTCGGCATAGGCGCTCTCACCCGCCCCGCGACTGCCGCTGAGCCGGTTGCGGGCCACCGCGACCAGGTCTCCCAACACCGCGCTGGCGGTCGGCTCGCCACCGGCCCCGCGGCCGTAGAACATCAGCGAACCGGCCGCCTGGGCCTCGACGTAGACGGCGTTGAAGGCATCGCCCACACCGGCCAGCGGGTGCGAGGTGGGGATCATCGCCGGATGGACCCGGACCGCGACCGACGGCCGGTCGACGGTCCCGCTGCGCTCGCAGATCGCCAGCAGCTTCACCGTGCAGTCCATCGCCGCGGCGCTGGCCACGTCGGCGGCGGTGACGTCGCTGATCCCTTCGCGGTGCACGTCCGCGGCGGTGATCCGGGTGTGGAAGGCCAGGCCGCCCAGGATCGCGGCCTTGGCGGCGGCGTCGAAGCCGTCGATGTCGGCACTGGGATCGGCCTCGGCGTACCCGAGCGCGGTCGCCTCGGCCAGCGCCTCGGAGAACCCGACGCCGCTGGCGGTCATCCGCGACAGGATGAAGTTGGTGGTGCCGTTGACGATGCCGATCACCCGGGTGATCCGGTCACCGGCGAGGGATTCCCGCAGCGGCCGCAGCAGCGGGATCGCTCCGGCGACCGCTGCCTCGTAGTACAGGTCGAGGCCGTTGGCACTGGCCTCGGCATGCAGGCTGGCACCGTCCTCGGCCAGCAGCGCCTTGTTGGCGCTGACCACGCTCTTGCCGGACTTGAGCGCGCTGAGCACCAGGCTCCGGGCCGGCTCGATACCACCGATCACCTCGATGACGATGTCGACGTCCTCCCGGGCCACCAGCGCGGCGGCGTCGGTGGTCAGCAGCGCCGGGTCGATGCCGCTGTGCCGGTTGGGGCGGCGGACCGCGATGCCGGCCAGTTCCAGCGGCGCTCCCACCCGGGCGGCAAGATCGCCCGACTGCTCGGCGAGCAGCCGGGCCACCGCGGAGCCGACCACGCCACAGCCCAGCAGGGCGAGGCGGATCGGCCTGGGCTGGCTCACCCGCTGACCCGGATGCCACTGGAGGGCTGCCCGGCCGGCCACGCCACCGGCGCGGAAGCCGGCTGGCCCGCGGGCGAGGACGCCCAGCCCCAGCCGACGTCGTTGGCCATCAGCTGTTCGAGGGTCTCCCGTCGCACGATCACCTCGGACCGGGAGCCGGCCACCGCCACCACCGGCGGACGGGGAATCCGGTTGTAATTGCTGGACATCGCGTAGCAGTAGGCGCCGGTCGCGGCCACTGCCAGCAGGTCGCCCGGCGCCAGGTCGGCGGGCAGCCAGCAGTCGCGCACCACCACGTCACCGCTCTCGCAGTGCTTGCCCACCACCCTGGACAGCTGGGGCGGCGCGCTGCTGATCCGGTTGGCCAGCACCACGGTGTAGTCGGCGTCATAGAGGGCGGTGCGGATGTTGTCGCTCATGCCGCCGTCGACCGAGACGTAGTTGCGCACCAGGCCGCCGTCGAGCTCGATCGCCTTGACGGTGCCGACCTCGTACAGGGTGAGCATCGACGGGCCGATGATGGCCCGGCCGGGCTCGACCGAGAGCCGCGGCACCGCCAGCCCGGCCAGGCCGCATTCCCGCTCGACGATCTCGCGCAGCCGGGCGGCGACCTCGGCCGCCGGCTGCGGGTCGTCGCCGTCGACGTAGGCGATCCCCTGGCCGCCGCCCAGATCGATCTCGGGCAACTCGAGGCCGTGCTGGTCCCGGATCCTGGCCAGCAGCCCCACCACCCGGTGCGCGGCCACCTCGAAACCACCGGTGTCGAAGATCTGCGAGCCGATGTGGGAGTGCAGGCCGACGAGCTCCAACTCCGAACGGCTCAGCACCCCCGCCACCGCGGCCTGCGCCTGGCCGGTGGCAAGTGAGAAGCCGAACTTCTGGTCCTCGTGGGCGGTGGCGATGAACGCGTGGGTGTGCGCCTCGACGCCGACGGTCACCCTGATCAGCACCTTGGGACGCACGCCCGCGCCGCCGGCCAGCTCGGCGAGCCGGTCGATCTCCAGGTAGCTGTCCAGCACGATCCGCCCGACGCCGGCCTCGACCGCCAGCCGCAGCTCCTCGACCGACTTGTTGTTGCCGTGCAACGCCAGCCGCTGCGGATCGACGCCGGCCCGCAACGCGATCGCCAGCTCCCCGGCGGTGCAGACGTCGATGCCCAGGCCCTCCCCGGCGAGCAGGCCGGCGACCGCCGTGCACAGAAAGGCCTTGCCGGCGTAGTAGACGTCGCCGCCCTCGAAGGCGGTGGCGTACGTCCGGGCCCGCTCGCGCAGGTCCTCGGTGTCCAGGACGAACACCGGGGTGCCGTGCTCGGCGGCCAGCCTGGTGGCGGGCAGGCCGGCGACCGCCAGCTCACCGGCCTGCCGGGAAACGTTGACAGGCCAGATCCGCGGGTTGAGCACCGCCGGATCGGGCGGCGTGATCACCGGCTCCACCGTGGGCAGCGGGTGCCCGTGGCTCGGTCCGGCGGGATGTGCTGAGTGGCTCACCGGGCTATGACCTTCACTGCG
>NZ_DASVQG010000256.1:0-6919 GCF_036389215.1 Jatrophihabitans sp.
ACCCCAACCCGCGGTTCCTGGCCGACAAGCTGGTCTCCCTGGACGCGCTCTCGATGGGCGCCACCGCTGAGAACCTGCACGACCGGTTTCCGCACCTGACCAAGGACCGCGCCGACCGCTATGCCCTGCGCAGCCAGGAGAAGCTCGCCAAGGCCTACGCCGAGGGCAAGATCCAGCCGGATCTGGTGCCGGTCGCGATCCGCTCCGCCGAGCAGGGCTGGGGCCTGGCCACCAAGGACGAGCCGCCCCGCCCGGGCACCACCCTCGAGGACCTGGCCGCCCTGAAGACCCCGTTCCGGCCGCACGGGCGGATCACCGCCGGCAACGCCGCCGGCCTCAATGACGGGGCTACCGCCTGCATCCTGGCCAGCGCGGAGACCGCCGCCGAGTTGGGGCTGCCGGTGCGGATGAGCCTGGTCGGCTACGGCTTCGCCGGCGTCGACCCCGAGGTGATGGGCGTCGGGCCGATCCCGTCCACCGAGCGCGCGCTGGCCGCCACCGGCCTGAGCATCTCCGACATCGGCCTGTTCGAGCTGAACGAGGCCTTCGCCGTCCAGGTGCTGGCCTTCCTGGACCACTACGGCATCGACGACGACGACCCCCGGGTCAACCAGTACGGCGGCGCGATCGCGCTGGGCCACCCGCTGGCCTCGTCCGGCGTGCGGTTGATGACCCAGCTGGCCCGGCAGTTCGCCGAGCATCCCGAGGTGCGCTACGGCCTGACCGCGATGTGCGTCGGCTTCGGCCAGGGTGCCTCGGTGATCTGGGAGAACCCCCACTATGCCGCCGAGAACGCCGCCGAGAACGCAGCTGAGGACGCAGTGGCGAACGGAGCAGGCCTGTGAACGCCCCGGAATTTCCCGACGAGGTCGTCACCCGGGCCCTGGTCCGCTACCTCGACCTCCCCGGCCTGGCCGGTGAGTTCGCGCTGATCACCCTGGACAACGGCCACGACCACACCCGTCCGTCCACCTTCGGCCCGGCCGGCCTGCGGTCACTGGACGAGGCGCTGGACCAGATCGCGGCCCGCTCGCCGAAGGTCGGCGCCGTCGGGGTGACCGGCAAGCCGTTCATCTTCGCCGCCGGCGCCGACATCTCCGGGATCGGGCTGGTGACCGAACGGGCCCAGGCGCTGGTGATGGCTCAGGAGGGCCACCGGGTCTTCGCCCGATTCCGGAACCTGGACGTCCCCAGCTTCGCGTTCGTCAACGGCGCGGCGCTGGGCGGCGGCTTGGAGCTGGCGCTGCACTGCGATTACCGCACCGTGTCCAGTTCTGCCGCGGCGATCGCCTTTCCCGAGTGCTTCCTCGGGCTGGTGCCGGGCTGGGGCGGCACCCAGCTGCTGCCCAACCTGATCGGGGCCGACAAGGCCGTCCGGGTGATCATCGAGAACGCCCTGAACCAGAACAAGATGCTCACCCCCAAGCAGGCCACCGACTTCGGCATCGCCGACGTCCTGCTGGACTCTGCCGACTTCCTCGCCGAGTCGTTGCGCTGGGCCGTGCGGGTCATCGACGGCTCGAAGCCGGTCGAACGGCCCGAGATCGACCGCGGCGCCGGCTGGGATTCAGCACTTGCCAAGGGCAAGGCCGCGGCGGACGCCCGGCTGCACGGCAGCGCCCCCGCGCCCTACCGCGCGCTGGAGCTGATCGAGCTGGCCCGGACGGCAAGCTTCGCCGACGGCACGGCGGCCGAGGACGAGGCGCTGGCCGACCTGATCATGAGCGACGAGCTGCGCAGCGGCCTGTACGCCTTTGACCTGGTCAACAAGCGCGCCAAGCGGCCGGCCGGCGCCCCGGACAAGTCGCTGGCCCGCAAGGTCACCAAGGTCGGCGTGGTGGGAGCCGGGCTGATGGCCGGCCAGCTGGCGCTGCTGTTCGCCCGCCGGCTCGAAGTGCCGGTGGTGCTCACCGACCTGGACCAGGGGCGCCTGGACAAGGGCGTCGGCTACGTCCACGGCGAGATCGGGTCGCTGCTGGCCAAGGGCCGGATCAGCCAGGACAAGGCCAACCGGCTCACGGCGCTGGTGACCGGGTCGCTGACCAAGGACGCCTTCGCCGACGCCGACTTCGTCATCGAGGCGGTCTTCGAGGAGCTGTCGATCAAGAAGGCGGTCTTCGCCGAACTGGAGCAGCACCTGTCCCCCGAGGCGATCCTGGCGACCAACACCTCGTCGCTGTCGATCACCGAGATGGCCGCCGAGCTGCGCCATCCCGAACGGGTGGTGGGCTTCCACTTCTTCAACCCGGTAGCGGTGTTGCCGCTGCTGGAGATCGTCCGGGGCGCCAAGACCGACGACGCGTCGCTGGCCACGGCGTTCGCGGTGGCCAAGACGTTGAAGAAGTCGGCCGTGCTGGTGTCCGACGCGCCGGCCTTCGTGGTGAACCGGCTGCTGACCCGGTTCCTGGGCGAGGTCACCGCGGCGGTGGACGAGGGCACCCCGATCGAGGTCGCGGACCGCGCGCTGGCCCCGCTGGGCCTGCCGATGCCGCCGTTCGTCCTGCTGGCCCTGGTGGGACCGGCGGTCGCGCTGCATGTCGCCGAGACCATGCACGCGGCGTTTCCCGACCGCTATCCGGTGTCGGAGAACCTGCGCCGGCTGGTCGAGGCCAACAAGCCCGGCGTCTACGTCTGGGACTCCGGCAGCCCGGAGGTCGATCCCGAGGTGGCGGAGCTGTTCGTCCTCGGCGACCGGCCGTCAGGAGAGGAACAGGTCCGCGACCGGGCGCTGGCCGCGCTGGCCGAGGAGATCGACCTGATGCTCGCCGACGGCGTGGTGGCCGAACCGCAGGACATCGACCTGTGCATGCTGCTGGGCAGCGGCTGGCCGTTCCACCTCGGCGGCGTCACCCCGTACCTGGACCGCCAGGGGATCTCGGAGAAGGTCCGGGGCAACCGGTTCCTGCCACCCGGGATCGCCAGCGTCGCGCACGCCTGAGCCGCCCCGGCGGCTGACCAATCCGGCGGCTGACCAATCCGGCGGCTGACCGGGCTCTCGCTGGACGGTGCCCCGGCTGAACGCTGCCCGGATCAGGGCATCTCGGCCATCGACTGCAGGTCCTCGGGCCCGAGGTCCAGCAGCGAGGCCTGGTTGCTGCCCGGCCGGTAGCCGACCACGGTGGCGTCCGCGCCGAGCGCCACGACCTGGCCGTTCCACCACAGCGGGGTCAGCGGTGCCTGGATCGGGAAGCCGTCCGGCTGCAGCGCGGGCACCGACGGCGACGCCGACCTCGATCTGCTGCCGGTAGCCGACGTCCCCGAACCCACCGAGCCGGAACTGGCCGGCGCCCCGGTGGTGCCGACCGTGCTGGAGCCACTGACGGTCACCGACGGGCCGGACTGCCCCGCCGAACCCGGCTGGCTGCTGCGGCCCGGCTGGCTGCTCGGAGCCGGTGGCTGGACGAGCGCCAGCACCTCGACCCGGTCGGTGCCCAGGTTCTTCAGCTGCGCCACGATCAGCCGGCGCCGCGGCCCGACCTGGCCGTACACCGCGAACGCCGAGCCGTCCGGATTGAAGCTGGCCGGCCCGGTCATCACGGTGATCCCCCGGGTCGGCTGGAACCACCGCACCCCGGCGACCGTGGTCGGGCTGGCGGTGGCCGAGGCAGAGCCGGTCCGGGCCGGTGGGCTGCGTGACGCCGAGGGTTTGGCCGACGCCGACGGGCTGGCGGTGCTGGTGGCGGTCGAGGTGGCGTAGCGCAGCGGCATCAGGCCGAACCGCCGGATGGCAACGTCCCAGACCAGCAGGTTGGTGGCGTCGGCGGCCAGCGGATGCACCGGGCCGAGCTGGCGCAGCGACCTGTTCGGCCGGATCAGCATCGCCGCGGCCGACAGCGGCTCGAGCGCCACGCCCTGGTCGAACACCCGGTTGACCGGCTTCCACACCACCAGGCCGACGGCGGTGTCGGTCGCGATCCGGGTGCCCGCCGGCAGGAACTGCGAGATTCCGACCCGCCGGGCCGCCGGGTCATAGCGCTGCACGGCGAAGTCGCGCAGCTCCGGTGGCCCGGTCTCGGTGGGGCTGGCCGACGGCGTGCGGCTGGCGGTCGTGGTCCCCGCGGCGCTGGCGACCAGCTTGCCCGGCTCGGTCAGCCCCGTCTCGACGAGCACCGCGGCCGCCCCGGTCGCTGCCGGGATCACCGCGTCGGCCGGCCCGAGGTCGTGGACGGCCAGGTCCGGCCGCACGGCATAGGCGCGCTGCCGGCCGTCCAGCGCCGCCAGCACCACGCTGATGCCGCGCCCGGTCACCACCGACAGCGGCCGTGCGGCGACCGGCAGGTTCACCCTTCGGACGCTGGAGCCCTGCCGCGATTCCACCACGCCGGCCCGGATCACCAGCAGGGCCGGCACCGCCGCGGGCACCTTGGGGCTGCCGCTCACTCCGACCGAGGTGCCGCTGGGCCGTGAGGACGGTTGCGGCTCACCGTGCGCTATCAGGATCACGGCGAGCACGAACAGCACCGCCACCCCGAATCCGGGAGAGCTGGTCCACGACGGCAGCCGCGGGCGCAGGCGCTGGTCACTGAGGCGCATCATCGACAGTGGTGGCTGGCAGCTGACCGCTAGGAGATCAGCGATGCTTCGCTGTCGGCGGAGGCGGGGAAGGAGATCTCGACCCGCAAGCCACCGGCCGGGTTCGCGCTGGCCGCGATCGAACCGTTGTGAGCGTCCACGATCGCCCGGACGATCGACAGTCCCAGGCCCGCGCCACGCTGGCCGGTCCGGGCCCGGCCACCCCTGCGGAAGGCGTCGAACAGGCCCTCGACCTCCTCGGGCTGCACCGGCACCCCGCTGTTGAGCACCACGATCCGTGACGTGCGGTTCGCTCCGGCGCCGACCGACTCGGTCTTGATCTGCACCCAGCCGCCGGGGACGTTGTAGCGCACCGCGTTCTCGACCAGGTTGCCGATCACCCGCTCCAGCAGCCGCGGGTCGCCGGTGGTGCGCACCGGCTCGCCTTCGGCGGTGATGGTGATGCCCCGGGTGACCGCCTCGGCCTTGGCCGCCGCGGTGGCGTTCGGGATCAGCTCGTTGAGCGTGACCACCTCGGTCAGCTCCAGGGTCTGGCCCTCCCGGCCCTGCAGCCGGGCCAGCGCCAGCAGCGCGTCCACCAGCTTCTGGGCGCGGTTGGTGGCCTCCCGGACCACCTCGCCCATCCGCCGCAGCTCGTCCGGTGGGGCGTTCGGGTCGGACAGGGTGACATCCAGCTCGGTCTGGATCACGGCCAGCGGGGTCCGCAGCTCATGGCTGGCGTTGGCCACGAACCGGCGCTGGCTGCCGAAGGCGGCATCCAGCCGGGCCAGCATCTCGTCGAAGGTGTCGGCCAGCTCGCGCAGCTCGTCGTCGGGGCCACCCAGCCCGATCCGCTCGCTGAGCGTCTTGGTCGACAGCTGCTTGGCGGTGGCGGTGATCCGGGCCACCGGCCGCAGCGCCTGGCGGGCCAGCAGGTAGCCGCCGATCGAGCCGATCAGGACGATCACCCCGAAGTACAGCAGGCCGTCCCTGAGCAGGTAGTGCAGCGCGCCGGTGCGCATCAGCGAGCGCGCATCGGACGGGTTCCAGGTGGTCCTGCCGCCGGTGGCGTTGTCGATGATGGTGACGTCGCCGGGGTTGGGCGGCAGCGCGATCTGGCTGAGCGCGCGGTCGAGCAGGATGTAGGACGTGGCCAGCAGGGCAGCGCCGATGAGCAGCACCAGAGCGCCATACAGCAGCGCCATCCGGATCCGCAGCGACGGCTGCACCAGTCTCACTGGTCGGTCGAACCTCCAGACTCATCGCCCTCGGCGGGCGCGGTGACCAGGGTGGGGTCTACTCGATAGCCTGAGCCCACCACCGTCTCGATGACGGGCGGCTCGCCGAGCTTGCGGCGCAGGGTCATCATGGTCACCCGCACCGTCGTGGTGAACGGGTCGGCGTGCTCGTCCCAGACCCGGTCGAGCAGCTCCTCGCTGGAGACGACGACCCCGGCGGCCGACAGCAACGTCTCCAGCACGCCGAACTCCTTGCGGGTCAGGTCGACGTTGCGCCCGGAGCGGGTCACGGTCCGCTTGGACGGGTCCAGCACCAGGTCGCCGGCCTGCAGCACCGGCGGGGCAGCCGGCGTGGCGCGGCGCCCGAGAGCTCGCACCCGGGCCACCAGCTCGGCGAAGGCGAACGGCTTGGCCAGGTAGTCATCGGCACCGAGGGCCAGCCCCTCCACCTTGTCCTCGATGGAGCCGCTGGCGGTCAGCATGATGACCCGGGTCAGCACGCCCTCGTCGGTCAGCGAGCGGCAGATCTCGTCACCGCTCTTGCCCGGCAGGTCCCGGTCGAGCACCACCACGTCATACCGGGTGGTGGTCGCCTTGGTGAAGCCCTCGTCGCCGTCGTAGGCGACGTCGACCGCCATTCCTTCTCGTCGCAGTCCGCGGACTACCGCATCCGCCAGCTGGGTCTCGTCTTCAACCACAAGTACGCGCACGCTGTCTCCGCTTTCTGGGTGCTCTCGACGGCCGTCGAAGGCGCAGGTGATGGGGCAACGATCTCACGAACAGCAAGTAACCGGGTACAGGAGGTCACTCACGCCGGCGGTCGGTGTCCCGAACCTGCGAGTGACCGGCTTCGAACAGCCCGGCGCCGCCGTCGCCGGGGCCGTCCCCGCGCCCGAGCACGGCCGCCGCGAACTCGACCACCCGGCGTGAGATGCCCTGCGGGGTCAAGCCGATGGCGGCGCGCACCTCGGCGACCTTCCCGTGCTCCAGGAAGTCGACCGGGATGCCGATCTCGCGGGTGGGGACGCTCAGGCCCTGCTCGCCCAGGTGCTGGGCGAACCGGGAACCGGCACCGTTGACCGCCACGCCGTCCTCCACCGTGACCAGCACCCCGGCCTGCGCCGCGAAGTCGGCCAGCGCCGGTGGCACCGGGGTCACCCACCGCGGGT
>NZ_DASVQG010000257.1:0-18844 GCF_036389215.1 Jatrophihabitans sp.
ACGCGGTGGCAGGGTCATTGTGCGAGTACTGGATGCCGAGGTACTGGTACTTGGAGTCAGCCTTGACCGCGTCCTCGAATCCCTTCGCGCGCGCGTCGGTGGTGGAGATGCCCGGATCGACCGACATGATCAGCACCTTGCCGCCTTGCGGAGCCAGTTGCTTGATCGCGTCGAACGCCGCCTTACCGCCGCCGATGTTGTCCGAGGCGATCTGCGAGGTGGCGAACGACGGGTCCTTCACCGTGGTATCCACCAGCACCACGTTGATGCCTGCCTGCGCTGCCGCCTGCAAGGGTGACTGCATCGCGCTGACATCGGTGGGCGCGATCAGGATCGCGTCTGGCTTGGAGGAGACCACGGAGTCGACGATCGGCCTCTGCAGGGTGGGGTCGAACTTCTGCGGGCCCTGGGTCCTGACCGACACCCCGAGCTTGGCTGCCTCGGCTTGGATGCCGCATTGCATGGAGATGTAGAACTCGTCACCGGCGACGCCCTGGACGAAGCTCAGCTTGTAGTCCTTGCTGGCCTTGGCCGGGGCGGCCACCGAGCTTGCCGTCGCCGCCGCGGCGCCGGCCAAGGCCGAGGCGGAGGTCGAGCCGCCGGGCGCGGCGGCCGTGACCGTGACGGTAGCGGCAGGCTTGGAGTTCGTGCAGGCGGCCAGCGGCACCAACAGGCACGCCAGGCCGGTGGCGATCTTGGGGATTCTGGATGAGGTCACAGCTGCTCCTTCTACTTGGTCCGGGTTAACAGGGCGAGGATCGGGTTCTTCCGTCCGGCGCCGCGTAGTGCCGCCTTGCGACGGGACTGGTCGACGTACACGGCCGCCACCAGCACCGTGCCGACGGCGACGCCCTGCCAGAACGCCTCGACGCCGATGATGACGAAGCCGGCCTGCAACACCGCCGGGATGAACAGTCCGACGACGGTGCCGAAGATGGAGCCTTCACCGCCGAAGATGGAGGTGCCGCCGATCACCACCGCGGCGATGACATTGAGATTCGTCAAGGACTGGCCGGCGATCGTGGTGGTCCCGAACTGGGCCAGCGCCAGGCACGCGGCGAAGCCGGACAGCAGCCCGGACATGCCGTAGATCATGATCAGGTGCCGGTCGACCTTGATCCCGACCCGGCGTGCGGCCTCTTCATTCGATCCGATGGCGTAGGTGTATCGCCCGAACTTGGTCTTGTGCAGGATGATCGCGCCCAGGATCACCACGATCAGCGCGACGAACGGCAGCGACGGGATGCCCAGCACCTTGATGTAGGTGCTGAAGTCGGTCATCGCCATGGGAACCGCGCGGATGTCGATACCCGAGGTGATCACCTGTGCCAGGCCGAGCGCCACCGACAGGGCGCCCAACGTCACGATCAGCGGCGGGATCTTGGACTTGGCCACCAGGACGCCGTTCAGCGTTCCCCACGCGGTGCCCGAGATCACCGCCGTGAGAATCCCGAGAATTGCCACTGCCCACCCGTCACCGCCGACCCGCTCCATCACCTTGGCGGCAATCACCGAGGAGAACACCAGCACCGATCCGATGGACAGGTCGATGCCAGAGGTGATGATGATGAAGGTCATCCCGACGCCCAGCACCGCCCAGACGGCGACGTTCTGCGAGATCAGCGAGAAGTTGCTGGTGGAGAGGAACTTGCTGCCCGCGGCGATCGAGAAGAAGGCCACGATGACCAGCAGGACGCCGAGGATCCACACCGACTGGAGGCTGAGAACCCTTTTGACTATAGAGGGATGCTGCTCGCTCGGGTCGACGACGGCGACCTCGCCCTGCTCGGCAGGCGTGGTGATAACACTCATGACTTTGCCTTTCCCGCAAACTCCAGCGCACCGGTCATGGCGCCGACGAGTTGTTCGACGGTGGTGCCGGCCGCGGGCAGCGTGGCTACCCGGGTGCCCAGCCGCATGACCTGGATCCGGTCGGCGACCTCGAGCACATGCGGCATCGAGTGCGATATGAGCACGACGGCGATGCCCCGGTCGCGGACACGCTTGATGGTGTCCAGCACGTTCTTGGTCTGCACCACCCCGAGCGCGGCGGTGGGCTCGTCGAGGAAGACGACCTTGCCCGCCCACGCGATCGCTCGCACGATGGCGATCTGCTGGCGCTGCCCACCCGACATCGAGCCAACGGGCGCCGTCATCGACCGGACTGTGCCGCCCAGGTCGTCAAAGCCCGCCTTAGCCTTGGCCTTCATGGCCTTGTCGTCCATGAACCCCAACTTTCCGAGAATGCCCCGGCGCGGGATCTCACGGCCCAGGAACATGTTCTGGAAGGGATTCAGATGCGGTGCCAGCGCCAGGTCCTGATAGACGACCTCCATGCCCAGGTGGGTTGCCTGCTGCGGGCTGGTGATAGTGACCTGTTCACCGTCGAAGAACAACTGCCCGGCGTCGAGTTCGAGGTTCCCGGTCAACGCCTTGACCATCGTCGACTTCCCGGCCCCGTTGTCGCCGATGAGTGCCACCACCTCCCCCGGCATGATGTCGAAGTCGGCATTGTGCAAAGCGCGTACATGTCCGAAGCTTCGGGAGATTCCCCGGGCTTCGAGAATCGGTGTCGCCACGGTCTTACCACCACCTCACTACGCGGGGGGCCAACGCCCCTCGGTCTCTGCCGTCAGGATCACCTGATCGGTCACTTGCCTTCGGCCATCGGGCAACGCACCCGAGGACCCAGTCGCGAACGAGTGCCAGGTTCCGAGCACCCGACTCCGAGCCGGCTCCACCTGACAGGTCACTGCGAAGTCCCCACCGGCCGGACCAGCCTGTGATCAGCCGCGCCGCCGGGATGCCCGGAGTCGGGGTCGGCGTCAGGGTCGGTGGCGCGCAGCGCCTGGAGTTTCCGGACGAAACCTTGGTGGCGCTGCAGATAGTGCTCGGCACGGCCTGCTGCGGGTTGTTCGGTCATGCTCGTCACCGGGGTCAGCTGCTCGAGCAGCGCAGGTTCATCCAGGAGCCCGGCCGCCTTGGCACCGAGCGCGGCGGCCCCCCGCCCGGATGCCGCGGCAACATCGACCGGATGCAGCGAGCGGTCCAGGACATCGGCGAGCAACCGCTGCCAGGCAGGGTGCTTGCTGCCACCACCGGCAAGGCGGAGGTGATCGACGCCGCCTGCCGGATCGAGGACGCAGCCGACCGCATCGCGAATCGCGAACGCGACACCCTCCAGCGCGGCCCGAGCCAGTCGCTGCCGGTCGTGCCGCGGCGCCAGATTCGTCCATGCTCCCCGCAGGCCCGGGTCCATGTACGGGGTGCGTTCACCGTTGAGATGCGGCAGGAAGTACGGGTCGTCCGCCGCCGGCTCACCGGCGGCCGAATCGTAGAGCTCCTGCCAGGACATGCCGAGAACCTGCCGCACCCATGCCAGGGCCAGACCGCCGTTGAGCACGGCGGCCATCGCGTACCAGCCGTGTTCCGTCGCGGCACGGTACAGGTGGGTCACGGGCTCGGTGCTCGACAATTCGAGGGGCAGGACCGTGAGGGGCGTGACGACCTGCGCTCCGGTCCCTATCGTCAGCTGTGCTGTGCCCGGCTGCACCAGCCCCGATCCGAGGGCGGCGGCCGCGGTGTCGGCGGCGCCGGCGGCGACCGGGATGCCTGCGCGCAGCCCGAGCAGTTCGGCTGCCTGGGAAGTCAGTTCTCCAGCACGTTGGCCCCCATCAGGCAGTACACCGGGAAGGATCGCGGCGTCCAGGCCGAGGGATTCGACGACCTCGGCGTCCCAGTCGTCACCCTGGATGTCGTACAACAGCGTGGCGGAGGCGTCACTGGGCTCGGTCGCGAAGGAGCTGGTCAGTTGCGCTCGAAGCCAGTCCTTGGGCTGCAGGGCCCACCGCATATCGGTGCAGGTGGCGGGTTCGTGGGTGGCCAACCACGCGAGCATCGGGCCGGCCATTCCGGGCGTGAGGGGATTTGCCAGGCGTGCCCGCGCTTTGTCCGGCAGATTCTGGTAGGTGGCCAGCTCCCGTACGGCTCGCGAGTCGGACCACAGCATGGCGCGCCGGACGGGCCGCCCCGCGGCATCTGCCGGCACGACGCCATGCATCTGCCCCGACAGTCCGATCGCCCGCGGATCGGCGCCGGCCTCGTCGACGCACTGACGCACGGTCGACACGGTCGCCGCCAACCAGTCGGCAGGGTCGGTCTCCGCCCAGCCGGGGCGCTCATTGACAACGAGGTATTCTCCGGCGGCCTGGCCTATCACGGCTCCCTCGAGGTCGGTCAGCACTACCTTGACCGAACTGGTGCCGAGGTCGATGCCCAGCATCGCGGGCCGCGCGGCTGCCCTCGAGGTCACCGGATCACCCCGCTGACTGACGGGTATTCATCGTGGCCACGGTGTCCTCAGGCCTCGATGACTACCTTGTGCGCCGACGGGTCGGACGCCACCGCGTCCAGTGCTTTTCCGTAGTCGTCCAAGCCGAAACGGTGTGTGATGATGCCGTCGGTCTTCGCGCGCCCGTTTCGCAGAGCGGCTATCGCGGCACCGAACGAGGTCATCTCGGCGAACGACCCCTTGATGGTGATCTCACGGCGGAAGACGTCGAACGGATGGAACTTCACGACTTCGTCCGCGCGGGTCACCCCGTACACCAGCACGGTGCCACCGTTGCGAGTGAGCGGAACGCAGACCTCGCCGATGACGGTGGAGCCGGTGGCTTCCACTACGACGTCGTAACCGTCGCCTCCGGATGCTTCGCGCAGCTTGGCCAGCGTGCCGTCAGGATCGTCGCGGTCGATCCGGACCTGGTGCTCCAGGCCCAACGCCGCGGCGCGGTCCAGCTTGTACTGGGTCGGGCCGGCGACGGTCACCGACGCCGCGCCGCCGGTGGCGATCAGCTGGGCCAGCAACAAGCCGGTGGGTCCCGCGCCGAAGACCAGTGCCTTGCAACCGGGGCGGGGGGCGAGCGTCTCAAGTCCGTGCATCGCACAGGCCGCAGGTTCGGTGAAGACGGCGGTGTCACGGTCAAGCCCGTCCACGTTGAAGACGAGCAACTCCGAGACCGTCACGTACTCAGCGAAGAAGCCTGGATAGTTGCTGCCCAAGCCCTTGGCGTTGGCACACAGGATCAAGCGACCGGACAGGCAGTAGTCGCAGTAACCGCAGTAGACATTGGGGTTGACCGTGACCTGCTCACCCAGCTTGAAGCGCGTCACGCCCTCACCCAGTTCATCCACCACACCGACGAGTTCGTGGCCGGGGATCAGCGGGAAGACCGCGTTGAAATCACCATGGTGGATATGCAGATCTGTCCCGCAGACGCCGACCTGGTCAACCTTGATCCGCACTTGTCCGGGTCCGGCGGTCGGTGTCGGAATCTCTTTGATGTCGTAACTGCGCGGAGCGTCGTACACGACGGCCTTCATCGAATCTTCCTTTCGCGGCTTTCAAGGGTGGCCGAAGAAGCCGATGGACGGAGTGCGGTGTGAATGGGTGCGGCAGGAAGGTCACCCAGGGAGGAGCTTTGAGACGCGGGATCATGGATCCTGCCTCGGCGCGGGAACGGAGCCGGCCGCTGTTGGCGCGGGATTCCCTGCTGGTCCAGACGTGTGTCACAAGCACTAAATCACATCGTTGCGGCGCTGTCACCGGTGTCAGGTAACATTTTCAGCCGCATCCTGTCACCGGTGTCATGCTGCCGTGAGCCCCGTATCTGTCACCGGTGTCATACGCGCTACTTCAACCGGTATGTCACCGGTGTCATGCCGCGCTCGGACGAGCCTTCCGCCACGGCACGGCCCGCTCGGCGGCTACGCCCACCAGCGCATCGAGGCGAGGCCGTGCGACGGTCTCGAGAAAGTGCTGGCGTGCCTCGCCGGTGAGCGGTAGGACTTCCCGCCATACTGAGCGGCCGGCGATGAAGCCGGAGGCGCCACCCTCGTCGAAGGCAACCTTCAGTACCTCGCTGAACTCCTCGAACGGCACGCCGGCCGACAGCACGGCCCAGGGCCGGTCCAGGACCGATGCAAGGCGCCGGCACCCTTCCGGCGAACCCGGATACTCCAGCTTGAGCAGATCGATGTCGAGCTCGTTCAGCGCCCGCGCAGACTCGATGATCGCGTTCTCGCGAGCCTTGCCGCGCAGCTCTTCGCCGGGCAACGGGTACACCAGGTTCTCGATCACCGACGGAACACCTTCGGCGCGGCAGTCGGCGATGACGTCGCGGCAGACCTCGAGCACCTCGGCCACCAGGTCCGGGGCGCCGGCGGCAGGGGCGGGTCGATCGGCCCGGAGCTGCACGAAGAACTTCACCGCGTCGCCACCCTGGTCGAGAACCCATCGAGCGTTCAGGGCCGGATCGCGGTGGCCCCGCGGCTCGCCTTCGAACGTGGCACGCTCGGAGGGCTCTGCCGCGACCAGCAAGCCGCAGTTCGGTGCGAGCGCACCGGCCTCCATGACCGCCGGGACGCCGTAGGTGGGGTCGAAGAGAATGCCACTGGCACCGGGGGTGAGCACGCGGGCAACATCGGCCTTCGCGGTGCGCAGGTCCTGGTCACTGGCGTCGAGGCCGGCGGCCGTGAACATCCGGCGCAGCGTGTTTCGCTGGTCCATCGCGATGATGGAGAACACGCCGTTGTCCGCGGCGATGTCATCGAGTGTCTTGATGGGCTTGGTGGTTGGTGCTGTCATCTCACGTACTTCCTTAACGGTGAACTGTGATGGGGTCGGTGTCGCGGCAGGCCTGGACGACGAAGTCGGCGAGCGCGGTTGAGCCGTCCGAGACGGCGTACATGGCCAGCAGGGCAGCGCCTGTGACGCCCGGCTGGGTAACGGGTGAGAAGCTCAGATGGTCGATCGCCGAGGCCTTCGCGGCCCGGACGCTGCTCATCCGCGTCCAGCCGCCGGATGCCACCCCTCGCCGATGAGGACCGACCACTCGTTCGATGTTGGCCAGTAGCGTCCTGATCTCCGCGGCGGTGTACCGGGTGGCGGCGGCCCAGATCGTCGCGGGAGTGGCATCGTCGCCGAGCCGTATGACGACGTCATTGCCGGTCGGACCCGCGCCGGAAACCTCCAATCCGGGCGGCAGGGCATCGACTGCGAGACTGGCCCGGTCAAGGGCCGCACGGCCCTCGGGCGAGTCGGCTCCGAGCGACGTCAGGACGCGCCGTAAGAGCAGGCCGCCCCGTACGCCGGCGAGGATCAGCGTCGTGTCGGGCAGGATGTGGCTGCCGGCTGACCATCCGGAGCCGACCACGGCCCGGCGCTGCCGGTCGTCCAGGCGCCCAGGAATCGAGCGGGCCACCACGTCGGCGGTGCCGCTGGAATTGAACAGCTCGTCAGGTCCGACAGCGCCGCCACCGAGCGCCGCGACGGGATGATCGTGGCCGGCCACGGTCAGTACGGCCCGGGCGCTGCCGGTGGGTGCCAGGTCGGCGGAGAGCCGGCCGGCGCAGTGTCCGGCGGCGAGTTCGGGCGGCAGCAGCCCGGCGGGCAGCCCCGCGGCGGTGAACCCGTCCAGCCATCCGTCGCTGGTGTTCTGATCGATCAAGCCGGTCCGGGACGCCAGCGACGGCTCGCGGACCTGGTCGCCACCGAGCTCGTGGACGATCCACTCGGGAACGCTGAGCCATCGCGCGCCCGGCCCGATGAGCCAGCCGTTGTCCTGTAACCACATCAGCTTCGCGATGCTGGCCTGGCAGTCCCACGGCAGCCCGGTCTTGGCAGCGAACAACCCGGCGAATCCAGGGTCAGCCGCGCTCAGCCGGTCGACCTGCTGGTGACCACGGGGGTCGAACCATGCCAGGACGGGAGCCGCCGGGCGTCCGGCGGCGTCCAGCAGCACGCCACTCTCGGCGAGGCCCGCGACCGCGATGCCACGAGCACGAACCGGTCCGAGGGCTGACTCCGCGGTGGAGATCGCCCGGGAGATCAGCTGCCTCGCAAGGTTCAGCAGGATCTCGGCGCTCGTTTCGGTGCGCCCGTCGGGGTACTTGTGCCACGGGGTCGGTGCCTCGACGATTCCGATGTCTCGGTGATCGCCGGTGCGCACGAGCGCCTTGGAGGTCGTGGTACCCAGGTCGAGGCCGATGAAGACCTCGGAAAACGATGTCATGGGCGTTGCTCTCCGGAACCCCGTTCGATCAGCCGTACTGGTATCTGGAGGTGCTCGACCCTAAGTTCTGGATCAGCGATCCGGGCGATGAGTCGAGCCGCCGCGGCGCGACCGACCTCGTGTGCGGAGTGGTCGATCACGGTGATGGCGGGTCGCAGCGTGTCGGCCATCGCGAAGTCGCCGAATCCGACGAGCGCGATGTCGGCACGGCCGTGCGCGTGCAGGGTGGGCACGACGCCCAGCGAGCAACGGGTACCGGCGCTGAAGATCGCGGTGGGAGGGTCATCGCGGTCGAGCAACGCTGCTGTTGCCGCCCCGGCGGCTGGTGCGGCGGCGCAGTCCGAGCGGATCAGCTCCTCACTCACCCGCAGGCCAGAACTGGTCAGGGCGTCGCGGTAGCCGGCCAGGCGTGCCGCGGATGTCGTGATCTCCGGGGTGTCCCCGACGTAGGCGATCCGGCGGTGGCCGTGCGCTATCAGATGGTTGACCGCTTCGACAGCGGCCCGGTGGTCATCGATCCCGACCAGGTCGGCCTCCAGGCCGTAGGCGGCCCGGTCGACGAACACGACGGGAGCGGAGGTGTTCGCGAGCCAGCTGTGGTCGTCACCGGTCGGCGAGATCAGCAGGCCACCGACCCGCCGCTGCAGCATCCGGTCGACGATGCGGCGCTCCGCGGCGCTGTCGCGATGCGTGCTGGCGACCAGGACCGACTTGCCGTCGACAGCGACGGCCGCCTCGACCGCTTCGGTCAGGGCCGAGAAGAACGGGTCGGCGATGGACTCGACGATGAGGCCGATCGTGGCGTCGGTGCCGGCACGCAGTGAACGCGCCATCTCATCCGGTTGGAACCGGAGTTCGCGCATCGCCTGCTGCACGCGCAGCCTGGTGGCGGCTGCCACTCGGTGATCGTCGTTGAGCACCCGGGACGCGGTGCGCAGGCTCACGCCGGCCGCGTCGGCGACATCCCGCAGGATGGTCCTGCCGTTCACCGGCTCACCAGGGCGCCTTCTACAGCTCGCACCGGCCGATGCGGTGCGGTGGCCGGCACGCGGCTCTCGAGCCGCCCGGTGCACTGCGGTGCGGGATTTGCCATGGGACATTGGCCTTTCGGCAATCGATCGATCGCGAGCTCGGGCTTTGCCATCGATGGCAAAGCAGGTCACGAATTCACTATGACATGGCTGTGCCATCGATGGCAAACCAGCGCGCTAGACCTGGAGTCGGGCCGCCACCAGCTCGACCAAGTCGCCGGCCGGAGCCGCGGCATCCAGCCGAAGGTGCGGCCCTGCCGGCGGATCAAGGTCCAGTCGGGCGAGCAGGCTCGCCTCGTTACGAAGCTTGTCGACGTCGCGACGTGCCGCCCGCGCTCGCATCCGCGCGAGGATCTCCCCCGGCTGGAGTTGCAACCAGACCAGAGTCGGAACTCCGCCGGCTGTGTCGAGTCGGCGTTGCAGGTCGTGCCACGCGGCGAGATCGCGTCGCTCGGCCGTGAACGGGGCCACGAGCACAACCGCGACGCCACAGCGCAGGTTGTCCTCGGCCAGCTGCAGGATCGTCTCGTACCGCGCGTCGCGGGTGAGTGCGGCAAGCCGCGGGTCGTCGAGGTCGTGGACGTCGAGAAGTGAGCCGATCACATCGACGAGTGCGCCGGTGGCCACGTCCTGGTCGATCAGCGCGCCGGTCAGCCTCCGGGCCAGCGCGGCCGCCAGGGTGCTCTTGCCGGTTGCCGGAGGCCCGGTCACCAGAATCACGGGAGGCCGGTGCGGTGCGCTCACGGTAGGAACCTTCACCGCCGGCCGAACGGGGCGCCCACGTCCTGTCTCAGCCATGCCTGCGGGCCAGCGCGGTCGCGAACGTGGGTGCCAGCGGCAGCACCGGGACGATCGTGGCCTGCAAGGCGTGATACACATCGGGTTTTCCGCTCCAGACCGTGCCAGCCGGCCGGTTCTGAGGGTCGAGTTCGTGTCGCCACGACCCGCCGATCGGGTCGATGAAGAGCGCGGCCGCGTGGTCCCACCAGAGGCGGTACCAGTGCTCGTACTGCGGGTCGCCGGTGACCGACCCGAGGGCCGCCGCCGCGCCGAGGGCCTCGGTGAGCACCCAGTGCAACCGGTCCCGCACCACGGGGGTTCCGTCCCAGTCGACCGTATAGACGAATCCCTCGGCCCCGTCGACCGACCAGCCAAGTCGCACCCCTGCTCCGAACAGCGACTCGGCGTCGGCCAGCAACCACTCGGGGGCGTCCGCTCCCAGTGCGGCGCGCAGGTGCAGCGCCAGCCGCGCCCACTCCATCAGATGTCCGATGGTCACCCCGTACGGACGGAACTGGTGGGCGCGATCGGAGCTGTTGTACTCCGGCACTGCCTGCCATGCGGAATCGAAGTGTTCCGGCAGGCTCCAGTCGTTCGCGCGCGCGAAACCGTGCACCACGCGCTCCACGATGCGCAGCGCCCGCTCCCGCCACACCGGCAGGCCGGTGACGTCCGCCGCGGCGAGACAGGCTTCGACGGCGTGCATATTGGCGTTAACCCCGCGATAGGGGTCGAGCGTTCGGAATTCCTGGTCCCACTCGTCCGCGAGCAGCCCGTCCTCCTCGGACCAGAAACGGCTCTCGACTATGGCCAAGGCGTCGCTGAGCAACTGCTCGGCGCCGTCGCGGCCGGCAGCCGCCGCGCTGGAGGCGGCGAGGACGACGAAGGAATGCTCATAGGCCCGCTTCTCCCCTGCCGTAGGGCCATCAGGCCCCACGGCGGTGAACCATCCGCCGTGCTCGGCGTCGCGCAGGCGACCTGACAGCGCCGCTACCCCGTGGTCGGCAAGCCGGCCCATGCCCGGCACGCCCAGCAGGTGGCCGAGCGAGAACACGTGAGTCATCCGGCTGGTGATATAGGTCTGAACAGGGTGATCGAGCAACGCGACACCATTGTCATCCAGCCAGGCGAAACCCCCATCGGGGTGCACCGACGCGACGGCGAAGTTCAGCAGCCGGCCACATTCCTCAGCCAGCCACTCACGATGCGACGGCAACGTCGCCCAATTCGGTCCCGCGATCGGCGTGTTCTGCATAGCAACCAATATGCCCTCTCACCGTGGGTCGCTGACACACGCCGGCACGAGGACCGGCACTGCTGGGCGGGTAGGCTGGAGGCGCCGGTCATTGCTCACCCAGGTCATTGCTCACCCAGGTCATTGCTCACCCAGGCGGGACGACGTCATGACGATCCCGGGCCAAGGCTCCGAGGACACCCAAGAACTCCGGGTGCGCTTGAGCCGTTACAACGACGGCGGATTGATCCGCAAGGCAGCCATGCGGCTCGCCGGGGAGGCACTCGCTCCCGAGGATCTGGAGTTGCTGCGCCGCCGGGACATCGGAGTGCAGGGACGCGTGTGCGAAGACGTTCTACGCGCGGTCTCGGAATCCGAGCCGATCTGGGCCCTGCTCGCCGAGAAGGGACTTCCCGAAGACCTGACCGTCGACGAGCTTGACGCCATCTCCGATGCCCTGCGCGGCAGTCCCAGAAGCCCCGAAACCAGGAGCAACCCGGTCAGCGCATCGATGTTGTTCACCGATCCGCGCAACGTGTCCACCCTTCGCCAGATCATCCCGGGTGACCTCGAGCCGTACGAGGTCACCGGTTACCGCTATGCCTTCCTGACAGCGCCGGACTTCGGCAGCCCGGAGCCGTTCGTGGTCGCGCTGCGGAGCCACCAACCCGGACGGAACTCCGTGACCGCGACGATGCTGGTGGCAGCCACCTTCCTGCGACATGAGCAGGAGTTCGGTGTGCTGTCCGAGGATGCCGCGGAACGCCTGGAAGTACTTGTCCGGCTGGATCTCCAGGAGATCATTCGTACCCATCAGCTCCTGCTCGAGGCCTGACACGCCTCAGGACGACGGCGTCAGCAGGAGATCCTGCTCAGGTGGTCGCTGCCGTGCCGTCGTGATGGAGCCGGTAGGCAAGCACGGGCTCACTGCTGATGCGCACGAGTGACCTGTGTTGTCCGGTGATGACTGGTACGTGGCTTCCTTCCATCCCCACCGCGGCGGTACCCCATGCGACTGCCTCGTGCAGCGCCGCCTCACCGTCCCCGCCGCCCGCGAGAAAACCGGCCAGCAGCGCGTCGCCGGCACCGATGGTGCTGCGCGGGTTCGCCGCGTGCCCCGAAGCATGCAGTAACTGGCCCGCGCCGATCAGCAACGCACCGTCGGGACCCAGGCTCACCACCGCCGACCGGGCACCCCGTTCGATCAGCTCCTGGGCGGCGGCAACGGCGTCGCCGAGCGTTCCGATCGAACGGCCGACCGCTTCTTCCAGCTCTTCGACGTTCGGTTTGATGACATCGGGTCCTGCGTTCAGGCCTGCGCGCAACGGTAATCCGCTGGCGTCGAGGGCGAAGCGCCCGCCTGCCTCGTGAACCAGCCTGCATACTCCTGCGTAGTAGTCGCTGCTGACCCCGCGGGGCAGGCTTCCCGAGGCCACCACCCAGTCGCCTTCGCCGACCCGGTCCAGCAGGGCGTCGGTGAGACTCCGCAGCTCGCCGGCGCTCAGCTCCGGTCCCGGTGCGTTGATCTTCGTCGCACGGCCACCGGGCTCGGTGAGGGAGATGTTCACTCGAACCGCGTCGGAGATCGGGATCGCGTGGAAGTCGACTCCTTCGGCGCGCAGCAGCGATTCGAGCTGAGTTCCCGCGGAGCCGCCGACCGGCAGGATCGCCAGTGAGGCGATGCCGTTCGTGGTCAGGGCACGGCTGACGTTCACCCCTTTGCCGCTGGGCTCTTCATGCTCCGCGGTGGCGCGGTGGACGCTGCCCGGAGTCAGTGACGATATCTCCAGGGTGCGGTCGATGCTCGGGTTGGGGGTCAGGGTGATGATCACGTTTGCTCCACGGTGAGCCCGATCGCCCGGAGGGCTGCGAGTTGGTCGGGAGGTAATCCCGTGTCTGTGATGAGGAGATCGATGTCGGCGATGTCGGCGTGCTTGCAGACGCTCAGATGCCCGACCTTGCTGTGATCAGCCAGCAGCACCTTCCGTTGTGCCGATCGCAGCATGAGCCGTTTGATCGCTGCCTCCTCAGGATCGGGCGTGGTCAGGCCACGCTGTGCGGAGATGCCGTTCGTACCGAGGAACGCGACGTCGACGTTGATGTCGCCCAGCATCCGGGCTGCCCAGCTGCCGACTGTTGCCAGCGTCTGGCTGCGCAGCCGGCCGCCGATCGGGAACACCGTCAGGTGTGGCCGCGTCAGCAAGGTCAGAGCGATGGGCAGCGCATTGGTGAAGACGGTGAGCTCACGATCGTCGGGCAGGAGTGCGGCCAGCCGGGCCGTCGTGGACCCGGCATCGACCAGGATCGAGCCGGATGAGGGCAGCTGTGCCAATGCTGCGGTGGCGATGCGTTCCTTCTCTTCGGCGTATTCGACCCGGGCGGTCACGGCCGGTTCGTAGCTCAGGTCACCGATCGGCACCGCTCCCCCATGCACCCGGCGTAGCAGTCCCTGCCGCTCGAGCTGGATGATGTCCTTGCGGACGGTCTCGCTCGTCACGCTCAGCTGGCGGGCGATGTCGGCCGCATCGACCCGGCCGGACGCCCGGAGTGTCCGTAGAATTGCATGCTGGCGTTGCGGCGAGTACGGGCTACGGCCGCTATCGGAATTGGCCCGTCCTGACACCTTGTTCGCGTTCCGGGCCACGGCCGTTCGCCCTCCTGACAACCTGTTCGCCGGCATCGATGTCTGTGAACTCAGGCCTTCGCGAGTGTCTGCGCGTGGTCGGCGTCGCGGTACATGCCCGCCGCCACGCCGGCGAGCATCGCCGCTCCGCGCGCTCCGGCCTCGCCCACGTCCGGATGGGTCAACCGTCCGAACGCTCGCCTCTTGATCTCGAGCAGGGCCGAGCTGCGTGCCCAGCCGCCGGTCACGATGAAGTTGTTGTGGTCACCGCTGACGGCGGTCATGGTCGCGTGGATGTCGCCGGCCCGCCGAGTGACCTCCTCAAGAGCCGCGCGCCATACCTGCGCGGGCCCCGTTCCCTCGGTGATGCCGCTGATGCCGACGGGGTCCTCACCGGTGATCCGCACCCCTGCCGGATCCGTCGCGAGGGCCTGCGGGTCAAGATCCGCCAGGTCCGAAGCGGTCTTGCCGAGGGTGGCCAGAATCCGCTGGAGCACCAAGCCACCCTGGGTGGCGCCGAGCAGGCACCAGCGATCGGGCAGCGCGTGCCATCCGACGGTGACTCCGGCGCCGGTCAGCGCCAGGACGGCTTCGGAGTCCAGTCCTGGCAACACCGTCCGGATGAGTGCCTCTGCCGTGCCGCAGGAATCCAGCACGTCGCCGGCACCTGCGGCGTGCGCACCGATCGCGGCGGCCTGATGATCGTGCCCGGCGACAGTCAGGACAGCGCCGGTCAAGGCGTCCAAGCCCGCCGCGGACGTGACCCGGCCCACCGCGGTACCGGCCGTGACCAGTGGCGGCAGCAGTGAACTCCTCATCCGGGACCATTCGAGCGCGTCAACCCACCAGTCGCGTGCCTCCAGGTCCAGCCAGCCGGTCCGGGAAGCCAGCGATCCCTCGCTGACCTCCTCACCACCGAACATGCGAACCACCCATTCGGCGATGCCTAGGCGCCGCACGGCGTCCTCGCTCGGAGCGTGATGCTCGGTGAGCCAGCGGTGCTTGGTCAGACTCCACTGGGACCGCAACGGCAGACCGGTCCGGCGCGCGAAACCCTCAGTACCGAAGGTCTCCCTGAGCTGACGGACCTCCTTCTCGTCCCGGGTGTCATGCCAGGCGACGACAGGGGCGATCGGGTCGCCGTTGCGGTTGAGCAGGACACCGCACTCCCCCATGCTGGCAACGCCCACACCGACGACCGGACCACGGGGCGCCTTGCGCAGCGCCTCGGCCACAGCGAGGCCGGCCGACTCGAGCACCGCAGGCGCATCGGTCTCCACGCCGGCCGCGGACACGTGCCACGGGGTCGCGGCGCGGCCGTGCGCCACCTCGGTGCCCCTGCCGTCGATGACCACAGCCTTGCTCGAGGTGGTGCCCACATCGAGACCGACCAGATAGTCCATGCCACCCCCTCATCACCAGGCCACGCAACGCGTTGCCTTAGTTGCGGGTCATTGGATATCGTTGCGTTTCGATGGGGTTTCCGTCAAGGTCGTTGTCGGCACGGCAGCACCCCCGTGTGCGGGTCAGACCACTGAGAGGCAACCGATATGCCGCTAGCACCCACTCGTCAGATCGTGGAAGCCGCTCGGGAAGCCGGTCGAGGCGTCGCCGCGTTCAATGTCATCACCCTCGAACATGCCGAGGCCATCGTCGCCGGCGCGGAGGCGGCCGGCACGCCGGTGATCCTGCAGATCAGCGAGAACGCCGTCGCCTACCACCACGGCAACGTCTTCCCGATCGCGCTGGCATCCGCCGCGATCGCCGATGGTGCCGGGGTGGAGGTGTCACTGCACCTGGATCACGTCGAAGACCAGCAACTGCTGCACCGCGCCGCGGATGCGGGGTTCAGCTCGGTGATGTATGACGCTTCGAAGCTGGACTTCGCCGACAACGTCGCCGCCACCCGGGACGCGGCACGCTGGGGCCGGACCAACGGGCTGTACGTAGAAGCCGAACTCGGGGCGGTGGGCGGCAAGGGCGGCGCGCACACCCCGGGGGTGCGGACCGATCCCGACGAGGCAGCGCGGTTCGTCGCCGACACCGAGGTCGACGCACTCGCCGTCGCGGTCGGCAGCTCGCACGCGATGACGGAGCGCACGGCATCCCTCGACTTCGACCTCATCGCCAGGATCCGAGAGACGGTCGGAGTTCCGTTGGTGCTGCACGGTTCCTCCGGGGTGGCCGACACCGACCTGCAGGCAGCGGTGCGCAGCGGCATCGTCAAGGTCAACATCGGAACGATCCTGAACGTGGCATTCACCAACGCCGTTCGGCAGGCTCTCACCGATCCCTCGCTGGTCGATCCGCGCAAGTACCTCACCCAGGCCCGGGTCGACGTCGCCGCCGTCGCCGAGCGGCTGGCCGCGACGGTGTCCAGCCCCATCTGATTCGGCGAAAGCCCTTGTGGCGAGGGATGATCAGCGCGTGCAGCTGCCCGTTCGCCCGGTCATCGCCGGCTTCCACCCTGACCCGAGCCTCTGTCGGGTGGGCGAGGACTACTACCTGGTCTGCTCCAGTTTCGAGTACGCACCCGGCGTGCCGCTCTACCACTCGACGGACCTGCGGAGCTGGCAGCAGCTCGGCCACGTGCTCGACCGCCCGTCGCAGCTCTCAGTCGTCGGCGCCGCTTCCTCAGGTGGCGTCTACGCCCCGACGCTGCGCTACCACGACGGCCGCTGCTACCTGATCACGACGAACACCTCCGATCGATCGGGGCAGTTCCTGGTGACGGCCGAGAACCCGGCCGGCCCGTGGTCGGATCCCGTCTGGGTTCCCAATGCCCTGGGCATCGACCCCGATCTCGCCTGGGACGACGACGGCACCTGCTACCTCACCTGGTCCGCGCTCAGCACGGCCGGGCACGACGGCATCGTCCAGGCGGTGCTGGATCCGGTCACCGGCGCGCTGCTCAGCGAATGTCACCCGCTCTGGCGGGGAACCGGCGGCAAGTTCCCGGAGGCACCGCACCTGTACCACATCGGGAAGTACTGGTACCTGATGATCGCCGAGGGCGGCACCGAGCGCGGGCATGCCGTCACGATCGCCCGCGGCCCCTCACCGGCCGGGCCGTTCGAGCCGTCGCCGCGCAACCCGCTCGTCACGGCGCGCGGTACCGATTCCCCTGTCCAGAACACCGGTCACGCCGACCTCGTGGAGCGTCCCGACGGCCGGTGGGCGATGGTCTACCTCGGCATCCGGCCCCGGGGGTACACACCGCAATGGCACGTGCTCGGGCGCGAGACCTTCGCCTCGGAGATGGCCTGGAGCGACGACGGATGGCCGGCGCTGGCCGAGCCCATCGAGCCGGCCGCCTCGGACACCTTCTTCGAGCAGCTCGCCGGACCCGGGCTGCCGCCGTCCTGGGTGGCGCCCGGCGGGTTTCCCGAAGACGTCCTGCAGCCGCTCGACGGCGGCGGCTGGCGGCTGAGCGCCGGGAGCGGCGCGCCCACGTTCGCCGGTCGCCGCCAGGAGCACCTCGCCATCCGTGCCCAGGCCTCGATAGCCGCCGGCCACGGTGCCGGCGGGCTGGAACTGCGGATCGACCCACGGCACGCGGTCAGCCTTGAGGTGGCGGACGGCCGGGTCCGGGCCGTCGCGGGATCGGTGCGGTGCGCGCCACGCTCGGCGAGCTCACTGCCGGTCCGGACGTCGTCCTGGAGCTGCGGACCGAGCCTTGCGAGCAGCAGTCGCTCACCGGCGTCGAGGTGGGGCCGGACGAACTCGTCGCGGGCATCGTGCGGGCCGACGGCTTCGAGGAGATCGGGCGCATCGACGGGCGCTACCTCTCGACCGAGGTCGCCGGCGGCTTCACCGGCCGCCTGGTCGGGGTGTACTGCTCCCGCGGGCACCTCGACGTCCGGTCGTTCAGCTACACCGGCGCCGACGACCTCGACCCTGACTGATTACAGTGCCGCTGTCAATTGACTATCGATAGATGATACGCGATAGTCGATGCATGATCACTGAGCAACGAGCGGTCGCCCCGCTCCGGGTCTTCCTGGTGGTGCTGTTCGGGATCCTGGTGATGTTCGAGAGCTTCTCGCTGCCCGGGCAGTTCGCGTACATGGCCAAGGAGTCCCCGGAGGATGCCTACCTGAGATGGCCGCTGACCGCCGTGACGGTGTTCTGGGTGCTGTGCATCCAGGTGGTGATCGTGGCGACCTGGAAGCTGCTCACCCTGGTGAAGAACGACCGCATCTTCAGTGAAGCCGCTCTGGGCTGGGTGGATGCGATCGTGTGGGCGATCACCGCCGCATGGGTGGTGCTGGTGGGGGTGTTCCTCTATTTCGGTTTCCGGGCGGATGACCCCGGACTGCCGCTGCTGCTGTTCCTGATGGTGGTAGGCGTGGCTGTGCTGGGGTTGCTGATGGTGGTGATGCGCGCACTGCTGCGGCAGGCCACCACACTGCGGACCGAGATGGAAGCGGTCATCTGATGCCCATCGTGGTGCGCATCGACGTCGAGCTCGCCAGACGCAAGATGAGCGTCGGCGAGTTCTCCGAGCGGGTCGGCCTGACGCCGGCGAACGTGGCGGTGCTGAAGAACGGTCGTGCCAAGGCGGTTCGGTTCAGCACCCTGGAGGCAATGTGCCGGGTGCTCGACTGCCAGCCCGGTGACCTGCTCGAGTGGGTCGAGGAGTGAAACCACCACGTTGGAAGGGGATTCATGAAATACGTTCTCGCCATTCTCGCCATCGCGATCGGCATCGCCGGCCTGGTCGCCGGAGAGGCCGATGACTCACCGGGCCTGCAGCTCGTGGGCGCCGTGCTCGTCATCGGCGGGATCGCGTTCGGGGTGCGGCTCGCCCGACGCGGCAGCTAGTGCCTACGGCCGGGCGGGCCGTCACCACGATATCGACCAGTTAGGGGGCAACGAGATGGACGTGCATGTCGTTCAACGCTGAGGACAGGGAGACGTAGTACCAGACGTAGTAGCACGTCTGGCCGTTCGGCGCATCGGGCCCGCGGGTATATATATCGGCAGCTTCCACCAAGCCGACGCCACGATTTCCGGCGTAGACAGGCCCACCACTGTCGCCGTGGCAGGCAGTGCGGTTGCCCTGCTCGGCGACTTCGGCCATATTCGTGACCGAGTGGTCCGG
>NZ_DASVQG010000258.1:0-1969 GCF_036389215.1 Jatrophihabitans sp.
AGGCGCTGGTGGCCGAGGTGGTGGTCGGTGAGCTGGCGCGCCGGCTGGGCCTGCGCGTTCCCGAACTGCGCGCGGTGGAGCTCGACCCGATGATCGCCCGGTACGAGGCGGACCAGGAGGTCCAGGACCTGCTCACGGCCAGTGTCGGGCTGAACCTGGCAGTCGACTTCCTGCCCGGATCCTTCGGCTGGGACGCCGGTTATCCGATCGACCCGGCGGAGGCGGCCCGGATCCTGTGGCTGGACGCGTTCACCGCCAATGTCGATCGCAGCTGGCGCAACCCGAACCTGCTGATCTGGCACCGCCGGCTGTGGCTGATCGACCACGGCGCCGCGCTGTACTTCCACCATGGCTGGTCGCGCCCCGGCGCGGATCCGCAGCGCTTCGCCCGGCAGCCCTACGACGCTTCGGACCACGTGCTGATCCAGTACGTCGGCGGCGTGGATCAGGCCGACCGGACCCTGGCGCCGCTGATCGATGACCAGCTGCTCGGCGAGGTGCTGGCCGAGGTACCCGACGAGTGGCTGGAGCCCGACAGCGGCGCCGGACCGGCGGCGGTACGCGCCCGCTACCTGGAGTACCTGCTGGCCCGGGTGTCGGGTGAGCGCAACTGGCTGCCACGGGCGGTCGCCGCATGAGCGAGGATCGCAGCGAGCGCCAGGGTTTCCAGTACGTGGTACTGCGATGCGTGCCGCGAGTGGACCGCGAGGAGTTCGTCAACGTCGGGGTGCTGCTCTACAGCCAGAGCGCCAACTACCTCTGCGCGGCCAGCCGGCTGCGGGAGGACCGGCTGCTGGCGCTGGCGCCGGACCTCGACCTGGACGCCGTGCGCTCGGCATTGGCAGCCATCGAGGCGGTCTGCTGTGGCCAGGCGGAGCCGGCCACCGGTGCCGGGATCAGCCTGGGTCAGCGGTTCGGCTGGCTGGCTGCCCCGCGCAGCACCGTGGTACAGCCCGGGCCGATCCACGGCGGGTTGACCGACGATCCCGCCGGGCAATTACGGCACTTGCTGGACACTCTGGTCAGCTGAGCCCGCCCGTCGGCCGCACCGCCGCTCAGCTCGCTTGCGGCACGCCGGGACGGCCCGGAAGGATGGCCGCCACCGCTCGACGACCCTGCGCTGATGCGCAGGCACGGGGAAAGGAAACCACGTTGGAAAACAGCAAGCTCGCCGCGCCCCAGCTGATCCTGAACAGCCGCATGATCTACACGAGCTGGATCCCCGAGGACCCGGAAGCCTGTGCGCGGCTCCTGCCACGAGGGCTGAAACCGGCGGCCAATCGCGCCGTGTACATGAACCAGTACGTGGTCGACTCGGCGCAGCAGACGACAGGTTTCGGGGCGTACTCGCTCACCTACCTCGGCGTGGACCTGGACATGTTCGCCCCGGACGGGGTCACACCGGCGCGTTTCTTCACCCACTACTTCAACTCCTCGCAGGTGATGCGCGAGTACGCCGCCGAGCGTGGCGTGCCGGCGGGAACGGGTTCCACCACGCTGGCGGTGGAGGGCGGGATCGCCACTGCCACCACGTCGGTGGACGGCCGGCCGATCATCCGCACCCGTGCCCGGGTGGGCGACGTGGCCGACATCGTCCTGGCCGGGCACCTGCGTTACGTCACCCGGGTGGAGAACCGGTTGATCGCCGGCAACTACCCCTACATCGGAGAGCTGGTGAGCACCTTCGAGGTGCAGTCCATCGAGTTCCTGGACCAGCAGCACCCGGTGTACGCGCTGCGACCGGCGTCGCCGCTGAACGTGGTGACGGGTGCGTCCTTCTACGCCCCGCGCGACTCGTTCGTGTACCCGGGCGGCGAGGAGGACATCGGCCCTGCCGAGGGCGGCGGGCACGACCCCCGTCCCTAGTTGCAAGGGCCCTAGTTGCAAGGGCCCCTAGCTGCGAGGGATCCCCTCACCCGACTCGCAGTTGGCTTCACCGGCGCGGCCCCGCGATCTTCGCGGGGCCGCG
>NZ_DASVQG010000259.1:0-3465 GCF_036389215.1 Jatrophihabitans sp.
CTGGCAGGCCGATCTGCGCCACCACGGCGACGCCGAGCTCACCGGCGACCTGCTGGACTTCGCCGTCAACGTCTGCACCGACCCGATCCCGAGCTGGCTCAGCGAGGCGATCGCGGCGGCCTGCGGGCAGCTCGACCGCTACCCCGATCCGCGGGCGGCGACCGCCGCGGTCGCCGCCTGGCACCACCGGCCGGAGTCGGAGGTGCTGCTGACCGCGGGGGCGTCCGAGGCGTTCACCCTGCTGGCGCAAGGGTTTCCTCCCGGACGGGCCGCCATCGTGCACCCGCAGTTCACCGAACCCGAGGTCGCGCTGCGGGCGGCCGGCTGGCGGATCGACCGGGTGCTGCTGGATGCCGACGACTGGTTCGCCCTGGACCCGGCGCGGGTCCCCGACGAGGCCGGCCTGGTGGTCATCGGCAACCCCACCAACCCGACCGGCACGCTGCACCCCGCGCAGGCGCTGCTGGCGCTGCGCCGGCCGGGCCGGCTGGTGGTCGTCGACGAGGCGTTTCTGGACTCGGTGCCGGACGAGCCGGAGAGCCTGGCCGAGCAGGCTGACCTGAGCGGCATCGTGGTGGTGCGCTCGCTGACCAAGACCTGGGGACTGGCCGGGCTGCGGGTCGGTTACCTGCTCGGTGATGCCGGCGCGATCGCCGCCGCCGCGGCGGTGCAGCCGCACTGGTCGGTGTCGAGCCCCGCGCTCGCCGCCATCGCGGCCTGCCTGGCCGAGCAGGCCCGTCCCGAGGCGCAACGCCGGGCCGTCGCCGTGACCGAGCATCGCCGGGCGCTCACCGGTGAGCTGGCCCGGCGCGGCTTCGAGGTCCGGGCCGACGGGGCCGGGCCGTTCGTGCTGGCCCGCCATCCCGGCCGGGCCGGCGTGCACGCCGAACTGCGCGGGCTCGGCATCGCGGTGCGCCGGGCCGACACCTTTCCCGGACTGGGCCCTGGCTGGATCCGGATCGCGGTCCGCGACCGGGCGGCGACCGAGCCGCTGCTGGCTGCCCTGGACCAGCTCGGGCTCGGCTCGTAGCGTTGGCCGGTGAGGGGAGGGGTTGCCTCATGTCGAGCGAGCAGACCCGAGCCGCGGTCACGGCCTTCTTCGAGCGGGTGTGGAACGAGGGAGCGGTCGAGTACGCCTCCGAGTTCCTGGCCCCGGACTTCGTCAGCCACAACGGCTTCGGGATCCAGGTCGTGGGCCCGCAGGAGTACGGGCAGTCCGTCAGCGGTTTCCGGGCCGCGTTTCCCGACCACCACACCACCATCGAGGAGGTGATCGTCGAGGGCGACCGGGTGGCGGTGCGGGGAACCGACCGGGGCACCCACGCGGGGGAGTTCATGGGGCATCCGGCCACCGGTCGTCAGGTGGTCAACACCTGGATCGAGATCTTCCGGCTGCAGGGCGGCAAGGCGGTGGAGGGCTGGGTCGAAGGTGACACCAAGCGCTTCGAGGAACAGCTGAGCCAGCCCGTGAACGGCTGAGCGTGTGAACGGCTGAGCCAACCCGCGGACGGTTGTGCTTGTGAACGGCTGACTTGTGAACGGCTGAGCGTCAGTCGAGCTGGTACACCCGGTCCTTCAGCTCGGTGACCCGCTGGTAGTCCCGCTGCAGGTCCTGCGTCGAGTCGGCGGCCATGAAGACCTTGAGGGTGCTCGACAGCAGGTCGACGGTCGGCGTCATCCGCCAGCCCTTGCGCAGCTTGACGATCACCTCCGACACGGTCGGCAGCGCTTGGATCTCGGCCACCACGTCCTGGTCGACGTGCGTGACGACCCCCGCCCGGTCGGTCGGGGTGTTGTAGACCCAGGCCTGGCAGAGCGCGGTGTAGCACCGGTCGGCATAGCGGTCGAGGAAGTCCCGCGGGCGGGCGTAGGCCAGCGCGGTCAGGCCGGCCTGGTTGGCGCCGAGGCACTGGTCGTGGAAGGCGGGGCTGAGGTTGCCGGCGGTCCGGGCGCCGACCTCGACCAGCGCCGGGCCGTCCGGCGTGATGATGACCTCGGCGTGGGTCGGCCCGTAGGAGATGCCCAGCGCCCGCAACGCGCTGTCGACGTAGCCGGTCAGTTCGGCGACCCGGCTGTCCTCGGCCGGCAGCAGCACCTCGTAGTCATAGATGTTGTGCACGCCGACCAGCCGCTTGCGGTACTCCCAGACGCCGCAGGTGTAGCGCCGGCCCTGCCAGGACACCATGTCGACGACGTACTCGACCCCGTCCAGGTAGGACTGGACGAGCACCTCGTGGTTGGCCTCGCCCCAGATCGTCTCGGTGCCGAGGATCGCGTCGGCGGCCTTGCGCACCTGCCCGGCGTCGGCGCAGATGGCGACGCTGTCGGTCGCGGCCGAGGCCAGCGGCTTGACCACCACCGGATACCGGCCGGCGGCCTCGGCCCAGGCCACCACCTCCTCGGCGCTGCCGCTCTTGAACTGCTCGGCGCACCGGACGCCGGCCCGGCGCAGCGCCTCGGCCATGTCGTACTTGTTCCGGCGGGCCGAGGACAGCGCCGTTCCGTTGCTGGGCAGCCCCATCCGCTCGGAGAGCGCGTCGGCGAGCAGCACGTCGGTCTCCTGGCCGGCCACCACCGCGATCGGGGAGTACCGCGCCAGCTCGCCGGCCAGCGTCGCCGGGTCGCTGCCGGACACGGTTGCCAGGTAGGCCATCTCGGCGCCGAACGCGGGCAGTTCGGGGTTGCTCTTCACCTGCACCACGTCGACGCCGAGCGCGGTGAAGGCATCCAGCAGGAAGTGGCTGCAGGTGTACAGGTCCACGACGACCGCGACCGGTCGGTGCTGCTCGGGCATGCCGTGCCTACCTCTTTCGGCGCTCTCTTCCAGGCCCTCTCCGGGCTTCCTGCTCGGCCATCGTGCCACGCCAGCCGGTGGCGCCGGGCAGCGGTTCAGCTCGGGTTCAGCTCGGGTCAGCTGCCGTGGAAACCGACTTCGCCCGAGTGTGCACCCGTTCGCCCTGCGGCCCGAACAGGCTCAGGATCTCGGCCGGCTGCCCGCCGGCACTGCCGAACCAGTGCGGTACCCGGGTGTCGAACTCGGCCACCTCGCCCGGGCCGAGCACCAGGTCGTGATCGCCGAGGATGAGGCGCATCCGGCCGGAGAGGACGTACAGCCACTCGTGGCCCTCGTGCGCCTTGGGCTGCGGCTCGGTGCTGGTCGCCGGCACGACGATCTTCCAGGCCTGCAGGCCGCCCGGCTGGCGGGTCAGCGGCAGCACGGTGCGGCCGTGGACCCGGGTCGGCTTGAGCCGGATCCGCGGGTCGCCCACCTCCGGCGCTCCCACCAGGTCGTCCAGGGGCACCCGGTAGGCCTGCGCGAGCGGAAGCAGCAGTTCCAGGCTGGCGCGCCGCTGGCCGGTCTCCAGCCGCGACAGGGTGCTCTTGGAGATGCCGGTCCGCGCCGCCACCTCCGCCAGGCTGAACCCACGCCGCTCCCGGGCACGCCGCAGCCTCGGCGCCACCGCA
>NZ_DASVQG010000260.1:0-8165 GCF_036389215.1 Jatrophihabitans sp.
CTGGATGTTCGAGCCGCCACCCTGGGTGGCATAGGCGTAGTACTGGTTGCCGACCCTCAGTACGGCCGGGTCCGGGAAGTCGTGGTCGTACACCGGATTCTGATAGGACCGGCCCAGCACCGTGTTCGCGGCTCCGGAGGGTGCGGACGACAGAGCCGCCGACCCGCCGGAGGACCCGCCGGAGGGGGGACCGGACTGTGATTTAGCACTCCCACATCCCGCGGCCAGGACGGCGGCCACCAAGGCCGTTGCCACCGTCGGTAACCGCCGATAACGGACTCGCCGGGGTAGAACCACCTGGCCGCCTTCCTGTGAAGATCGTTTGAACCGCTCTCTACAACGTTGTACAGCACATCCCGGGCGGGATCAGCACACCACCGGCCCCGAGAGTGGTCAACCGAGGCGGCTCGGCCCCGCGCAGCCCATGTGGACAGCTGCAACGCTGGAGTGGCACCAGGTGACTAACAGCGACGGGATCGGCGCCTAGCGCATTTGTGGACGTAAGCGACTACACCTTGATTTTATGTGCTGGCCATGAATGAATGATTACGTCGCACACACACACCCACCCTTTACAAGGCGGAAGCATGCATATATCCCGTAGTTGGAGGGCTCGCCGTAGCACGGTGGCCCTCGCGGCATTGGGTGCACTCGTCGCATCCAGTGTCAGTGCCCCGGCAGCCTTCGCCGCTTCCGGCGCCACGGCCGCCAAGCAGTCCCAGATCGGCAAGCACGATCGGGAACTGCTGGCCACCGCCACGGCCAACGGAGCGTCCACCGTGACGCTCCTGATCGCGGCTGCCCCCGGCCAGAACAACTCGGTCATCAGCGCACTGAAGTCCCTCGGCGCCGTCATCAAGAAGGCCGACGGCGATGTGAGCTACATCCGCGCCGTGGTTCCGATCGCCAAGACGGAGGCCGCCGCCAACCTGGCCAACATCGTCGCGGCTGACCTGGACGAGGTCATCGCCCTCGACGACCCGTCACCGGAGGGCTCGCAGCTGGCCAGCCCGCAGGTGGCCCCGAACGCGAGCACTCCTCGAGACAACCCGTACATGCCCATCCGGGACACCGGCGCGGCCGCCTTCACCGCGGCCCACCCCACCTGGGACGGCCGGGGCACCACCATCGGCATCCTCGACACCGGCATCGACCTGGACCACCCGGCGCTGGCGACCACCACGACCGGCGAGCGCAAGATCACCGACTGGGTGACCGCGACCGACCCGTTCACCGATGAGGACCCGACCTGGCTGAACATGTCCACCCAGGTGAGCGGCCCGTCCTTCACCTTCCAGACCGTCAGCTACACCGCGCCGGCCGGAACCTTCCGGACCGCCCTGTTCGTCGAGGGTGACTCCCGCCTCGGCGGCGAGCTCGGCAGCGACGTCAACCGTGACGGTGACACCACCGACAAGTTCGGCGTGCTGTGGGACACCACCACCAACACGGTGCGTGTCGACACCAACCAGAACAACAACTTCACCGATGACGCGGCGATGACCGATTACGCCAAGAAGTTCGACATCGGTCACTTCGGCACCGACAACCCGGCCACCCAGGATCAGGAATCCATGCCGTTCGTCGTGCAGACCGACGGCCAGAACAAGGTCGTCAACATCGGCATCGTCTCCGGCGAGCACGGCTCGCACGTGGCCGGCATCACCGCTGCCAACGGCATGTTCGGCGGCGCGATGTCCGGTGCGGCGCCCGGCGCGAAGCTCAAGTCCGTCCGGGTCTGCATGTTCATCACCGGCTGCACCTCGCACGCCCTCATCGAGGGCATGGCGTTCATCGCCAAGCAGGGCAACGTCGACGTGATCAACATGTCGATCGGCGGTCTGCCGGCACTCAACGACGGCAACAACACCCGGGCGGTCCTCTACAACCGCCTGATCGAGCAGTACAACGTGCAGATGTTCATCTCGGCCGGCAACAGCGGCGCGGGCGTGAACACCATGGGCGACCCGGCGGCGGCCTCCAAGGTCATGGCAGTCGGCTCCTACATCAGCAAGGAGACCTGGCAGAAGAACTACGGTTCGGACTCCAGCTACGTCGACAACATGCACGGCTTCTCCTCCCGCGGTCCTCGTGAGGACGGCGGCTTCAAGCCGGAGATCATCGCTCCCGGCGCGGCGATCTCGACCACTCCGATGTGGGAGGCCTCCAGCCCGGTGCCTGGCACCTACGCGCTGCCGGCCGGTTACTCCATGCTCCAGGGAACGTCGATGGCCTCACCGCAGGCTGCCGGCGCTGGCGCCCTGCTGGTGAGCGCTGCCAAGCAGGCCGGCGTGCAGAGCCAGCCCGCCCAGCTGCGCGAAGCCATGAAGTCCTCGACCCGCTACCTGCCGCGCTACGGCGCCTACGAGCAGGGCAACGGCCTGGTCAACGTGCCGGCGGCCTGGGACCTGCTCAAGACCAACCTCAAGACGGTGAACATCACGTCCTCCGTCCCGGTCAACACCATCCTCTCCGGCTTCCTGGCGACGCCGGGTCGCGGCGAGGGCATCTATGACCGCGAAGGCGTCAAGGCCGGCGACAGCTACACCCGGACCTACACCTTCACCCGCACCTCAGGCGGCGGTGGCACCTCCACCTTCAACCTGAGCTGGGTCGGCAACGACGGCACGTTCAGCACCGCGGCCAGCTCCATCGCGCTGCCGCTGAACTCGCCCGTCACGCTTGCGGTCACCGTTCACCCGACCAGCGCCGGCACCCACTCGGCGATCCTGAACCTCGACAACCCGTCGACGGCCGGGATCGAAGCGCAGACGCTGAACACGGTGATCGCCGCGGAGCAGTTCAATGCTGCCAACAACTACTCGATCACCCATTCGGGCACCATCGGGCGCAACCAGGTCACCAGCTTCTTCTACAACGTGCCGGCGAACACCCCGGCCTTCAAGGTCGACATGGTGGGCGGCGGAACCACGCCGGGCGCCGGGCAGATCCGCTTCCTGCGGTTCCACCCCTACGGTGTCGGCGTCGAGGACAACTCCTCGCTCAGCTGCTACAACCCGACCTCGGGCAGCTGCTCCGGTTCGCCGACCAGCCGCACCCAGACCAACCCGCAGGCGGGCGTCTGGGAGGTCGTGGTCGAGGCTCGGCGCACCTCCGACGCCGAGAACGCTCCGTACAGCCTGACCGCATCGATCCTGGGCGCGACCGTCTCGCCCAACCCCGACACCATCGCGTCGGCAACGATCGGTACCCCGGTCTCGCGTAGCTACACGCTGACGAACGTGTTCGGCGAGTTCACCGGACGGGCAGTGGGCACCACGCTGGGCAGCGCCAAGATCCTGACGCCGACCATCGCGCCGGGTACCTCGCAGCAGCGCGGGATAGCGGTTGCGGCAGGCTCGACCTCGCTGCGGGTCACCATCGGTGGCACCAGTGACCCGGGGGCCGACCTGGACCTCTACGTCTACAACTGCACGAGCGGCAGTTGCGTGCTGGCAGGTCAGTCCGCCGACGGTGACAGCGAAGAGTCGGTGACGATCGCCAACCCGGCGGCCGGAACCTACGTCAGCCTCGTCGACGGTTACGCGGTTCCGTCTGGCTCCACCACGTTCAACTACGTCGATGTCTTCACCAACCCGGCCTTCGGTTCGGTCGCGGTGACGGACGCGGACGCGGTTCGGCCGGCCAACGCCTCGTGGACGGTGCCGGGCACGGTGACCGCCAACGCGGCGCCGGCTGCGGGCCGGGCGCTGCTGGGTACGGTTCAGGTGCGCACCGACAGCAACGTGCTGGTGGGCTCCGGCGACGTGATCGTGCAGAGCGTCACCCCGTAGTCAGCCGGTAGGCGGTATCGCAAGGTTCCACAGCAGTTCGGTTCTACAGCGGGAGGCCTCGCCGGAGCGATCCGGCGGGGCCTCCTGCCGTTGGCGAAGAAGGGCGAACTCTTCGATGGGCAGCACCCGACCGCGCGCACAGCGCCTGGCAGGCATCCGATGACCCTGAACTACGACGGCCGCCGCTTCTCGCCGTCCGACGGCGTGGCGGGTGCCAGACCGGTCGCGGTGTACCGGCAGGCCGGTGACCTGCTGTGGGGCGAGTTCTCCGGCGGCCAGGTCAGGCGCGGGGCGTTGACCGGAACCTGCGCGCCCGACGGCACCCTGGACTTCGCCTACTGCATGGTCTTCCAGGGCGGCGAGATCGTATCCGGACGGTGCCACAGCACACCCACCGTGCTCCCGGACGGCCGGATCCGGCTCCACGAGGAGTGGGAGCGCTATGGCTCCGGCGGCAGCCGCGGGGTGTCCTTCATCGAGGAGGTCCCTCCCGCTGGTGATCCGGGCGCGAGTGCCGGCTCGCGGTGACCGGCTACCCGGTCACCGGCGTGGTGCCGGCGCCGTACTGCACGAGTTCGATCAGCAGCGCGGCGGGCTTCGGGGCATACAGGAACGCGACGCGCATGCCAGGGCGGGCGCCGGCACAGGGCGCCGCGTCGACAGACACCAGTCCATGACCGTGCAGCCGGGCCAACTCACTGTCGACGTCGTCCACCTCGAAAGCGACGTGGTAGAGCGACGGCGAGCGGCGGGAGAAGTGATCGCTGAGAGCTGAGTCCTCGCGCACCGGAGTCACCAGCTCGATCGCGGGCTTGCCGCCGGCGCCGGGATAGGACCAGAACTCGCAGGCCACGCCGTACTCCTCGGCGACACCCTGGTCGTCCTTGCCCATGCCCAGCACCGTCAGGAACCCTGCGACGCCGCGAGGGTCCTCGGTCGCCAGGCCGATGTGGTCGATGCCCTTGATCACACCGCACACCCTAACGGCTGGCCGGCGGTGTCATCGCCGGTTAGCTGACAGTGCGTGCCCAGGCCGCGCGGGCCAGCCCGGCGCCGGCCACCGCGATCCGGCGGTTCAGCCCGACCGAGACCCGGCCGCCGAAGACGTCGTAGGAGACCTTCTCGATCTCATCGAGGATTCCGCCGTACAGCGTCCACGCGGTCAGCAGGCAATCGCGCGAGCTGCGCTGGACAAGGTCGATGCCGGGCCTGGCAGACCGGTACAGCTCGCGCGCCCGGCCCACTTCGAAGGCGATGAGTTGCCGGATCGGCTCGCTGGCCGTCTCGCTCGCCCGGGCCTGCCGCAGTGCCGCGCGGTCCACCCCGAAGCGGTCCAGTGACTCCTGGGGAAGGTAGATCCGGCCCCGGTCCAGGTCCTCGGCAACATCGCGCAGGAAGTTGGTGAGCTGGAAGGCCAGGCCCAGGTCGACGGCGGGCTGGCGCAGCCGGTCCCAGCCGGTCCGCTCGTCCTGGCGGCCGAGGATCGGCAGCATCTGCAAGCCGATGACGGCGGCCGAACCCCACATGTAGCGGCTGAGGTCATCGAAGCTCTGGTACTCGGTGACGACCAGATCCATCCGCATCGAGTTCAGGAAGTCGAGGAAGAGGTCCGGCGACAGCTGCCAGCGTCCGATGGTGTCGAGCACTGCCGCACGGAGTGGATCAGCCGAGGTGCCGCGCTCCAGGTCGGTGAGGAAGATCCCGGTCCAGCCGTCGAACCTGCGCGCTCGCTCGGTGGGGGTGAGCCGCGGGTCGAGGTCATCGACGATGTCGTCGACGTGGCGCGCGAAGCCGTAGAGCGCGTGGACGTAGGGTCGCTTGGCCGCCGGTAGGAGTTGAGTGGCCAGGTAATAGGTCCGCCCGTGCTCGGCATTGAGCATTCGAGCCCGGACGTAACCGGCCTGTGTCGCGGGCTCGAGGATGCCCGCGGCCCGCAGCTCGCGCCGGGCGCCCCTGCTGGGCCGGTCCTGGTGGCCGGCCGTGGACCGCTGCCGGCGGCCCGCCCTGGCAGCCGATCCGCCGAACACCAGGTTGTGCGCCTGCGGTCGTGACACGGGATTCTCCTTCGATCTATGGGTGATCATCGCGGGTACCGACCTTGACCATCGGGCCGAGCCCGGTTCGCAGCCTGGTGAAGACCTCAACTGTCAAAGGCCGGAGAGCTGCCAGCGCCGCGGGCAGCGGCTGGCCACCCAGCAGCCGGGACCGCAACTCGGCCCCGATGACCCCTTCGGCCGCCAGGTACTGCGCGGCCGCCAGTTCAGCGGTCAGCGGCTGGGCACCGGTGCCGAGGGCTTCGGCCAGCGCCTCGGTGAGAACCTGCCGGCGTAACAGCTGGATGTGCTGCTCACGGCGTTGCAGGTCCGCGCTGTCGACGATTGCCGCGTGGAAGCTCACGACCTCCTCGGCGTCGGCGTCGCTCCGTCCGGCCGTGAGCTGGTAGACCACCTGCTCCTGCAGCGCGCGAAGCACCGATGCCCCGGGCGGGCAGTTGCGGACCGCGGCCGCCAGCGCGGCTTGCAGCGGCTCGACCTCGTCGAAGAAGAGATCCTCTTTGGTGTCGAAGTAATTGAATACCGTGGCGACCGAGACCCCGGCCAGCCGGGCGACGTCGGCAACGGTCACCGAGTCGTAGCCGTGCTCGAAGAACAGCGACATCGCGGCTGCCCCGATGGCGTCACGGGTCCGCCGCTTGTGCTGCTCTCGCAGTCCCAGGTGCTCGGTCACGTTGGCTCCGTCACGTTGGCTCCGTCACGTTGGCTCCGTCACGTTGGCTCCGTCACGTTGGCTCCGTCAGCTCCGCACGTCGCGGTCGGCATCGGCCTCAGCCCTCGGTTCCGGTGATCCGGGCTGCCGCGAGCTTGCCCGACAGCAACACCATCGGAACCCCCACGCCGGGTTGGGAATTGGAGCCACAGAACACCAGGTTCTCGATGCGGCGGTCGAGCGTCGGAAAGCGGAACGGGCCGGACTGCAAGAAGGTGTGAGCCGCCGCGAACGGCGCCCCGGCGGCAAGTCCCTGGTCCTGCCAGTCCTGCGGCGTCACCATGGCCTCGACCTCGACGCCGTGCTCGAAGCCGGGCAGCCCGCGCCGGTCCAGTGTCGCCATGATCTCGTCCCGGTAGCGCGGACCGATGACCGGCCAGTCGATCGGCGCCCGGGTGTTGGGCGAGGGGAACAGCACGTAGTACGTGTTCCGGCCGGGCGGTGCCAGCGAGGGGTCCGTTCTGCTGGGATTGCTCACCAGGAACGACGGATCGCTCATCAGCCGGCCTTCGTCGATGATCTCGGTGAACGTCTTGCGCCAGGCCTGGCCGAAGAAGATGGAGTGGTGGGACAGCTCCGGATAGGAGTTCGCCGATCCGGCGTGCACCAGCACGCACGACGGGGAGTACCGCAAGCGCGGCAGCCGGCGGGGACGGTACTGGGCCGGCAGCAGGTGCTCATAGGCGCTCGGCAGGTCGGCGTTGACGACCACCGCATCGGCGCTGAACCGGTCACCGTCGCAGGTGTGCACGGCGCGGGCCCGGCCGCCGGTCACCTCGATCCGTTCCACTTTCTTCCGGTAGTGAAAGGTCACCCCGTGATCGGCGGCCGCGGCGGCGAGGGCTCGCGGAACCGCGTGCATGCCGCCGCGAGGGAAGTAGACCCCGGCGACGGTGTCCATGTAGGAGATCACCGCATAGATGGCCAGCGCGTCGTGCGGCGCGAGGCCGGCGTACATCGCCTGGAAGGAGAAGACCCGCCGCAGCCGGTCGTCTTCGAGGTACTGCCCGATCTTCGGGCCCAGCCGCCGCAGGCCGCCCAGGGCGAGCAGCCTGATCCCGGCGCTTCCGAGCAGCTGCAAGGGGGAATCGAGGTTGCGATCGATGAAGTTCGACAATTCCAGCCGGTAGAGCTTGCGCAGGAAGCGCACCAGGTCCTGGTAGCCGGCCGCGTCCCGGGCTGAGACCACCTCGGCGATCTCGGCCGCCATCCGGTCCGGATCGGCATGCACGTCGATCCTCGAGCCGTCGGCGAAGTTGGCCCGGTAGGCGGGACTCAGGGGCAGCAGTTCCAGGCGGTCGGCCAGCCGCTCGCCGACGCAGGCCAGGGCGTCGGAGATCAGTTCGGGCATCGTGAGCACCGTCGGGCCGGTGTCGAACCGGTAGCCGCCGTGTTCCAACAGCCCGGCTCGCCCGCCTGGTTCGCCCGCCTGCTCCAGGACGGTCACCCGCCGACCGGCGCCGGCCAGCCGCAGCGCCGCCGACAGGCCGCCCAGCCCCGCGCCGACCACGACCACCCGGTCGGTCGGCCCTGTCACGGTGCGCACGGCGGACCCCCGGTCAGAATCGGCGTGCGGTGGCCGCCGTGGCGAGCTCGCGCAGCACC
>NZ_DASVQG010000261.1:0-15998 GCF_036389215.1 Jatrophihabitans sp.
ACGCCGAGGGCTGGCTGCCCGAGGGTGGCGTCCGGGTCAACTTCGTCAGCAGTGTCGACGGTGCCGCCGCCGCGGCGGGGCTGTCCCGAGGCCTGCAGACGCCGGGCGACAACGCGGTGTTCGCGGCGCTGCGGGATCTGGCCGACGTGATCCTGGTGGGGGCCGCGACCGCCGCCGCCGAGGGTTACCGGCCGAGCAACCCCTCGGCGCGGCGGCGGGCCATCCGGGACCGGCTGGGGCTGGCGGAGGCGCCGGCGATCGCGGTGATGACCTCCAGCCTGCAATTGGACCTGTCCGCCGAGCTGTTCTCGGCGGCCGAGCACGCCCCGACCCTGGTGATCACCGGTTCGGCGGCGCCGATCGGCGCCCGCAACGACATCATCGACCTGGCCGGCACCCAGACGAAGCTGCAGCTGGTGGAGGCTCCGTCCGGCCCGGACGGCGGGGTCGACTTCCTGGCAGCGATCGCGTCGCTGCGCGAACTGGGTTACCAGCGGATCCTCTGCGAGGGCGGCCCCCGGCTGTTCGCCGCCGGGGTGGCCAGCGGCGGCGTCGACGAGCTGTGCCTGACGGTGTCGCCGATGCTCACCGGCCCGGACGGCCCTCGGATCGTCGCCGGCGAGCCGTGGCCGGCGCAGCTGAGCCCCCGGCTGGAGTTGACCGGCCTGCTCACCGAGGGCGGCGCGCTGTTCTGCCGGTACCTGATCACCCGCTGAGCGCGACTGGCCACCCTGACGCCGCGGCGGGCGGGCCACCCTCACGCGCGGCGGGCGGGCCACCCTCACGCGCGGCGGGCGGACCACCGGTCACACTATGCCGATGAAGCTGCCCGTCCTGCCGCCCGTGTCCCCCATGCTCGCCAAGTCGGTGACCGAGATCCCGCCCGGTGCCTCCTATGAACCCAAGTGGGACGGCTTCCGCTCGATCGTCTTCCGCGACGGCGACGAGGTCGAGTTCGGCAGCCGCAACGAGCGGCCGATGACCCGGTACTTCCCTGAGCTGATCGAGGCGGTGACGGCCCAGTTGCCCGAGCGCTGCGTGATCGACGGCGAGATCGTGGTCGCCACCGGTGCCGGCCTGGATTTCGACGCGCTGCAGCAGCGTATCCACCCGGCCGAGTCCCGGGTGCGGCTGCTCAGCAAGCAGACCCCGGCCTCGTTCATCGCCTTCGACCTGCTCGCGCTGGGGGATCAGGACTACACCGGCCGGCCGTTCACCGAGCGACGCGCGGCGCTGGAGGGCGCGCTGGCCGGCGTCACCGCGCCGATCCACCTGACCCCGGTCACCGTCGACCTGCAGGTGGCGCAGCGCTGGTTCACCGAGCTCGAGGGAGCGGGCCTCGACGGCGTCGTCGCCAAGCCGCTGACGGGCACCTACGAGCCCGACAAGCGCGTCATGTTCAAGATCAAGCACGAGCGCACCGCTGACTGCGTGGTGGCCGGCTACCGGCTGCACAAAAGCGGCCCGGACGCGGTCGGCTCACTGTTGCTGGGCCTGTACGACGAGGGCGTGCTCAAGTCGGTCGGCGTCATCGGCGCGTTTCCGCTGGCCCGGCGCCGGGAGCTGTTCCAGGAGCTGCAACCGCTGGTGACCACCTTCCAGGAGCACCCGTGGAACTGGGCGGCGCACGAGGCCGGTGAGCGAACCCCGCGCAAGGCCGAGACCTCGCGCTGGAACGCCGGCAAGGACCTGTCCTTCGTGCCGCTGCGCCCCGAGCGGGTGGTGGAGGTCCGCTACGAGCACATGGAGGGCGACCGGTTCCGCCACACCGCCCAGTTCAACCGCTGGCGACCTGACCGGACGCCCGAGTCGTGCACCTACGAGCAACTCGAGCAGCCGGTGACGTTCAAGCTCGGCGACATCATCAGCGGGCTGGGCGAGCCGCGCTGATTTCCGGCTCCGGACGCAGGAACACGCCAGTGTGACATCGAATGCACCGGTGAACACTTCACCGTGTGTGACGTCAAGTCGGACGGCTACGGACGTGCGGCTCGACTGGTACGTCGAAGCCGATCCATCCAAATCCAGTGCACAGCCTGTACGCGGGACCGCGCCTAAGGGCTCATCGGAGGTAGCAGGGCCAGCGATCCAGGCATGGATGGCTGGCCCTTGCCCTCGCCTGTGACATCAAGCTCGATGACGTCGTTACCGAACCGGGTGAGCCGCTCGGTTAGCCTCGACGGGTGCAGTCCACTCGCCTCGTCACCCGCCTCTCAGCACTCGCCGCCGGCGTGGCGCTGCTGGCCAGCGCCGCCTGCACCTCGACCAAGCGGCCCACCGCACCGGCCACCACGGCCAGTTCGGGGGCCAGTTCGGGGGGCGGTTCCGCGGCGAGCACCGGGGCCGGCACTACCTCGGCCAGCTCAGCACCGAGCGAGCCGGCCGCCCACATCGCCTTCTCCGACTGCAGCCGGCAGTTCCAGGCCGCCGTCAGCTCGGCCAAGGCCAAGACGATGCAGTTCTCCTGCGGAAAGCTCGCGGTTCCGCTGGACTACAGCCAGCCCGACGGCGACACCGCCGACATCTTCGTCGTCCGGGTCCGCAGCAACCACCAGAGCCAGCGGATCGGTTCGCTGCTGGTGAACCCCGGTGGTCCGGGCGGCTCGGGGATCAACCTGGCGGCCGGCCTGGTCGGCGCACTGAGCGACACGGTGTTCGACCACTTCGACCTGGTGGGCTTCGATCCCCGCGGAGTGGGGCTGTCCGAACCGGTGCAATGCATCAGCGACCAGCAGAAGGACCGGCTGGCCGCCGCCAACCCGGACGTCCGCACCGCGGCCGGCCGCACCCAGGCCCGGACCGCCTCCGATGCGGTCGTCAAGTCCTGCGTCGCCAAGTACGGATCGGCGCTGGGTCACTTCAACACCGAAGAGACCGCCCATGACATGGAGCTGATCCGGCAGGCGGTGGGTGACACCAAGCTGAACTACCTGGGCTTCTCCTACGGCACCCGGCTCGGGGCGGCCTACGCCCACCAGTTCCCCACCCGCATCCGGACGGCGGTGCTGGACGGGGCGGTCGACCCGGTGGCCGATGAGCTGACCGTGAACGAGCGGCAGACCAAGGCCTTCGAGGACGCCTTCGACCAGTTCGCAGCCGACTGCCTGAAGCGGCCGGCCTGCGCGGCGCTGGGCAATCCGCGCTCGGCGGTGCTGTCGCTGATGGCCAGCGCCGACCAGGACCCGATCCCTGGCAAGGGCGAGACCGCCAGCCGGCGCGCCACCGGCGGCATCGTGCTGATCGGGGTCGCCTCCGCGCTGTATGACCAGTCGCAGTGGACCGACCTCGGCCAGGCGCTGAGCGCCGCCCGCGACGGCGACGCGAGCAAGATCATCGCGTTGTCGGACCAGTACCTGGAGCGCGATCCCGAGACCGGGCACTACTCCAACATCATGGACGCCAACCTCGCGGTCAACTGCAACGACTCCACCCTGCAGATCACTGACAAACTGGTCGCCACGATGGCCGCCAAGTGGATCCCGAAATACCCGATCTTCGGACGCAACGCGGCGGCCTCGCTGTACTCCTGCCACTCCTGGCCCCGGTCGGAGCACCCGTTGCCACCGGCGTCGGCACCCGGCGCGCCGCCGATCCTGGTGATAGGCACCGTGCACGACCCGGCCACCCCGTTCGCGGCGACCGCCGTACTGGCCAAGGCGCTGGGCTCCGGGGTGGTGCTGACCTGGAACGGTGAGGGCCACACCGCGTACCCCAAGACCGCGTGCATCACCGGCAAGGTCGACAGCTACCTGGTCACGGCCAAGCCGCCGGCCGGCGACAGCTGCCCGCGCGACTGAGGCGAACTTCTGCACATGGCGGTTCTCTTCGCGCTGCTCGCTGCCGCCGTGTACGGGGTGAGCGACTTCATCGGCGGCCTGGCGTCGCGGCGCAGCCCGGCCATCACGGTGTTGCTGGTCAGCTACCCGATCGGTGCGGTGCTGATGGCTGCCATGCTGCCGGTGTACAGCGGCCCGATCTCGGCGGGCACGCTGGCCTGGAGCGTGGCCGGCGGTGCTGCCGGCCTGATCGGGGTGGCGCTGCTCTACTCCGCGCTCGGCCAGGCCCCGATGAACGTGATCTCGCCGGTGACGGCGGTGATGTCGGCGGTGGTGCCGGTGGCGGCCGGGGTGCTGCAGGGCGAGCGGCCGCACCTGCTGGCGTGGCTGGGCATCGTGCTCGGGTTGCTGGCGGTGACGCTGATCTCGCGCCAGCCCGTTGATCACCCGCACGGGCCGATCGGCTGGCGGCCGCTGACGATGGCGGTGCTCGCCGGAGTCGGGTTCGGGTCCTACTTCATCTGCCTGGCCGGCACCGACCCCGACTCCGGCATGTGGCCGGTGGTGCTGTCCCGGCTGGTGTCGGCGCTGCTGGTGGTGCCGCTGGCCGCCGTCGCCAGCGGCTTCGTCCGGATGCCCCGGCCGGTGCTCGGCCTTGCGATCCTGGCCGGCGTGCTGGACGCCGCCGCCAACCTGGCCTTCCTGCTGGCCAGCCGGCACGGCCTGCTGTCGCTGTCGAGCGTCATCACCGCGCTCTACCCGGCCGGCACGGTGCTGCTGGCGGTCCTGGTGCTCAAGGAGCGCACCGGCGGAATCCAGCGGGTCGGGCTGGGCATCGCCGCCGCCGCGGTCGTCCTGCTGACCCGCTGAGCCCCGCGGTGCGACAGCTGGTGGCTAAAGCCGGCCCGGCTCGCCTGCGAGGTCCCAGGCGCTCGGCGGACTGGTCACAAGGCCAGGCGTATCTCACATCGCACATCAGGAGCATGGCTCAGCCGCTCGTCGGCTGTGACCAGAGCGCACTCGTACAGTTCCGCCGCGGCCACGTAAGCCGCGTCGTAACCAGTGAGGTTGTCCCGCAACTGCCACATCCGACTCAGCAGCGGCGCGGTTCCCAGAACGTCTATGGTCGTCTCAGCCATCGCGGCAATCGCGTCCGCAGCTCGCTGTTCGCTGATCTTCCGCCCCAGATACCGACCCCGTATCGCGGAGAACACCTCCACCACCAGGTGCTCCGGCGCCGCCCAGTGCAGGTCATCGGCGAGCTCGTCCCGGCTGCGGGCACCCATCGGGCCGTCATCGGTCAAGGCGTTCGCGAGCACCGAGGCGTCCACAACTATCATCGTGGATCGCGCGACGCCGCTAATCGGCCCTCGCGATCAGCTCGCGCGAGGTCAAGGGCGTCGGTTACCTCGGCGGCTGACAGTCGCGACCCGTCTGTTCGCTCGGCGAAACGCTGCACGATCGCCAGGTTCGCCGATCGCTCCGCTTCCTCCGTGACCAGTGCCAGCAGGAACGACTGCAGCGACTGTCCTCGTGCCGCGGCGCGATCTGCAAGCCTTCGGCGGACGTCGTCTGGAACATCGCGGATCTGCAGCGCAACCATGCATGCATTATACATGCATGCTCTGGGAAGGTGCTGCGGCCAGGAATCCATCCCGCTCACCGTCTCGGCGGCCGTACAGTACCCGGGTGCCCAGCCTGATCGTTCTCAACGGGCCGCCGGGCATCGGTAAGTCCGAGCTGGCGCGTAGGTATGTCGGTGACCATCCGCTCGCGCTGAACCTCGACATCGACGTGGTCCGTGAGCTGCTCGGGCAGTGGGCTCAGTACCGGGAACAGGCCGGCCTGCTCGTCCGGCAGCTCGCGCTCGGGATGGCACGCGCCCATCTGCTCGCCGGTTTCGACGTGGTGATCCCGCAGTATCTGGGCCGGCTGCGGTTCCTGGAAGAGCTCGACGCGCTGGCCGGCGAGCTCGGCATCGTGCTGCGCGAGTTCGTGCTGCTCGACACCAGGGAGAACTCGCTGAGTCGCTGGGCAACCCGCCAGGCGCTGGACCCGACCGCCGGGCCATCGACCGAGGCCGCCGACCTGCGCAACGAAGAGCTGACCGGCGAGCTGTACGACAGGCTGCTCTCGGTGCTGCAAGCACGCCCGGCCGTCGTGGTGATCCGGTCCGAAGAAGGCAGGCCGGCGGCTGCCTACCAGGCGCTGCTGGACGGCTTGGATATGCCGGGTGGCGGTACCTGAATCGATCAGGCCCGCGGATGGCGCAGCGTGTCGATGTCCCACCCGGCCCGGCGCGCCCCCGCCTGGTAGGCGCTCTCCAGGAACTCCAGGACCGCGGCCCGCGGGTCGGCACCGGCGCGGGCGTCGTCGTAGCGCAACAGCGCCAGATGCGAGTCGCCCCTGGCAACCCAGACCGCCTCGTCGGGACGCAGCGACTCCTCGGTCAGCCCGGCAGGCTCCGGGGCGGTGTAGCTGTAGAACGCCGGCTCACCGAAGCTGTCGTCGCCGAACCAGAACCCCGCGCTGATGACCTCGTGCGAGTAGGCCTCCCGGGTGACCGGGTCGGCGCCGGCCGGGATGTCAGCCGGGCGGCCTGAGAACCGGGTGACCGCGATGTCCATGGTGTGCCAGAAGTGGTGCACCGGACTGGTCTTGGCGTAGCTGCGACCGGCGAACTCCTCCAGCACCAGCGACACCTGCCCGAGGATCTGCCAGTACCGGTTGGCGTGCTGTGGCACGTAGGTCGCGTGGTGGGAGTCCTCGGCGAAGGGCGTGCGGTCGGCCAGGTCGAACGGCTCCGGATGGGTGATCGACACCTGGTGGCCGAGTGAGCCGAGAGCGTCCAGCAGCTGCTCGTAGAACCCGGCCACCGACAGCTCGGTCAGCGGGAACGACACCCGCTGCCCGGTGCTGGACTCGACCCGCAGCAGGTGTTCGACGAAGTCGAAGTCGATCGTGAAGAAGGTGTCGAGGCCCATCGGCCGGGAGGTCAGGCCGCGCGCGGTCAGGTGGAACGGGACGTTCCACCAGTGATTGCGCAGCGGGCTCTGGGCCAGGCGCACCTTGCCGGCGATCTGCAGGAAGCGGTGCAGCGTCTCTTTGGTGTCCTGCCACTCGGCAAGCGGCATCGGCGGGAACAGCACTGCCTACTCCTCTTTCACTCGACGCGTTTCTCCTCGACGCGTTCGCCGTGCTCGTCCCAATGGGCGGCCACCCTCTTCGACGGTTGCACCCGGGGCGGCTCGCCCTCCATCTTCGGGAAGTTCGGCGGGTACGGGGCATCGCCCTGCCCCAACTCGTGCTCGTCGCGCTCGGACCAGTTCAGCAGCTCGGAGATGTCGAACACCGCGTCGTCGATGCCGGCGTGCAGGTCGCCCAGCTCGGCGAACCGGGCCGGCATGGTGGCCATCGTGAAGTCCTCCATCCGGACCTCGGGAAGCTCGTCCCAGCTGATCGGCGCCGACACCAGCCCGGTCGAGGCCCGGATCGAGTACGCCGAGGCGATGGTGCGGTCCCGGGCGTTCTGGTTGTAGTCGATGAAGATCTGCTGGCCGCGTTCCTCCTTCCACCACTTGGTCGTGACCAGCTCCGGAGCCCGGCGCTCGACCTCGCGGGCGAAGGCCAGCGCCGCCCGGCGAACCTGGGTGAAGCCGTGCTCGGGGTGGATCCGCAGGTAGATGTGCAGTCCCTTCGAGCCCGACGTCTTGGGCCAGCCGGTTGCCCCGAGCTCGTCCAGCAGCTCCCGCACCACGCCGGCCACCACCACCGCGTCGGCGAAGTCCGTTCCCGGCTGCGGGTCCAGGTCGATCCGCAGCTCGTCCGGGCGCTCGGTGTCGGCCCGGCGCGAGTGCCAGGGGTGGAACTCCACGCTGGACATCTGCACCGCCCAGATCACGCTGGCAAGCTCGGTGACGCAGAGTTCGTCGGCGGTGCGCCCGGACGGAAAGCGCACCTGCACCGTCTCGACCCAGTCCGGGGCGCCCTTGGGCAGCCGCTTCTGGTAGATCCGCTCGCCGCCGGTGCCGTCGGGAAACCGGTGCAGCATGCACGGCCGCTCCCACAACGCCCGCACGATGCCCTCCCCCACCGCGAGGTAGTACTCGGCCAGGTCGAGCTTGGTGGCACCGGTGGCCGGAAAGTACACCCGGTCCGGATTCGTGAGCTTGACGATCCGGTCTCCCACTTCGAGTTCGGTGAACGGCGATGCCATAACCGCACGGTACTGATAATCCGATGCGGAGTGTCGGACCCGGCCGCTAGTTTCCACCCGTGATGACGACACCCCACACCGCCGGCGGGTTCGAACCGCCGGCCGAGTTCGATCCGCTGGCCGAGATCGCCGAGCACAGCGCCGGGCTGGCCCGCGCCGCCGAGAACAACCTGGAGGCGCCGGTCGAGCACTGTCCCGGCTGGACGGTGGCCGACCTGGTCTGGCACGTCACCGAGGTGCACTGGTTCTGGTCGACCGTGGTCGCCGGGCTGCTGCCCGCGCCGGTCGAGGACGACAGCGGGCCCGACCGGCCGGCTCCCGAGGAGTTGATCGCCCGGTTCTCCGCCGGCGCCGAGCACCTGGTGCGCGTGCTGGCCGCAGCCGATCCGGCCGCCGCCTGCTGGACCTGGGCGACCCAGCAGAACGCCGGCTTCGTGCTCCGGCACCAGGTGCAGGAGGCGGCGGTGCACCACTGGGACGCCGAGCACGCGGCCGGCCGCGACATCGAGCTGGGAATGGCGATGTCGGTCGACGCGATCGAGGAGTTCCTGACGTTCTCACTGTCCACCGTGGACGGTTACCACCCCGAGGTCCCGGAGCCGAGCCTGGACGGTGCTCTGGTGCTGAGCGCCAGTGACGCCGGCATCGACTGGACGATCACCGACGACACCCTGCCCGGCACGCTCAAGTTCAGCACCGGCGCCGGCGAGCCCGGGCTGCCGAGGATCTCCGGCACCGCCTCGGACCTGCTGCTGTGGCTCTACGGCCGGGTGCCGCTGCCGGTCACCGCGGGCTCGGCCGGCCAGCTGGCCGCCGAGGAGCTGGTGGCCCGGTTCCGAGGGGAGACCTTCACCGACTGACCTACCTCCGACGCCTGACAACTGATTCCGGGCTGGTATCTGAGCCCATGCCTGACATCGAAACCGGAAACAAGGCATGCTGTGCAGGTGGATGAAGAACTGCGGCGGCCATCGACCACCGGTCGGCACATCGTCTATGTCGATCCCAAGCTGGACCGGCCGGTGAGCCCTTACTCCCCCGAAGGGGAGATCAAGATGATGGGTGACTTCGCGGCCGGACTGAGCCGCCGCGGCGCCGTCTCGCGCCCGATGGCGATCTTGCTGGTCGCGCTGATCCTGGCCCCGATCGTGCTCAGCGTGCTGGCGATGCTCACCGGTTGGTAGTCAGGTTGTAGCCACGCCGCGGCGTGGCGGCGCTGCGTATTGTTGAAGTATGACTACCGACCAGACCAGCCCGCGGGTCGTCAAGACCGACGAGCAGTGGCGCGCCGAATTGACGCCGGCGGAGTATGCGGTGCTGCGCAAGGCCGGAACCGAGCGGCCCTACACCGGCGAGTACACCGACAACCACAAGACCGGCGTGTACTCGTGCCGGGCGTGCGGCGCCGAGCTGTTCCGGTCGGACCAGAAGTTCGACTCGCATTGCGGCTGGCCCAGCTTCTTCTCCCCGCTGGCCGGTTCAGCCATCGTCGAACGAGTCGACAACACCCTCGGCATGCGCCGGGTCGAGGTGCTGTGCGCCAACTGCCACAGTCACCTCGGGCACGTCTTCGAGGGCGAGGGCTACGACACCCCCACGGACCTGCGCTACTGCATCAACTCCATCAGCATGCGGTTCGCCGAGGCCTGAGCTCCCGTACCGGCCCGGCTGGCCGCGATCGGTGGCCCCGTTGCAGGGACGACTCGCCGTGGCCACCCTGCTGGGCGGCCAACGATCCATGGCTGGCGCCCGCGCCGCTGAAGGTCAGGGCAGCAACTCGACCAGCTCGGCCATGCTGCGCCGGGTCCCGGTGTAGAACGGCACCTCCTCGCGCACGTGCCGCCGGGTCTCCGAGCCGCGCAGGTGCCGCATCAGGTCCACGATCCGGTGCAGCTCGTCGGCCTCGAACGCCAGGATCCACTCGAAGTCGTTCAGCGCGAAGGACGCCACCGTGTTGGCCCGGACGTCGGGGTAGTCGCGGGCCATCTTGCCGTGCTCTGCCAGCAGCGCCCGCCGCTCCTGGTCCTCCAGCAGGTACCACTCGTAGGAGCGCACGAACGGGTAGACGCAGACGAACCGGCGCGGCTCCTCCTCGGCCAGGAACGCCGGGATGTGGCTCTTGTTGAACTCGGCCGGCCGGTGCAGGGCCATCACCGACCAGACCGGCTGGAGGTGGCTGCCCAGCCGGGTGCGCCGGAACCTGCTGTAGGCCGTCTGCAACTGCTCGGCGGTCTCGGCATGCCACCAGATCATCAGCTCCGCGTCGGCCCGCAGCGCCGAGACGTCGTAGGTCCCGCGAACCGTGACATCGGAGCCGGCCAACTCGGCGAACAGCTCCTCGACCTCCGCGGCCAGTCCGTGATGCCGGTCCTCGCCCAGCGGCTGGCTCACCGTGAACACCGACCAGGCGGTGTAGCGGATCACATCGTTGAGTTCGCGAGCCTGCTTGCCATCGACCATGGCTGTCATTCTCCTGATCGCCGCAGGCCGGACAGCACCCGGTCGGCGGCACTGTGAGCTGAACCGATGCAGGCCGGGATGCCCACCCCGTCATAGCTGGCCCCACAGACCGCGAGCCCGGGCACCCGCCGCACGTCCGCCCTGATCCGAGCCACCCGCTGCAGGTGGCCCACGGCGTACTGGGGCAGGGCGCCACCCCAGCGCTGGACATGGCTGTCGACCGGCTCGGCCGTCACGCCGGTGATCCCGGCCAGTTCCCGGCGCACCACCGCCACCAGCTCGGCGTCGCTGCGTTGCAGCGCCTGCTGCTCGCCGGCCCGTCCCAGCGAGGCGCGTAACAGCACGACGCCGGACGCGACCCCGGATTCGGAGCCCACTCCGGGCCACTTCTGGGACGAGAACGTCATCGCCTTGACTGCCAGGCCCTCGACCGCGGGCACCAGGACGCCGCTGCCCGGTGGCAGCGCACCCGGTGCCAGGCCGGTGAAGGCCAGGGTCACGATCACCATGCCGGCGGTCTCGATCGAGCTCAGCTCGGCGGCAGCGACCGGAGCCACCTGGGCCAGCAGCACCGCTGCCTTGCCAGCCGGCACCGCCACCACCACCGCGTCCGCCGCCAGCCGCTGGCGGCTGGGTACCGCGCCGAGTGCCAGCTCGAACCCGGTCGCGGTCCGGCGCAGCTCCCGGACCGGCGTCGACGCCCGTACCTCGAAGCCGCCGGCGGCTGCCAACCGCTCGGGCAACCGGGCCAGCCCACCGGTGAGGCTGGCGAAGACCGGCCCGGGAGCCGGCGTGCCGACGGCCGCCGCGGCTGCCAGCAGCAGCGAGCCGCCGGTCCGCAGCCTGCTCGCCAGTGCCGGGATCGCCGCCTGCAGCGAGAGCTGCCGGGCCTGGCCGGCGTAGACGCCGCCGAGCAGCGGATCGACCAGCCGGTCCACCACCTCGTCGCCGAACCGCCGGGCCACCAGGTCCCCTACCGAGATGTCCTCGGTGAGCGGTGGGTACGGCCCGCCGTCCGGCTCGCTCTCGATCGCCGCCACCGCCTGCGCGCTCAGCACCCCACTGGCCCGCACCGCCGCCACGTCGGCCGGTACCCCGATCAGCGTCCGGGCGGGCAGGCTGTGATTGGCACCCCGGCTGCGCAGCAGCGCCGCCGTGCTCAACGGCGAGATCAGCGCCGGCCCGAGGCCGGCGTCGGTGACGGCCCGGACACCCTCAGGACGGCGGGCCAGCATCGCCTCGGCGCCGACATCGACCCAGGCGCCGGCCACCTGGACGCGGCGCAGCTTGCCACCGACCCGGTCGCTGCCCTCCAGCAGCACCACCTCGGCGTCCGGGCGGGCTCGCGAGATCTCGGCGGCGGCACTCAGCCCCGCGATACCGCCGCCGATGACGGCAACCGTGGGCATCGCTACAGCGAATGGACGAGTGCGACGACCCGAGTCAGCACGTCGGGATCGGTGTCGGGCAGCACGCCATGACCGAGGTTGAAGATGTGGCCGGGGGCCCGCCGGCCCTCCTCGACGATCCGGTGGACCGCGCGCTCGATCACCGGCCAGTCCGCCAGCAGCACCGCCGGGTCCAGATTGCCCTGCACCGCGGTAGCACCGCCGATCCGCCGGGCCGCGACGTCGAGCGGGAGGCGCCAGTCGACGCCGACCACCGAGGCGCCCGCCGAGCGCATCAGGTCCAGCAGCTCGCCGGTGCCCACCCCGAAGTGGATCTTCGGGATCCGGTGGCCGGCCAGTTCGGCGAACACCGCCTGCGAGTGCGGCAGGACGTACTCGGCGTAATCGGCGGCCGAGAGCCCCCCGACCCAGGAGTCGAAGAGCTGGACCGCCGTGGCCCCCGCCTCGATCTGGACCCGCAGGAAGGTCGCCGAGATCTCGGCCAGCCGAGCCAGCAAGGCGTGCCAGACGGCGGGGTCGGAGTACATCAACGCCTTCGTCCGGGCGTGCTCCTTGGACGGGCCGCCCTCGATCAGGTAGCTGGCCAGGGTGAACGGGGCGCCCGCGAAACCGATCAGGGGCACATCGCCGAGTTCGGCGACCAGTTGCCGCACCGAGATGGCGATATCGGGGATGTCCGCTTCCTCCAGCCGGCGCACCGCTGCCACATCCGCGGCGGTGCGCACCGGATGCGCCACCACCGGCCCGGTGCCGGGCACGATCTCGATCTCGAGGCCGACCGCCACCAGCGGCACCACGATGTCGGAGAAGAAGATCGCGGCGTCCACGCCGTGCCGGCGGACCGGTTGCAGGGTGATCTCGGTGACCAGGTCCGGCGTCCGGCAGGACTGCAGCATCGACGTGCCGAGCCTGAGCTTGCGGTACTCGGGTAGCGAGCGGCCGGCCTGGCGCATGAACCAGACCGGCGGGTGGGCGACCTGCTCACCGGCCGCCGCGCGTGCCAGTAAGGAAGCGGTGGCCCGGCCGTCGGGTGGCTGCACGTCGGTGATCTTCATGTCGGTGGGCGTCATCGCCCTCCATGGTCGCACGCGGGCCGGGGCGCGGCGCGCCTCACGCGGTGCGGTTGGCCGCCGTGCAAAGTTCTCTTCGCGCACCTGGCGAATGCGCGCACACTGGTACTCAGAAAGGGACCCGCACGCTCATGTTGCCCGACTCCGGCTTTTCCGCGGACGGCCAGCCCGCTGCCGAGAGCAGCGTGGACGCCGACGCGGTACCGAGCAGTGCCCCAGAACCATTTCGCACCGCGGTCAGCAGCCTGCTGGCCACCACCGTACGGTCGCAGGCCCAGGTCGAACGGATCAGGCCCCCGCAGCGGCTGGCACCCTGGACCTTCGCCGTCGCGGTGGACATCTTTCCCAGCGCGCACAGCTCGACCAGCGGCCATGACTCGGCCACCGGACGGCTGGTGGTGCTCTACGACCCGGACGGCAGCGAAGCCTGGGACGGCGAGATCCGGCTGGTGGCCTACGCCCAGGCCGACCTGGCGGCTGACATGGCCGGTGATCCGCTGCTGCCGGCCGTCGGCTGGAGTTGGCTGACCGAAGCACTGGAGCAGCGGGAAGCGGCGCACACCGCGGTCGGTGGCACCGTCACCCAGACCACCTCGACCCGGTTCGGTGACGTGCACGGCCCGCGCAGCACCACCCAGCTGGAGCTGCGCGGTTCCTGGACCGCCACCTCCACCGACCTGTCACCTCACCTGCTGGCCTTCGTGGACCTGCTGTGCGTCGCCGCCGGCCTGCCGCCGGAAGGTGTGGCCGTTCTCGGTGACCGCTGACGGAATGGATTCCGACACCGGAGCCGGCGGCACGCCGTCGGCCGCCTCAGAATCCCCCGAACCGGCGGCGGACATCTCCGAGCCGGTGACCGCTGAACCGGCATCGGAATCCCCCGAAGCGGCGGCCTCGGAGTCCGCTGAACCGGCGGCGCAACCCCCCGAAGCGGCGGCCTCGGAATCCGCTGAACCGGCGGTGCAGTTGTTGCGGACCCCCCGCGACGGCACCCCCCGGCCGCTGACCACCGAGGCCGAACTCGCCGAGGCGGCGGCCGGGCTGGCTGCCGGGCACGGTCCGGTGGCCATCGATGCCGAGCGCGCCTCGGGATACCGATACAGCCAGCGGGCCTACCTGGTGCAACTGCGCCGAGCCGGTTACGGCACCGTGCTGATCGACCCGATCCCCTTGCCTGACCTCAGTTCGATCGACCGGGCGCTGGGCGACGCGGAGTGGATCCTGCACGCCGCCTCGCAGGACCTGACCTGCCTCGCCGAGCTCGGCATGCGCCCGCGCCGGCTCTTCGACACCGAGCTCGCCGGCCGGCTGCTGGGTTCGGAACGGGTCGCGCTAGGCACCATGGTCGAGCAGTACCTGGGCATCTCGCTGGAGAAGGGCCACTCCGCGGCCGACTGGTCGACCCGGCCGCTGCCGTCGGACTGGCTGAACTACGCCGCCCTGGACGTCGAGCTGCTGATCGAGCTGCGCGAGGTGCTGGTGACCGAGCTGAAACGGACCGGCAAGCTCGAGTGGGCCGAACAGGAGTTCGCGGCGGTGCTCAACGCCGGCCCGGCCGTGCCCCGCAGCGATCCGTGGCGCCGTACGTCAGGCATCCACAACCTGCGCAGCCGCCGGCAGCTGGCAATGGTCCGGGCACTGTGGCAGGCCCGGGACCGCCTCGCCGCAGAGCGCGACGTCGCGCCCGGCCGGACGCTGCCCGACGCCGCCATCCTGGCCGCGGTGAAAGCCAACCCGAAGAGCGTGTCCGACCTGGGCAACGTCACCATCTTCAACGGACCACGGCAGCGTCGGCTGGCCAACTACTGGTTCAGCGCGCTCAACGAGGGCCGCGAGACCCCGGATGACCAGCTGCCATCACTCGCACAGACGACTGCCGACCCGGATGCGATGCCGTCCCCGGCCCGCTGGCGCGAGAAGGACCCGGCGGCGGCCCGGCGGCTCGTGGCGTGCAAGCAGGTGGTCAACGAGATCGCCGCCCAGCACCAGCTGCTGAGTCAGAACCTGCTGGCCGGCGACGTGATTCGCCGGCTGGCCTGGCGCTCGGTCTCACCGGCGACCGAGGACAACGTCCGGGCCCGGCTGGCAGAACTCGGGGCCCGCCCGTGGCAGGTCGATCTGCTCGCGAGCCGGTTGCTGTCAGCCTTGGTCGCACCGCCGCCCGCGTTGGCGGACCCGGCGTTGGCGGACCCGGCGTTGTCGGACCCTGGGTTGTCGGACCCGGCGTTGTCGGACCCTGGGTTGTCGGACCCGCCCGCCGAGGACCCGCCCGGCTGATGACCGCGATCGGTGGCCGTCTAGCAGGGCGACACGCCGCCTCGGCAGCTGCCACCAGGCCAACGATCAGCCACCGGCACCTGCCAACGAACCAACGAACCCAACGAACCCAACGAACCCCGCAAGAACCCAAGAGCGAGCCCCGTCGGGCAGATCACAGCAATCTGCCGCAGCGCGCAGGTCCCGCTGCCGGTAAAGTGTCAAGTTACCCGTCGGTAACCACGGCCGACCGGCCCGCCTCCAGGAGTCCGCTGTGACCACACCCGCCACCACGGCCAGCCCGGCCAGCGCCGCCACCACGGCCAGCCCGGCCAGCCCCGCCGCCACGGCCAGCCCCGCCACCACGGCCAGCCCCGCCGCCAATCCCACCCAGCGCCGGCCGGCCCGGCCGGTACATGACGTGGTGTTCGTCGACGGTGCCCGCACCCCGTTCGGCAAGGCCGGCAAGGGCATGTACGCCGAAACCCGCGCCGACGACCTGATCGTCGCCGTCATCCGGGAGCTGCTGCGCCGGCATCCCGAGATACCCCCGGAGCGGATCGACGAGGTGGCGATCGCGGCCACCACCCAGATCGGTGACCAGGGACTGACCATCGGCCGGGTCGCGGGCATGCTGGCGGGACTGCCCAAGTCGGTACCCGGCTACGCCATCGACCGGATGTGCGCCGGCGGGATGACCGCGGTCACCACCATCGCGGGCTCCATCGCCTTCGGTGCCTATGACCTGGCGATCGCCGGTGGCGTGGAGCACATGGGCCGCCATCCGATGGGTGAGGGCGCCGACCCCAAC
>NZ_DASVQG010000262.1:0-24994 GCF_036389215.1 Jatrophihabitans sp.
TGAGCAGGTCGAGTACGCCGGTTGGCTCGGCGGCCTCAGTCGCCGCGCCAGCGTCCCCGCAGCCGGCGCGGCGATCAGCATGGTGGGCCTGGACCCGCTGGCGGGCCGGCCGGCGACAGCGCTGAGCGGTGGTGAGGCGGCCAAGCTGGGAATCGCGTGCGCTCTGGTGACATCGCCACGGCTGCTGTTGTTGGACGAGCCGACCGCCGTTCTGGACCCGATCGCGCGGTCCTCGGTCACAGCCGTGCTGCGGCAACTGGTTGCCGATGGCGTCACGGTCGTGGCCACCTCGCATACCGCCGCCGACGTTGGGCCTCCGTTCGAGCGGCTGGTCATGATGAACCAAGGCCGGATCGAGTTCGACGGAACTCCCGCTGATTTTCTCAGCGGCGTGCATTCCAGCCCCACCGCGACGGAGCTGGCGAGGGCGTTGCGTGGTTACTGACACGCTGGCTACGGGTCACCGCCCGGTGCCGGCAGGAGTGGCTCGGCGGGTGGGCGACCGCAGCGGGCTGCGGTCGGCCGCGGTGCTGTTGTGGGTGCCGGCCGTGGCGTTCGCGCTGTTCTTCATCAGCGCCAACGCGACCGGGTGGGCAGCGAACTACCCCCTTGCTGCCGCGTCTGAAGCCAACGACGGGGTGGTCATCATCGGCCCCTACGTCGCGTTGGCCGCGGCGTGGGAGATGGGGGCGTTGCGGTCGCTGTGGGGGCGGCTGCCGGTGCGGCGGCCGTGGTGGCGGGTGCTGAGCGGGCGATTGGCATTGGTGATCGGTTGCGGGCTGGCCGCGATGGTGACCCTGTACGGCGTCCTCGGTCACGCCACCGTGCTGACCGACTTCCCGGGCTGGTCCTTGCCGCTGATCTCGGTGATCAGCGTCCTGTGCTGGTCGCTGTTCGGGGCGGCGGTGGCACTCATCTTCCGGCCGCTGGTCGCACTGCCGGTGGCACTGATCGCGCCGTTTCTCGTCATCAGCCTGCCCCAGGGCTGGTCACCGCTGTGGCTGCGCCACCTCAACGGCTACCTCTCCGACTGTTGCAGCACCACCGACGTTCTCGACTCCCGCGCCGTCCTCGCCTCCCTCGGTTTCCTCGCAGCGATCGCGGTGTGCGCTCTGGCGGTCATCGCCGTGCGACTTGTGCGCGACCCGCGGTCCGCGCCGGCTACCGCGGCCGTCGCGCTCGCGGTCACCGGCGTTGCCGTGCTCGGTGCCTGGGCGCTGATCAGCCCGGCGAGCCAGCTCGGCCCGCTGCCCACTGCGACCCGCCCCCTGGCCCAGCTCGACTGCGCACAGGACGTCTGCCTGTGGCCGGAGGACAAGATTTACCGGGACGCCAATCAGACCGGCTGGGACCAGGTCCAGGCCAGCTGGCGCGCCCTCGGGCTTCCCCTGAAGACCACCAGGATCGGCCCGGTGACCACCCCGACGCTGCTGGGAGTCACCGTGACCACCGACAGCACCGACCAGGTCCGCGCCTCGATGGCCTCACTGCTACCACGGGCCGTGCTGGGCTGTCAGGACGACTACACCGACCAGAACCGAAACGACGCCCTGGCCGAACTTGGCTACCTCACCCTCAACGGCACCGGACACCCCGATCCTCTGGTCACTCCGCTGCGACCAGACCAACCACAGCCGACCGCCGCCGACGCCGGTCGGCTGTGGTCGAGTGTGCAGGCGTGCTCGTGAAACTGACCCTCAAAGCGCACCACGCCCCGGCAGCGGCCGGCCTATCACTGGCCATCTGCGCGTTGACCCTGCTGCTCAACGGCCACACGATCATGCTGCCTCAGCTACTCGCCGGCCTGACCCGGCCCGTCAACATCGGCCTGCTTTTCGCGGTCGGCTTCGCACCCACCACCGCCTACCTGTTCGGCGGAGACAGCCTGCTGCTGGAAGCGCAAGCCCGCCGCCCGCTGATCTCGGTTGACCTCGCTCTCGGCGCCGTCATCACCGCACCAATCCTCCTCGCGGCCTGCGCGGCGCTGACCACCCGGGACACCAGCACCGCTCTCGGCGTCGCCCGCGACGGCTGCGCCTTCATCGCCGCGACCCTGCTCTTACTCGCTCTCACCCGGCCCAGCCTCGCCGCCACCGTGCCAGTCCTGTACTTCCTCGCCATCAGCACCGTCGGCCTGAACTCCGACGGCTCAACACACACCTGGGCCTGGCTGCGCGCCCAACCCTCGCCAGAAAGCTGCGCAGTCTCCATCGCACTACTCGCCCTCGCCGTTACCGCGTTCCACTGCCTGGCCAGACGGAAAGCCGCCGCCCGACGCCCCCTGGAAGACCGCGCAACCACCTAACCGAACCCGAGCAAGCAGCTGCCAACCCAGGGTGCCGCCCAGGACGACTGCCACGCTCGGCTGCCTATTGCCAGCGATCCCCATGTTTGGGGTGTCGAATACTCGGCTGTTGGACCGCTGTGCGGCTGTTGGACCGCTATGCGGACGCGACGCACCCCTTACCCGGCTGTAATCGGCCGGAGCGTCATTACGCCGCCGTCTCCTGATCGAGATTGCCTTTATAAAGCTTGACGAAAGTGGGGCGGGTGGGGCTCGAACCCACGACCCAGGGATTATGAGTCCCCTGCTCTGACCAGCTGAGCTACCGCCCCTGACGTCCTGCCGGGTCATGGCGGCACGGCCAGAGGACCACGCGGCCGGGACGACCAGGCAGGAGCACAGATTGTCACACGCCCGGCGGCCGGCCCCGCGCCGAGGTGGCGCCCCCGGTTACTCGGCGAACCGGTTCAGCGCTCGCAGCGACAGCGCGGTGAGCACCAAGCCGGTCAGGACGATGGTGAGCACGCACGCCCCGAGCGAGCCCCAATGGATGTCCGGGTACAGCACCAGGTCCCGCAGGCCGGTGATCACGTAGCTGACCGGGTTCAACCGGGCCACCGCTCGAAGCGGGCCGGTGAGCAGCTCCAGCGGGACGAAGTTCGGAGTCAGGAACAGCAGCGGGAAGAAGATGATGAACGAGGCATTGGTGGTCTGGACATTCTTGGTCTTCAACGCGATCGCCATCGCGATGCCGGCATAGGCCACCCCCCACAGCGCCGCAAGCAGGATCAGCAGCACCACGCCCGGAACGCCCGAGCGCACCCGGGCGCCGAACAGGAACCCGACGATCAGCACCAGGGTCGACACCGCGATGCCCCGCACCAGGTCAGCCGCCAGCCGTCCCCAGACGATCGCGGTGCGCCGGATGGGAGCCGCCAACAGCTTGTCGAGATAGCCGATGTCGATATCGGTGACCATCGCCAGGCCCGAGGTTGCCGAGCTGACCGCGAACACCAGCGACACCGGCACCTGGAAGGCCACGTAGTGCTGGCCCTGCAGGAACGGCGTGCTGGGCGGGAAGATCCGGTTGACCTGCCCGATGTTGACGACCATGAAGAACACCGGGATGAAGACCGCCGGCAGCGTCGCGGCCGGCAGCCGCCAGACCTCCCGGACCGCCCGGCGGGCCAACAACAAGGTCTCGTTCATGCCGCAGCCTCCGGAGCGCCGCCCTCGATCCGCCGGCCGGTGGAGGCCAGGAACACATCGTCGAGGGACGGCCTGGCCAGCGTCACCGTGCCCGGCCGGATACCCGCATCCACCAGCAAGCGCACCACGTCGGCCACCGCTGCCGCCCCGTCCCGCACGTAGACGGCCAGCCCCTCGCCCGCGTCGGTGACGTGGTCCATGCCTGGAAGCACCGCCAGCGCGTCGCGGGCCGGGCGGTGCTCGTCCTGACGCAGGCCTACGGTGATCACATCACTGCCGAGTTCGGCCTTGAGCGAGTCCGGGGTACCGGCCGCTACCAACCGCCCGTCGTCGATGATTGCCAACCTGTCGCACAGCTGGTCCGCCTCCTCCAGATATTGGGTCGTCAGGAAGATCGTCGTGCCGGCGGCGTTGATCCGGCGGACCTCCTCCCAGACCGTCGCCCGGCTTGCCGGGTCCAGCCCGGTGGTCGGCTCGTCGAGAAACAGCACCTGCGGCTTGTGCACCAGCGCGGTCGCCAGGTCCAGCCGGCGTTTCATGCCGCCGGAATAGGTCTTGATGGTGCGGTTGGCCGCCTCGGACAGGCCGACCAGCGCGAGCAGTTCGGCACAGCGGCCAGCCGGATCGGCCACCCGGTACAACGCACACTGAAGTTCCAACAGCTCCCGGCCGGTCTGCGTCGGGTCCAGCCCGACCTCCTGCAGGGCCACCCCGATGTGGCGGCGCACCTCGGCCGGATCCCGCCGGACGTCCACCCCGGCCACCTTGGCATGGCCGTCGCTGATCGGCAACAGGGTGCACAGCATCCGTACGGTCGTCGTCTTACCGGCGCCGTTCGGGCCGAGGAATCCGAAGACCTCACCCCGGCGGACCACCAGGTCGATACCGCGAACCGCGTCGATGTCGTCCTGGCCGCGGCCGCCGCGGTAGCGCTTCACGAGGCCGCGTACCTCGATGGCGAGGTCGGCATCGAGCGGTGTGCTCACGTTCTCCAGCTCCATTCCTCGGCGTCACCGGGCGTCCGGCTGTCGTCTCGATCGTGGCATCCGCCTCCGACAACCAGCGCCACCGCGCCGGCCGGCGCACGAAGTCTGGCAGGCGCAGGAAGTCTGGCAGGCGCACGAAGTCTGGCCGGCGCAGGAAGTCTGGCAGGCGCAGGAAGTCTGGCAGGCGCAGCGCCGGCCCGCCTTCGAATTCTTCGCAGGCGGCTGGCGTGGGCCGCCGGCACAGCGCGACCGAGGAACGCAGGCCGACAGGGACGACACCGCAAGCCTGGGCAGGGTAGAAACGTCGGTGTGCAGCCGATCCCAGACAGCAAGTCGCGGAAGTAGTGAGCTGTGGACCTCGATTCCGCCGCCGAAGAGCTCTACGGCATGCCCACCGACGAGTTCGCCGAGCACCGCAGCCGGCTGGCGAAGCAGGCGCGGGCGGACGGCGACAAGGCGCTGGCGGCGAGCATCGGCAAGCTGCGCAAGCCGGTCCTGGCGGCGGCGCTGGTCAACGAGCTGGTCCGCAGTGGGCCGGCTGAGCTGCGGGAGCTGACCGAACTCGGAGACCAGATGCGCGATGCGCATCGCCAGCTGCGCGGCCCGGAACTGCGGGCCCTGTCCGAACAACGCCAGCACCTGCTGCAACGGCTGACCGACCTGGTCCGCGAGACCGCCGAGCAGAGCGGCCGCACCGTTACCGAACCGGTCCTGGCGCAGGTACGGGGAACTTTCGACGCCGCCATCGCCGACGAGGCGGCCGAGGCGGCGGTGCTCTCCGGGCGGCTGACCACGGTGCTGTCCTACACCGGTTTCGGCGAGGTGGACGTCACCGACGCGGTGGCAGCACCGGTGCGCAGGCGGCACCTGCAGTCGGTTCCGGACCCGGCCGAACCGGCTGGCAAGGTGCCGAAAGACTCCGAAGCCGACGGCAGGGCCGGCAAGCCCCAGTCCGGCGGCACCCAGGCCGGTGCGCGGCCCGGCAGGGCAACCACCGGAAAGGCCAGCACCGGCAAGGCAACCACCGGCAAGGACAGCACCGGACGGGCCGCTGCCCGGCCCAGCAGTTCTGCCGAGCAGGCCCACGAACGGCGAACCGAACGCCACCAGGAGCAGCTGCGCCGCGCCGAGGCCGAGCATGCCGAGGCCACCCGGATGCTCGAACGGGCACAGCAGGAGGCGGAGGTGACCGAGCAGCAGCTCGAGGACGCCACTGCCCGGGTGGAGCGGTTGCGCGCGGAGCTGGAACAGGCCCAGGAGGAATCCTGGCGGGCCGGCCAGGCAAGCAGGTCCGCCGAGCGCGCCCGGCACGCCGCCGAGCAGGAGGCCGAGCGGACGGCGGCTGCCCTGCAGGCAGCCCGTGAGCAGCTGGGCGTCGACTGACCTTCCCGGGCTGCCTCGAAGTGGCTCGATCCGGTCTGATTCAGCCGAGCAGTGCCAGCTGCCGGGATTGGGCAACCAGCCGCCCCGTCGAGTCCCAGATCTCGAAGTCCTCCTCGTGGTAACCCTCGATCAGGTACCTCGTGCTGACCCGGCAGGCCAGCCAACCAGGAACCGGCCGGGCCCGGACGTGCACGGTGAGCTCGATCGTGGTGGTGGCGTAATGGCCCAGTTCGAAGACTGCGGGCACCGCCATGTCCACCAGACCGGGCAGCAGCAAGGTGTCGGCCGGCCGGCCACCGGCCGGTCGCAGCCAGAATTCCGCCTTGGCCTGCCCGCTCGGCGAGCCCTGCCGCCAGCCGGGCAGCCGCGGTGTCCGGTACTCCAGCCGGCCGGCGATGCCCGGCGCTTCCAAGCCGGAGTCCCCGAGCACCTCGCCGCTGAACAGATCCAGGCAGTCCTGTGGAGGTGGCAGCACCGGTGCGCTGCCGGAGACCAGCGTCGGGCCGGCGGCCCGCGACAGGTCGGCGAAGCTGGCCACCACCCGGACGGCTTCCTGGTCGCCCTGCAGCAGCCGCGCCTCACCCGTCGCCAGCCGGCGTCCGGACCGTGCGATGTCGACGTGCACCTCGGCCGGCCCGGGCAGCACCCGGCGCTGGAAGAACGCCGACACCGCCAGCGGGTCAGGCTTGTCCAGCACCTGTTCCAGGGCGCGCAGGCACACGCTCAGCACGTAGCCACCGTTGGCGTGCGCATCCCCGACCGACCACCGGTCACTGATGGTGGCGCCGAACCGCGGCCCCGAGCCGACCACGGCGGTGTCGGCGTCGAATGGATGATCACCTGTCACATGGACCGACGCTGCCCTAAGCAGCCGGCGGCAGCAAGGCGGTTTTTGTGTGGGTTGGCACACCCTGTAAGGATGTCTGCATGGAGATGACCGGCTGGATCAGTGGACAGGTGTTCTTTCAGACCGTCGACCAGGGTGAGGTCGAACAGATCAATGCCTTCCTGACCGCCCGCGGGATCATCTGTCAAGTACTCACCCAGAGCGAGCACATGATGCTCGACCCGGCCGACCCGTCGGTCGGCGTCACCTCCGAACGCTTCAGCATCGCCGTCCAGCTCGGCGGCTTCCCGCAGGTGATCGGTCCGGTGCTGAACGAGCTGATCCAGCGGGCGCACGGCGGTGGCTGGCAACTGGAGGACGGCCAGCCACCCGCCACAGACTGAAAGGCGCTGAGCCGCCCAGCTCGTCAGCGGGGCTGCGCCGCCCGGTTCGTCCAGACGTCGATGGTGAAATCGGAGTCGACGACCTGGGTCTGGCGCTCCAGGCCCAGGATGCTGTCGAGAATTCCGTGCAGTGTCTGGGTATCGAGGATTCGCTCGGCGAACTCGTGCTGGTGGTGACAGGCGAGCACGGTGGCATCACGGGCCAGGCTGTTCCGGGCGACGGTGGCGAGCTCCGCCCAGGCAGCCAGATCCAGCCGGTAGCCGACCTGGTGCAGCACGATGAGGTCGAACTTCTGCTCGGTCGGCCACTGCTCGGGCAGCCGCATCCATCGCACGTCGACGTTGGACAGGTGGGCGGTGCGGCTGCGGGCTTCGGACAGCGCCGGCCGGTTGTCATCGGCTGCCAGCACCCGGTCGCTGCGCCGGGCCAGGCCGGCGGTCAGCTCGCCGGACGCGCAGCCCGGCTGGAAGGTGCTGCCGTAACGGGGATGATTGAGGGTGGACAGTAATAGGTCGCGGCGGCGCTCTGCCTGCCAGCCGCTGCGCATGTGCCACGGGTCTTCGCACGCGCCGTACAAGTGGTTGAGGTGTTCGAGGGTGTTGGGGCTGGTCATCATCAGGTGGGGCCTCACCGATAATCCGGTCTGGACAGCACGAATCACCGGTGGTACGGGGAGTACACCGCGGGCTGCTGAGGCCGGAAATTGACGGCTGCTTGCTGAACCGCAGCTGGAAAGTATCAGCCGTAACCGGTTTCAGCCCATCGGACAATTCGGCAACCTTCCGTGGAGCGGGCTGCCGTGACCGGTCGGTACGCATTGATCAGGTTAGTTGTTGATCAGGTTAGTTAAAGTGGTGATGCGGCTGGAGTCCCACCCGACGAGACGCTGTTCCGAGCTTCGAGGAGACCGGATGGCTGTGACAGCTTTTCAGGATCTGCCGCTCGCCGACGAGGATCGCCCCTGGGACGGTGCCGCCGCGGAGAAGCGGGTTCGATCCTGGGCCGGCGCCGAGGACGAGCCCAACCCTCGCTACCGCGATGCACACGTCTGGTACGACGCGGACAAGAAGTCCAACTTCACCGCGTACAAGCTGCTGATCGCCGACGTGGTGGACGGCAAGCTGGTCGCCGTACCCCGCGCCGTGCACGCCGCGGCAGCGGTGATGCAGGGATCACGCGGCGGAATCAACCTACCGGATAAGGACATTGACCGCGTCAAGGGCCACCTTGCCAAGTACTACGCCAAGCTGGATGAAACGCCGCCCTGGGACTGAGCACAGTTAGCTGCTGGCCCGGCGGACCAGCAGGACTGCCCGCTGGCACCGGAAGCTGCTTGGGCGATCTCGTGGAGGTCGGTGACGGCGACGCTCCCGGCGGGCCCCCCAACGTCACGAAATCAGATCGAAGGCGCAGCGGGTACCGCTGGCAGCAGCCAGCTTGGCGTCGCAGGTGGTGACCGTCGCCGTCAGCCGTTCGGCGAGCGCGACGTAAGCGGCGTCATAGGCTGTGACGTTCTCGCGAAGCGCCCACATCCGTTCGAGCAGCGGAGCCAGCGGCATCCGCTGGACCGGCAGGCCGGCCAGATGTCGCAACACGGCAGGTACCACCCGTCGCAGGGCCGGGTTGCCTCGCGCGAGACCGCGAAGGGCAGATACCACCTCGGTATCCAGGTGAGCTGGTGCGTACATCGCATCACCAGCGGTGAGCCGGACGACAACCGCGTCCCGACGCCGATCCTCGGTCAGGTAGAACACGGCCAGGACAGACGCGTCGACGACCGCCGGACTCACGATGCCTCGCGCACCTCACGAACAGCGGCGACCGCATCCTCCAGCGTGACAGTGCTGCCTTCCGCTGGCCGATACTCCGACGGGTAGTGGCGGAGGCGCGCAACCTGGGCAGCTTCGGTCAAACGGGTCGATCACGTATGCGCTCAGCGGCTTTCCACCTTCATATTTCGCACTTGCGCCCCACCCCTACATATCGCACCATTGCCGAACCACAATGTATTAGAGAGGCCCGCATCATGGCTCGTAGCGGCAAGAGGCTCGGATTCCTGCCGGGATGGCGGATCTTCACCTACGTGATCCTGGCGTTCAACCTGCTCATGCTGATCTGGATCATCGGCGGCATCTCATCGGCCAACTCGTCGAAGGACTGCGGCGGTCTTGACGCCGACACCTGCCAGGCCGCCACCGACGTAGGCACTGGAATCGCGGTGTTCTTCATCATCGTGCTCTGGGCGTTAGGTGACATCATCCTCGGGGTGTTGTGGCTGGTCACTAACCGGAAGCGGTCCCGGCCGTGCCCGGCGTGCGGGACGGACGTGAAGAACGGGACATTCGAGTGCCGGAAGTGTGGCTTCGACTTCCGGTCGGCGTTGCAGCAGCCGCATGGCCAGGCGCAGCCCTAGACCGGGCAGTAAGGCTTATCCCGACATCCAGGGATCTTGATGTTGCAAAGGCGCCTACCGGCTCTGGAAAAGATGAGCCGGTTGGACTCGATCGTGCTGCTGAGCTGGGGAGCGCGGCCGCGAAGTCAGCTGATGCGGCGGTAGCGGATGTGGGTGGTCAGCGGCGAGTGCAAGACTTCGGCAGGCTCGAAGTCGAAGGACTCGATCCCGTCGAAGATGCGCTCCCCCGAACCGAGCAGGACAGGCGCGACATCGAGGGTGAGCTCGTCGATCACCCCAGCTAGCAGCGCCTGCCGGACGGTCGAGGCCCCGCCTGCGATGTCCACACCGCGTTCCCCGGCGGTCTCACATGCCGCGGCGTAGGCCGCGTCGAACCCCTCGGTGACGAAGTAGAAAGTCGTTCCCCCGTCCATCTGGATCGGATCGCGAGCATGATGGGTCAGCACGAACACCGGCGCGTGATACGGCGGTTCGGGACCCCACCAGCCGGTCCATTCCCCGTCCCAGCCCCCGCGGATCGGGCCGAACATGTTCCGCCCCATCACATACGCGCCCCGGGGGCGCATGAGCCAGTCGGCCGCGATCTTGTCGGCCTCGGTCGCGCGAGGATCCCCGATGTGCCAACCGTGCAGCTCCCGGCCCCGCTTCCCCAGCGGGTTGTCCAGGCTCTGCTCCGGTCCGGCGACGAAGCCGTCCAGCGAGATCGACATGTGACAGGTGGTGTCTGGCACGAAGAGCTCCCCAGTGTTGCGACCTGCAAGCGGTCGCGCGGACGATAGCAGCTGATGGCAGACGCAAGGGAACACGGCCGCGGCGGTGTCAGCCAGCCGCGACCAGGGCGCGCAGTTCCTCGATCCAGGTGGCGGGATCGATGAAGTGGCCGCCGTCGGGGTCCACGACCACCTTGGCGTCGGGGATGTGCGCACCCAGCCAGGCGCCGTGACCCGGCGAGATCTCAGTGTCCCGGGCGCCGTAGCGGATGGTGACCGGTACCGCGATCTCGTCGAGGGAGAAGCCCCACCCGGCGAGGACCGCCAGGTTGTCGTCGACCCGGCCCCAGATTCCGGCGGTGAACCCGCCGCGCTTCGCGTTCACGAACTCCCGCACGGCATCGGGACCCGCAAGCTCGGCGCCGGCCTGCCCGTCCGGAGCGGCATGCAGGTTCGCCTGGTCCAGCGCCATGCCCGCCAGCTTTTCCTCCGCCAGCCGCATCAGGTTCTCGTGCAGGGCACGCTCACCATCGAGCGCCCAGCCGAATTCCGCGACGCCCTCCGGGCTCATGCCGGCCCACCAGTCCAGACCCTCGGCCCCGAAGGGAGCGAGGCCGCCCTGGCACTCGGCGGCCGTCACCCGGCCATCGAGGCAGGCAGCCACCGCCAGCGCGTGCGGTGCCCCGCCGCAGAAGCCGGACACCGCGAACCGATCCAGGCCCAGCGCATCGGCGATGGCGGCCACGTCCTGGGCGCAATCGACCACCCGCCGGCCGGGCTGGCGGTGCGAGGCGCCGTAGCCCGGCCGGTCGTAGGTCACCAGCCGCAGCCCCGCGCGTTGGATCGCTTCCTCGTCCCGAGGGCGGACATTCCGGGAACCCGGAATGCCGTGCAGGACGAAGACGGCAGAGCCGTCCGGATCGCCCCACTGCGCCACCCCGAGCGTGCGTCCGTCGGGTGCCGAGACCTCCGTCAACCGCTGCACCATGCGGAGAATTCTGCCTGACCGTCCGGACCCGGCCCAGCCCCCCGCTGGCAAGCACCGGCTGGAAGTATCGGTGGCGTGCGCGTCGCGACCTGGAACGTGCACTCGGTCAAGGCCCGGCTGCCGCGGCTGGTGAGCTGGTTCGCCGACCGCCAGCCGGACGTGCTGCTATCGCACCGGAGCGGGTGACGAAGCGGTTCGCCCAGCTGGTCAGTGCCGCCGGGCTCGTCGGCCGGGACGCTGCCGAGCGCGCCGCCGCGCTCGTACCGAGGCGCCGAAAGCGCCAGGAGCAGGAGCGTGCGACCAATCAGTGACCAGCGAGGCACCAGAAACGACTCAGGGCCCCCGCGCCAACGCTGGAGGCCCCGAACTTCCTGCTCCCCCGACTGGACTCGAACCAGTAACCCTTCGATTAACAGTCCCGGGTGAGCCGTCCCGAGTGGTGCCCGATGACCACTCCTAGCCCCGTTTTCCGGGGGATTCCGGCGGCTACGTCCCGCGCTGCGGCGCTCCGTAACGGCTACCAGCGGCTCTTACGTGACCAATCGGTGACCAGCGCAGCCACTCGGTACGGCTGCCGGAGTCGCGCTCCTCCCCCGCTCCTCTGGATTCGCGCCGAGACAGTTGAGAAGCGACTGAGGGCCTGTCGATGGAACGGGCTAGAGCAGTACCTATAGGCGGCCCCGGCCGGTGCGCGAACACCGACCGAGGCCTTGATCGCACCACCTACCTTCGATAGGGAGTACGACCCAATGAACGACGATAACGACCGCCCCATAACTGCCGGCCCCGCGGATACCCCGGAGTGGGTGCCTACGCCTGACCAGCCCTGGCGACCGATCCCTGACGGGGAGGACGGCGAGCCGTACCAATACGACGAAGGCGCGCCGTGGTGCGTGGACCGTGCCAGCCACCCGCAGTTTCACGGCGGCTACCCCTCCCCGAACCACCACCGAACCGAGTGCCGGTCCTATGACGGGTTCTTCGGTGCGCTGGCCGACGACGGGCGGCCGGGGTACTTCTCGGCGTACTTGGTGCGCCCGTTCCGGTTCGGGCAGCCGATGGCTGCCCCGGATCAGACCCGGCTCGCTATCGAGTTCGACCCGGCCGAGGACGACGCCGGGCCGCTGTTCCGGTGCACCGTCCACACGTCCGTCATTCGGAACCTGGCGGCGTACCTGACGCACACGGCCGATGTTGAGGACGGGTGGCGTCCGGCTCGGCACGTCAGCCACACCCTCACCGATGGCTGAGCGGAGCCCGGTCAGGTGCACCAGTACAACCGGTGCGTGCTGTCTGACCGGGAAGCCCAAGTGGTGCGGCTGCTGCTCACCGGGCACCGGGTGGCTTGGATCGCTCGGCGGCTGTTCATCAGCCAGAGCACCGTCCGCAACCAGCTGGCCACGGCGTTCCGGAAGCTGGGGTGAACTCGCAGCAGGAACTCACCCTGCTGTTCTTCGCCCTCTGGCGCGACGGGAGCACCCCGCCAGGGGTCCGGGAGCCGCGTCGACTCTGCCTGGCCTGCCGGACGCCGTTCTGGCAGAAACCGGAAGCCACCGGCTGACGGACTGAACCTCAATAACTCAGAAGCGGCAGGTAGGTCAGCGCCTACTTGCCGCTTCTGTCTGTGCTGGGTGGCTGGCCCTACTGACCGCTGGCGAGGTTGTGCCCGGCCAGACCAGCCAACCAAGGCGGGACCGTGTCGCCGCCAGCGGTGATCTGGTCCGCAGCCCACTTCGCTATCGCGGTCAGGTCCACGCTGCGGTGCTGTCTGGCCTGATCCCTGGTCAGCCGACCGCCGTGGTACCGGACATCGATGCTGTCATCGAACAGGGACGTATAGGGCACCCGGATCGATGGCGCATACACCCGCACCACGTTTGAGGTGCCCTCAGACTTGTAGCTAACGCCGGTGTGGCTCTCTGGATGCTGCTGCGCGGTAGTGAGGTGACTCAGGTAGGGCAGGCCGCTATGCACGAGGTGCATGCCGCAGTAGAACAGCGCCACCGCAGTCCATGAGTATTGCTTCGCTTCGAACAGCGCACGAGCATCCGAGTCGTGATACTCGGCATACTGAAGGTGGGTAGCGCTGTTAACCACCCGGCTAGTATGCCCTACTCGCTGGCCTTACCTGCCGGCAACAGTCAGTCGGCGGGCAGCGGCGCGGAAGTAAGTGTGGACATCTATGCCGAAGCTGTCCTCGACGCAGCCCGCAGCGCGAAGCACCGCATAGCGGAGTGTCCAGTCGTCAACGTCCGGCACCTCAACGACGGCCTCAAAGACGCCATGCTCCTGATCGAAGGACCCTTCAAGCACGTTCACGCTGTCGAGGAGGCTCAGACGGTCAAGCTCATCACGTAAGAGCCCTGCGTACTTGCGGTCAACATCGCACATGACGGTCATGCACACTCACCTCCCGAGGCGATCCGGTCCAGCGTGGCACCCGTTCAATACCGTAAGACACTACCCGTGACGGCTGTTCATTTCAGCCGAGGCTGCTTAGATATTTAGTTTATCCAGCACTACCGTTATGCAATCGGTACGCAGCGACAACGCAAATCAAACGATGAAGGCAGGCATTTGGCCGCGTAGAGCGGGCCTAGAAGATGCGGGCCGTGTGCAGGGCGTTAGCTTGGTCACTCGCCCTTGGAGTCGCCCGCTGGCTTGTCCTGCACCCGGCCCGGCGGCGGGGTCCGCATGGGGTAGAAGGACACCCGCTCACCCCGGCCTAAAGGCTTGCGCTGCTGCCGGGGTCCTAGCGTGGGCTGCCTTGCGTGCCACTGGCTGCCCTCCCTCATCCTCGGGTGTGCGAACGCATGCGAACGTGCCCCTTCAGTATCCATTTGTCCGCCCTAAGCGGACAACCAGTCCGCTCTCACCGGAAGCGGCCCCGCCACTGTTAGCGTCGTCCCCCCACCGACCCGAGGAGAATCAGACGAATGGCGCAATACTTTCTGCACTACGGCTCACAGACGTTCGAGCTGGCCGACGGGAAAGCGGCGGTAGAGCTGCGTCAAGCTCTGAAATTCGCTCAAAAGAACCGAGCGGGCGGCGACGTCCGCGCATGGACCACCACCGGCCTAGTGATCATCTTCTACGCCCCTGGCACTCCGGTTGCTATCTCAGCTGTCGGCGAAGAAGCCAGCGCCCCCCTCGACGAAGGCGGAGCCGTAGGCCAAGAGTTTGCCTGAGTGTCAACCTGCGATCACGTCTGGACCCTGACCGAGATCGCGGCGCTGCTGGACTAGGCGCGGCCCTCATACGGCAGACCGCGTTCGTGGGCGCCGGAATCGAACCTCCACGGGTTGCCCCCGGCGAGCGATCCTCGACGGGTCCGCGCGGCGGTCCTCACCGCCTCCTCGACAGCCCCTTCTCGCGCAGGGTCCCCGATAGCACCCTCTCCCGGTGCCACCCCGATAGCATCCGGTCGGGCAGCCCTCCGATTTGGTATCCGGTGCTGGCTCTGCGGTGCCCGGAATTGCTGGGCTGCGCGAGCACTGGTCACGCGATGGTCACACCGTCTCGCGGCGGGGTTCGCCCCCGTGCTGACCGGCTCGTCCGTCCACACGTACACCTGATGGCCGACCCTCCATTGATCGCACGCGATGCTGCATTCGCACTTCCCCAGGCACCCGCCAGAGCAAGACACCACAGGTAGCCGCCCAAAGCGAGACTCCACAGGACCGACGACCTGCAATCCGCCAACGATGGGGCGGGAACACCAAAATCGTGCTACGACTCTGCTGCATCGGGATCCGCCGGCCTCGCCAACCGTCCGGTCTGTGCTCGCACCAACGCCCTGATTTCAGATCGACGCTCCGGATGCTGACGAGCGTCCAACAGGAGGGCAAAGAGATCGCGCGTGTCGATGAGCAGCCCACCCGCTCCGGCGAACGCAGCGATGACGTCGTCGCGCCCGTTGAGGGCCTGTGGTCGGGTGGCTGGGTCTTCCCGCAGGAAATAATTGGCAAGGTACCACTGGCGTTGTGGCGCTTGTTTTTCCTCGCTGGCGTACATCGTCGTGTACTTCATCAGGTTCATCAGCCCCGATTCCGACACACCCTTGATGAAGCCCTTGGCTTCGCCGATGGCCAGCCAGCCCGGCTCGTCCGGGTCCGTGATGCGGAAATCCTCTCGCCGGGCGTCCGCCGCCCAGACGTCGTCCATGTTCCGCACAACGAAACCGAGCTCGGCCAGCGCACCCAATACTGCGACTTCGAGCGGCGTGCCAGTGGCGGTGAGCAAGCCACGTTCGTAGGCATCGCTGTCCGCGCGAGCACCCGATAAAACTTCCTCCAGGGCAGCAACGGTCTCTTCGTGCTCGGCACGAGCTTTCTCAAGAGCTTCGTCGGCATCACGTATCTGGCGCATCAGGTCGGCTTCAGTTGGCGTGGCCCAGTCGGCTGCGCGGGTCCAATCGGCGACTGCGGGGAACCGCTTCGGGTAGAGCTGATGCCACTCCCGAAACGCCGCCACGAGCCAGGCCCTTAGATCGCCGATCAGGTCCGACGGCAGCAGCCACACCGACGCCTCGGCGCTGCGCTGGTAGGTGCCGGCCAGAATCTCGTCGCTCGGTCCGTACAGCAGCGGACGAAGCTCGAAGGAGTCCCGCTCGCTTGGCGCCGCCGGCTCATCCTCGGCTTGCTTTGGGTTGCAGACACTGATCGTGATGTGGTCTGCCCTGTCCTGTGCTGCCGGCGCGAGGTACCGCTTTACCAGCTCGCTGATCTCGTCCGGCAGGCCCTGGGCATAGCGCACGTATCTGCCCGGAACGTGGTCCTTCAAGTAGACGAACTCATGGCCAAAGGACTCGCCCTCACCCTCGCACGGCCTCATGTCTGCGATCGGATAGAGCTTCCGCGAGCCGTCCAATATCCGGAAGATTGAGACGTGCGGCGGGAACTCCTGCCGCCACTTCCACCAGGTCGGCGGATCGGTGTAGTGCCCGCGATACTCCTCATCGCGCGGATGCGTGTCACGATCGACGCGAAAATATTTGTCGCCGGTGATGACGCAGTCGTACTCCGACAGATCCACGTTGGGGAGGTACAACTCGACCGACACGGTCGGAGCCACCTCAGCCACGACGATACCGATCGCCTCCGCGACTTCGTGTCCAAAGCCGGTCACCAGGACGCGGGGCCGCGGTTGCTCGTTCACGATCTGACCCGGCCGGACCGCGTCGGCCCTATGTTGTTGCAACTTGGCCATTACACCGCCTTCCTGGTCATAACGCTACGTTGGGGGCCGGACCGCGACGGGGTGCCCTTCCGGTTCCCGACCAGGAGGGAGGCACCAGCCCGGCCGGCCATGGGCGGTCGCCGTGAGCCCTGCAGCGGCCCGCCGGGCGCGTCTTGGCCGGTGCAAATGTGATGATGCTGCATTCGCACTTCCACAGGAACCCACCAAGAGCGAGACACCACAGGAACCCGCCAAGAGCGAGACACCACAGGAGCGACACGACCTGGGGTTGTCAGCCCGCATAGCGCCCGTCTGACCGGGGTTCCATAGGTCGGCCTGCTCCACAGGTCGTCCTCACAGAGCCACTTCTACAGGAGCGGCCTTCGTCGAGTCGGTCTTTCACGGATGTACCGCTGGCGGGGTCGCGCGGTGCTCCGGGCACGGCGGCTTGTTGAAAGCGGCGAGCCGCTGGCACTCCTGACACCGGGTTGCGGTTGGAATTTCGAGTGCACTATTAACGCTTAACTCACCTTCTCTAACTGAGTCCTTGCCTTGCCTTGCCTGTCCTCCGGCGTACCCGCTGTCGTCATCGGGTACGTCATCAGGTAGGTCAGCGTTACTGGCGCTCGCGCTGGAGGCACCGCGCGCTTGCCGCTCTCGATCGCGCTTGGCCTGCTGGTTCGCCCGGTTGCGCTCTCGCTGGCGCTCTACATCGGCAGCGAGCGATTGGGACTTTGCCCAGTGGAGAACGCGATACCCTCCATCGCTCAGCCGTTCCCACTTGCCCGCTGTGATCAGCTCCGCCGCGGTGGCCTCATCGACACCATGCGGGTACAGGAACCGCAGCGAGGTCGCCGGCAACCGGCCGTCTGTGCCCTGGCTGTTCGACCACATCAGCGAGCCGGTGAAGGTGCGCCAGGCACGATCGGAAAGCAGGTCCGTTCGTGGCTCGTACAGCCAGTGCTCGGGTAGCCGTGCGTCCACCATCAGCAACCATCCAAGCTGTGGGAACTGGGCGAGGCGGTCATGAAAGATCACGCGGTGGCTGGTTGGGTGCTTGCATCGGTCCCGGCCTCGGCCGTATCAGCCAGCTCGCGGGCCTCGTCATGGAGTCCCAGCGAGATCAGCAGATCAGCTGTCGGCACGAGGAGCTTTCGCCCTAGCCGGACGACTCTGCACGGAAATTCGCCCCTGGCCGCGAGTTCATAGCCGAGGTTGGCCCCGATGTTCCACGCTGCCGAAGCGTCCGGAATGCTCACGGCCGTTCGCGCCCTGCACTTCGCAAGGAGGGCCTCTCTCGGTGTCGGTTCCGGTGAGCTAGAAACTTGATGTTGCATATTGCACTCTCCATGTGGCAGACTGCGACTTAGTGAAAGTGAGACTAGGAGGCAAGACGTGAGAATGCAACACGACACGTGTGAAGTGCACTGTGCCATCTTTCGATGACCTGTCAGAGGTAGTCGGGCGCGAGGTGGAATGGCATCGACGGCGCATGCAACTCACCCGCCAGCAGCTCGCGGACAGGTGCATCCACCTAGGCAGCGATCTCACCTTCGCCGCCGTAACCAGCATCGAGACCGGCCGACGAGACAACGACGGCCGGAGGCGGCGCGCCGTCACGGTGGACGAACTGGTGGTACTAGCGCAGGCCCTACAGGTGGCACCTCTCGCCCTTGTTGCACCGGCTCGGTCTGATGTCCCGACAGCCTGGGCACCAAATCGCCAGGCTCATCCCTGGACCGTCGCAAAATGGTTCTCATCCGAACAGCATGAGATTCCCATCGGATCGGAGTCCGAACTCGACGCCTACGGATTCGGCTTGAAAGATCCGCAAACCGGTTTACACGGCTGGTACGAGATGCCCAAGTCGATCACCACCGAACTTGATCTGTGGCGCGCGCACGAGCGTGCTTGGAATGACTGGTGGCGGTCACGACACCGCGCGATCGCTGCGCGACGGCTGGCCGCTGACGCCACGGACCAAGCCGTTGCCCAGTCACGCACCATCGAAGCCGATGCCGAAGACCTCTACCGGCTGCAGGTGATCGAGCGGGACCTGCAGAAGGTCCGCGCGGAAATGCGCGGGTCGGGCATCGAACTGCCCATCCTGGCCGAAGGCATGGAGCACATCGACGACGAGAAGAACAGGCAGCGATGAAGGGCAGCGTGACGAAGCGATGCAACTGCCCGCCGGCCTACAGCGCGAAGGGCGAGCGTCTGGCCTGCAAGCTGCGCCACGGCTCATGGTCCTACGTGGCCGACGCTGGCCGCGACCCCAAGACCGGCAAGCGCCGCCAGGTGAAACGCTCAGGGTTCGCCACGAAGGTCGAGGCCGAGCAGGCGCTCGCTGAGCTGGTCGATTCGATCGGCAAGGGCACGCTGGCACACGATGAGCGCCAGACGCTCGCGCACTTTCTCGCGGAATGGCTCACCGAGAAGGAACGCAACGGTCTGCGCCCGACCACGCTGCGCGGGTACCGCGACCACATCGACGGCCTGATCGTTCCGCTGCTCGGCCGCGAGCGGCTGCGCGATCTCCGACCAACGCACGTCGAGCAGTTGCTACGGGAAGCCGCCAAGGCGGGCAACGGCCGGAACATGGGACCGGCCAGCATCCGCCGGCTTCACGCCACCGTGCGTAGCGCGCTCGGGACGGCCAAGCGCCGACGGCTCATCACCTTCAATCCGGCGGTCGACGTCGAGCTGCCCTCCGCTCCCCGGCCGCGGGTCCAGCCGTGGGAGCCGGCCGAACTCGGCGCGTTCCTGGACTCCATCGCGGCCGATCGGTTCGGGTCGCTGTTCGAGCTGATCGCCGCGACCGGGCTACGGCGCGGTGAGGCCGTGGGCCTGCGCTGGGCCGATGTAGACCTCGCGCGCGGCGTTCTGGTTGTGCGCCAGCAACTCGTCGCGCTCAGCGGCGCACAGCCGCCGTGCGCGTACTGCGGTCGCCAGCACCTGGGCGCCGCCTTCGGCCGGCCCAAGACCGCCAGTGGCGAAGATCGCACGGTGGAGCTGGACGGCGGTGTGGTCGGCGTGCTGATGGCTCACCGGCTGCAGCAGGACATCGAGCGTGCGACGTGGGGCGCTGCCTACTCAGACCACGGCCTGGTGTTCGCCCGCGAGGACGGGACACCGATCGCGCCGGAGCGGGTGACGAAGCGATTTGCCCAGCTGGTCAACGCTGCCGGGCTCCGCTCGATTCGCCTGCACGATCTGCGACACGGGCAGGCGTCCCTCATGCTCGCCGCCGGCGTCCCGATTGCCGTGGTGTCCAAGCGGCTCGGGCACTCGACCATCACCCTGACCTCTGACACCTACAGCCACATGCTGCAGGGCGTCGGCCGGGACGCTGCCGAGCGTGCCGCCGCGCTCGTACCGAGGGCGCCGAAAGCGCCGCCAGCAAGCGCGTGCGACCGACCAATCGGTGACCAGCGAGGCACCAGAAACGACTCAGGGCCCCCGCGCGAACGCTGAAGGCCCCGGAATCCCTGCTCCCCCGACTGGACTCGAACCAGTAACCCTTCGATTAACAGTCGAATGCTCTGCCAATTGAGCTACGGGGGACCGTGCGAGCCGTCTGGCCGACCGGCGGTGTGAGCCGACGGGCGAGCAGGCAGCGGTTAGAAGAGTAGCCCATGGGCGTCCGGGCTCGCCGCGCGCCCCGACCCAGGGCAGACTGGGAAGCCGGACACCACCCGCAGGCGGAAGGCAGATGAGGCATGAAGTTCCTGCTCGGCATCGCTGTCGGCTACGTACTGGGCTCACGAGCCGGTCGCGAGCGCTATGAGGACATCGTCGCGGTAGCCCGCCGGGTGGCCGGCAGCCAGACCGTCCAGGCCACCGCCGGCGTTCTGCAGGCGCAGGCCGCCGGAGCGGCCGAGCGGGCCAAGAGCCGGCTCGGCGGCCGGGTGCTGACCGGTCAGCGGTCCGGCTCGGCCAGCGCCAACGGCCACCGGTACTGAGGAGCGGTTCTGGACCGCCGGCCATTCCGGACCGGACCGCAGGCCGTCCTTTGACAGTCCGAGGTGTCAGATGCCGGCGATGATCTGGGTGCGGCGTGCTTCGTACTCCTGCGGCGTGATGAGTCCCCGGTCCCGCAGGTCGGTCAACTCGGCAAGCCTGCTCGACGTCGAAGGCGCCGCCGGCTGACCCCTGATCATCCGGACCGCGAGTTGGGCTCCGGCCGTAGTGGGATCGATGCCGGCCTGTCGCAGTACCCGGCGGTTGCGGCCGATCATCACCGCCACGGTCACCCAGACACAGAGGATCACCACGGCCATGACCCCGAAGATCCACGGAAACACGCTGGCGGCGGTTTCGAACTCGTCCGCATAATCGAGTGCCATCCGAGGATTGTGCCCGAACTATCCGCAGCGCGGGTCTCAGGCGGGAAACAACTGCTCCGGCGTCAGTTTGGTGGCCCGGTCCAGGTATCCGGCCAGCGCTTCCCGCGCCGCCGGCGAGTCCGGCGTGCCGGAGTCCAGCCGGGCGGTCCAGAGCAGGCCATCCGTGCCGGGCCGGCGCCGGGCCACGATCCGCCCGGTGCCACCCGGCACCCGGACCTGCTCCCAGCGGGCGATGCTCGCCTCGACCCGGGTCTTTACCACCGCCGGCAGGTTGCGCGGCTCGGCCAGCCGCAACGTCAGCGTGGGCAGGTCGGTGACCAACCCGGCGTCGTCGAGGACTCCCTCGATGACCTGCAGGCCGTCCTCGCCCCAGGTCGCCCTGACCACCTGGTCCCAGCCGATCCGGTGCCAGCCGGGCGCCGGATACCGTTGCCAGCCCGACGCCGGGTTACCGGTCACCTCCCCGGTCACCGAACTGCCAGGCACCTGCGTCGAGCCGACCGCCGCTGAGCCATCCGCACGCTGCCCAGCACCCGGGAGCCACAGTCCGTACTGGGTGGCGACGACCGCGGCGCTGCCGTCCTCGGCCATCGCCAGCACCCGCTCGTGCTCGTTGAACAGCCCGCGCAAGTCGGCCGGCGGGCGCACCCGCCTACCGAACAGCGCCATCAGGACTCGCCGCCGATCGCCCTGGACCGCAACGCCCGCCGGCGCTGCTCCAGCTGCATGAGCTGCCCGAACAACCTGCCCTGCTCCTCCGCGTCGCCGACCGCGTCCAGTCGCTGCACCTTCGACTTCAACTGTGCCACCTGCCGGGCCACCACCTGCTCGGCGAGGTTGACCACCATCGCCTCGGCGTAGCGGGACTGGGCGTCGGTGCCCGAGCGCAGCGGCTCGACGGCGAGCGCGTTGACGGCGGCCCGCGCCTCCGACCCCGGCGGCAGGTGCTCGGACACCCGCTCGACCCAGGCCGGCCCGGTCCGGCCGGCGGCGGCGCCACCGGCGGCGGCGATGGCGGTCTGCAACTGCTGGTGCACGGCCGTCAGGAACGCCTGCGGTCCCAGCTGGTCGAACTGCTCGGCCACCACCTCGGGCAGTTGCAACGCGGCCTTGATCACCTCGCGCTCGGCCTGCCCGACCTTCGGCGGCACCCCGGGCACCGCTCCGGCCTGCGCGGGGGCCGGCTGCGTCCGCTGCTGGTTCTCCCCCGCCCGGGCCATCCCCCGCACCCGGCTGAGGATCTCGTCCGGATTGGCCACCCCGCTGAGCCGGGCCAGCTCGCGGGCGTACTCGAAGCGGTGCGACGGGTCCTTGATCTGGGCCACCAGCGGCACCGTCAGGTTCAGCGCGGCCACCCGGCCCTCGACGGTGTCGACGTCGAAGCGCTTGATGATGGTCGCGAGCATGAACCGCAGCATCGGCACGTTGGACTCGATCAGCGCCCGCACCGCCGGATCGCCGCCGGCCTGCCGCAGGTCGCACGGGTCCTTGCCGGCCGGGTCGATCGCGACGAACGTCTGCGCGAGGAACTTCTGCTCGTCCTTGAAGGCCCGCTCGGCCGCCTTCATGCCGGCCGCGTCGCCGTCGAAGGTGAAGATCACCTTGGTGGTCGCCTGGGCCTCCTCGGCGCTGTTGCTCGACCACAGCCGCCGGATCACGTTGACATGCTCGCCGCCGAAGGCGGTGCCGCAGGTCGCCACCGCGGTGGTGACCCCGGCCAGGTGGCAGGCCATCACGTCGGTGTAGCCCTCGACGATCACCGCCTGGCGCTGGGTGGCGATCTCGCGCTTGGCCACGTCCATGCCGTAGAGCAGCTGGCTCTTCTTGTAGATCGGGGTCTCGGGGGTGTTGAGGTACTTGGCCTCGATCTTGTCGTCGTCGTGGATGCGGCGGGCACCGAAGCCGACCACCTCACCGCCGACGTCCTTGATCGGCCAGAGCAGCCGGCGGTGGAACCGGTCGATCAGCGAGCCGCGCCCGGACTCCCGGGACAGCCCCGCCAGGTTCAGCTCGGCGGGGGTGAAGCCGCGGCCGAGCAGGTGCTTGGTGAGGGAATCCCAGCCGGCCGGCGCGTAACCGCAGCCGAACCGGTTGCTGGCCGCGGCGTCGAAACCCCGCCCGGTCAGGAAGTCCCGCGCCGGCTGCGCCTCGGGTGTTTCCAGCTGCTCCTGGTAGAAGGCCGCAGCGATCGTGTGCGCCTCCACCAGCCGGGCCCGCTGCCCGGACGGCCGGTGCGAGCTCGGGCCGCCGTCGGCGTAGCGCAGCTGGATGCCGGCCCGGGCGGCCAGGCTCTCCACCGCCTCGCTGAAGGACAGGTGCTCGATGCGCTCGACGAACCGGATCACGTCACCGCCGGCAGAGCAGCCGAAGCAGTGGAACAGCCCGCGGGCCGGGGACACCGACAGCGACGGGGACTTCTCGTCGTGGAACGGGCAGATGCCCTTGAGGTTGCCGCCACCGGCATTGCGCAGCTGGACGTGCTGGCCGATCACCTCGGCGATGTCGGAGCGTTCCCGGACGGCGGCGATGTCCTCGTCGCGAATCCGGCCTGCCATGCCCAGAGTGTAGGTGTGCGAGTGAATGTCAGTGGCGGCACGAGTGGGTAAGTGTGAGGCACAGGTCTGCGGCCCCGCGTGATATTCGAGTGCTGCGAATCAGCCGCCGGACACCAGCCGCCGGTGCCAGGCCCGCGCGGACGAGTCGGTCAGCTGGGCGACCTGGTCGATCACCACCCGGAGCCGTCCGGTATCCCCCTCGGCCTGCCGCCAGCTGTCGCGCAGCGTCTCCGACAGCGCCGGCTCGCCGCGGTCCAGCAGCACCTCGACCAGCTCGGTCAGCACCCGCCGCTGCTGCGACAGTGGCTGCTCCACGCCGTCGCGGCGCATCACGTAGCGAAACGCGATCGCCTTGAGCAACGCGCACTCGGCCCGCACCTGCCCGGGCACCACCAGCTCCGCCCGGTAGCGGCCGAGCGGGCCGTCCGGATACCGGTTGCGGGTCGCCCGGACGGCGGCGGTCACGAACCGGCCGGTCAGCTCGCTGGTGGCCCGCTTGGCCATCGCCTGGGCGGCGTAGGAGCCGTCGTAGCCGGCCAGGTCGGCCAGCGCCGGCAGCCGCAGCAAGTCATCGAGCACCGGCTGCAGCTCGGCCACGGTGAGCGGTGAGTAGAACCGGCCGGCCTGCTCGCACAGGGCCTGGCGCTCGGTGTCCGAAGCCAGCGTCGCGAGCCGGATGTGACCGGAGTGCACGCCGTCCTCGACATCGTGCACCGAGTACGCGACGTCGTCGGCCCAGTCCATCACCTGCGCCTCCAGGCACCGCTCACCGTCCGGACGGCCCGCGCGCAGCCAGTCGTAGGCCGCCCGGTCATCGTCATAGACGCCGAACTTCCTGGAACCACTGGAGCCGCTGCCGCCGGCCGCGCCTGCTGGCCACGGGTACTTGCACACCGCGTCCAGGGTCGCCCGGGCCAGGTTCAGCCCGGCCGAGTTGCCGTCGGAGGTGACCGCCTTCGCCTCCAGCCGGGTCAGGATCCGCAAGGTCTGGGCGTTGCCCTCGAAACCTCCGCAACCGCCGTCCGTCGCGACCTGGTTCAGGGCCTCCTCGCCGTTATGGCCGAACGGCGGGTGCCCGAGATCGTGCGCCAGGCCCGCCGCATCGGTGAGGTCCGGGTCGCAGCCGAGCGCGGCGCCCATCTCGCGGCTGATCTGGGCGACCTCGAGCGAGTGAGTCAGCCGGGTGCGCGGGAAGTCGTCCTGACCGGGCGAGACGACCTGGGTCTTGTCGGCGAGCCGCCGGAAGGAATAGGAGTGCAGCACCCGGGCGCGATCACGCTGAAAGGTGCCCCGGCGCAGCGACGGCTCGCTCGGAGCTTGAGCGCGCTTGTCGCTCTCGGCCAGCCAGCGGGCCTGGTCCTCGCTGCTGTAGCGGAAGCTCTCCGGCTCGCAACTGCCGGTGCTCAGACGTGCTCCTCGGTCCAGTCGGCGAACTGCTGAAGGTTCTGCAACCACATGCCCACCGTGAACTTCAGCTGCTGCCGGCTGATCCCGCCCTCGAAGTCGAAGGCCTGCTCGGCGCAGATCCCCACCAGGCCGTCGTCGGGAAGCACGGTGTAGGCCTTGGGAAACAGCTTGCTGCGGTTCCAGTCGTCCAGCACCAGGGCCAGCGTGGGCCGCAACTCGACCTCGAACCTGCGGTTGAGGTAGAGACGGGCTTGCAGCACCTCGTCGTCGCGGCCGTAGTGGAAGAAGTAGATGCTGAAGTTCT
>NZ_DASVQG010000263.1:0-1882 GCF_036389215.1 Jatrophihabitans sp.
TCACTTCCGACGTGAGCACTACGGTGCCAGCGATGAACGGGCTGTCCTTGGACTACGCGGGCCTGGTGCACTCCCTCAGCCCATCCCTGGACCCGACGCTCCTCGGCGCTGCGCTACTAGCCCGGGGCTTTCACGCTGAGCCGGTCAGGCGACCTTTCTGGGAAAGCGAAAGGTGCTCCTGAACTGCAAGGATGTGGCTTGTCTAGGGTCACAACCTCGCAGGAACCGGAGCACCTTTCTGGTGAAGCAGCGTAGCGGGCGATATCCGCGTCTGGCAGTCGACGGGCAGGGCCGCAAGGTGGTCTCCGGGGCCGGTGGGGTGCTGCTGACCCGCACCGCGGCCACGGTGGGGCTGGACCGAGCGTTGAGCGCGGTCTTGGCGCCGTGGCGGCGGCCGCTGACCCGCCACGATCCGGGCAAGATCGTGCTGGATCTGGCGATCTCGCTGGCGATGGGCGGGGACTGTCTGGCCGACATTGCCCAGTTGCGGGCGCATCCGCAGGTGTTCGGCCCGGTGGCCTCCGATCCCACGGTGTCCCGGCTGATCGACACCCTCGCCGCCGACTCGGCCGCGGCGCTGGCCGCGATCAACACCGCCCGCGCCGCCGCTCGCTCGAGGGCCTGGTCGCTGGCCGGTGAGCACGCCCCCGACCACGAGACCGACGCCAGCACGCCGCTGGTGATCGACGTGGACGCCACGCTGGTCACCGCGCACTCGGAGAAGGAGCGCGCGGCGCCGACGTTCAAGCGCGGCTTCGGCTTCCACCCGCTCTGCGCGTTCCTCGACCACGGACCCGAGGGCACCGGGGAACCCCTATCGGTGCTGCTGCGGCGGGGGAACGCCGGCTCCAACACCGTCGCCGACCACATCTCGGTCATCCGCGACGCGCTGGCCCAGCTACCCGACCACGGTCGGCGACCGGGCAAGAGCGTGCTCATCCGGGTCGACGGGGCCGGTGGCACGCACGGGCTGATCGACTGGCTGACCCGCCGCCGACTGGCCTACTCGGTCGGCTTCTGCTTGCCCGGTGACCTAGCCACGATCCAGAGGACCCTCGCCGCCGTCCCGGCGGCGGCGTGGACACCGGCCTACGACGCCGACCGGCGCATCCGGCCCGGCGCCTGGGTCGCCGAGGTCACCGGGATGTTCGACCTCTCGGGCTGGCCGCCGGGGATGCGGCTGATCGTCCGCCGGGAACGCCCGCACCCCGGCGCGCAGCTGCGGATCACCGATTGCGACGGGCACCGGATCACCGCGTTTGTCACCAACACCACCCGCGGCCAGTTGGCCGACCTGGAACTGCGCCACCGACGCCGCGCCCGTGCCGAGGACCGCATCCGCTGCGCCAAGGACAGCGGCCTGGCCAACCTGCCACTGCACGACTTTGGCCAGAACGAGATCTGGTGCGCCATCGTCGCCCTCGCCGGGGACCTCACCGCATGGATGCAGACCCTCGCCCTGACCAGTCACGCCGCCCGGCGCTGGGAACCCAAGCGCCTCCGCCTGCGACTGCTCTCCATCGCCGGACGCCTCGCCGCCACCGGCCGGCGCACCTGGCTGCACCTCGCCCAGCCGGCACCATTCACCGACCTGGCCCTCGACGGCCTCCGCAGACTCGATGCTCTGGCCGCTCCCGGCTGAGCACGGCGACACCGTCCCGACGACCCACCGCAGCACCCGGCCCGTGGAACCCGGCGACCACCCCGACGACACGGGGCCATCTGTCACACCCCGAACCCAGAATCACCGACCACAGCGGTCAAGCACCCGCTGCGAGGCTCCTGCGACCGAGCCATGCAAGATCCGGGTTAGGTGTGTCGCCTCGTGATCTTGTCCGGTTCCGCAGCTGAGATGGGAGCGGAGAACGTCCGCCCCCGAGGA
>NZ_DASVQG010000264.1:0-26871 GCF_036389215.1 Jatrophihabitans sp.
CTGGTCAGCTGCCAGCTGGGTGATCCGGTTCCGGTGGGCGCCGACAGCGCCGACCTGGTGCTGAGCGCGATGGTCGGCGCGCCGGCCTATCCGGGCGTGATCAACGCCGCCACCGTGCGCTCGGGCGATCCGGCGCTTGCCGGCAGCGCCACCGCCTCGGACCGGTTGCTGGTGGATCCGGCTGCCCGGCTGGCGATCACCAACGAACATCAGGGTGAGCTGGTGGTCGGGCGGCCTGCGAGCTATCTGATCACCGTCACCAACCTCGGCCCGACCGACAGCCCCGGGCCGCTGCGGTTGGCCGACACCCTGCCGGCCGGCCTGGGTTACCGGGTTGCCAGCGGTGCCGGTTGGAGCTGCACGTTCAGCGACGGGGAGCTCAGCTGTGATCACGCCGGCGTGCTGGCGGTGGCCGCGAGCACGAGCGTGACCCTGTCGGTGCAGGTGCTGGCCGGCGCCTATCCGGCGGTGACCAACGCCGCCACCGTCGCCGGTCCTGGCTCCGCTCCGGCGACCGGCGCGGACACCGCGCCGGTGGTTCCGTCAGTGGCGCTGCGGCTGAGCAAGTCACTGGTCTCCTACGTCGACGGGGTCGCCAGTTACCGGCTGACGGTGACCAACCAGGCAAGCAATGCCACCGTCGCGCCGGTGATCGTCACCGATCCGCTGCCGGCCGGCCTGCGCTACTCCGCGGCCACCGGCAGCGGCTGGTCCTGCGCCCCTGCCGGGCCGGTGGTGCGCTGCGCTCATCCCGCCCCGATGCCGGCCGGGGAGGCCTCGGCCATCACCCTGGTGACCCTGGTTTCGGCAATCCCTGGAACGCTGATCCGCAACGTGGCCACCGTCACCGGTGGCGGCGGTCCGGGCACCGCCGTAGCGAGCAACGGGGCCGTTCTGACCGCCAGCGTCACCGGCGGGCAGGCCGGCTCGCAGCCGCCGGGCTCAGCGCCCGGTCCCGGCGCTGGAGTGCTGCCCCAGACCGGGCGCGAGCTCGGGCAGCCGGTAGCCGTAGCGCTGCTGTTGCTGCTGGCGGGCTTGGCACTGCGGATGCTCGGCCGGCGCCGTCGCCGCTGAGACCGGCTCACCGACCTGGCTCGAACACCGCCCGGACGCAGCCGTCCTTGTGGTTCTTGAACAGGTCGTAGCCGTGCGGCGCCTTGGTCAGCGGCATCACATGGGTCGCCAGGTGTCGCGTCTGCAACTCACCGCGCGCCATCCGCTCCAGCAGCATCGGGATGTAGCGTTGGCCGTGCTGCTGAGCGCCACGCAGGGTCAGCCCCTTGTTCATGATCGCGCCCAACGGGAACTTGTCGACTACGCCGCCGAACACGCCGAGTACGAAGATGCTGCCGCCCTTGCGGCAGTTGAAGACCGCCTCGCGCAGGGCCAGTGGCCGGTCGGTGCCCAGCCGGCGCTGTTGCTTGAACTGGTCGTAGCCGTACAGCGGAGGTGACGGGCTGGCGGCCACCATCCCGACCGCTTCGATGCAGACGTCGGGCCCGCGACCGCCGGTCCGCTCGTTCAGCTCGGCCGAGACGTCGCTGGTGCGGAAGTCGATGACGTGCGTGCTGACCTGGCGGGCCTGCTCCAGCCGCTCCGGCACGCCGTCGATCACGATCACCTCGGCCGCCCCCAGCAACTCCGCCGCCCGGGCGGCGAGTTGCCCCACCGCGCCGGCGCCCCAGACCGCGACCACATCGCCGGGTTGGACTCCGCCCAGCTCGGCGCCCATCCAGCCGCTGGGAGCGGCATCGGAGGCGAACAGCGCGGTGAGGTCGTCGACCTCGTCCGGGATCGGGAACATCCCCTGATCGGCATAGGGAACCCGGATGAACTCGGCGTGACTGCCCGCGAAGCCGCCGAGGGCATGGGAGTAGCCGTAGCAGCCGGCGGGCGCGTGACCCCACAGGCTTTCCGGGAGTGCCGGATTCGGATTGCCGTTGTCGCACAGGGAGAAAAGCTGATTGCGGCAATACCAGCAGTGCCCGCAACTGATGAATGAGCAGACCACCACCCGGTCACCGACCCGGCGGCGGGTCACTGCCGAACCGACCTCGACCACCTCGCCCATGAACTCGTGCCCGAGCACGTCGCCGGGGCGCATGGTCGGTAGGTAACCACCCAGCACATGCAGGTCCGAACCACAGGTCGAACTCAGCCGCACCTTGACGATGGCATCGTGGGCGTTGAGCAGCTGCGGATCGGGAACCGTTTCGATGGACAGCTGATCGGCGCCGTTCCAGCACAGCGCCTTCACAGCACGCCTTCCTGGTCGGCATCCCCGGGTGTCAGCTCCATCAGCAGGCCGGTGGCCGGCTGGCGCCGCTTGCCGGCTGGCTGGGGTTCGACGCTCAGCACCTCACCGACCTCGATGAGCTGCTTGGCATGCCGCAGCGCGCTGTGGACCTGGCGGGACAGATCCTTTCCTTTCCAGAGCGTCGAATCCGGTGTGTGCGCAAGCTTCGTGCGCGCCGACAGTTGGCTGCCACGGTCACCCGGAGCGGGCTCGATCCTGATGTCGATGAATTCGGCAAGTTCGGCCAATGGCTCGGGCAACCGGCCGTCCCGCGCGATCTCCTGCGGCGCGGCCAGGATGGTGACGGTCTGCCAGCGGAAGGGATCGGAAAACGTTTCCTCCGCCGTCGGCTCGGAGGTGAGAGATGACCGGCGCCGGAGCGCCCTGGCCGACAGCCCGAGCCGGACGGCAAATTCGACTACTTTCATGATCTGACTCCCGGACGGCCGACGCAGGGTCGCCGATCCCTGATTCGCCCAGCTCCGGAGTGGCGCTCCAAGCTCGGCAGGACGCCCTGGTCCGAGCTGAGCGATATCCGGAGTCTCCGCGCCCGGTGGTCCGCCGTCAAGGTCGGCCGGTCGGCGCTGCATCGCGGGCCTGCGGCTGCCGGATCCAGAGTTCTCACCTTCGCCACTCCTGCCGTCATCGTGCGTTGCTGAACCGTGCCCGCCAGAAAGCTGTGCCGATCCTCGCCCCCGGAACGCATGTTGGATTGGAGGTGGGTTACCAACCAGCGTGTCGCTCCGATTACAAATGTGCCACTTGGAACGGGTTATCGCCGTCACCGGCCGGAGCGCGCGGATGATGCCGCGTCCGGCTGCGGGCGAGGCACACATATGATCGATCGATGACGACCCAGGACCCTGGGCAGGTCAGGTCCCTGACTGAACTCGACGCGGCGGTTTCGGGTTGCCGAGCCTGCCCGCGACTGGTCCAGTGGCGTGAGCAGGTGGCCGAGGTCAAACGAGCCGCCTTCCGGAACTGGGATTACTGGGGACGTCCGGTGCCCGGCTTCGGCCCCGCCGATGCGGCGATGATGATCATCGGACTGGCCCCCGCCGCGCATGGCGGCAACCGAACCGGCCGGATCTTCACCGGCGACCGTTCCGGTGACGTGCTCTATGCGGCGCTGCACGAGCTCGGCCTGGCCTCGCAGGCGACCTCGGTGTCGGTGGGGGACGGCATGCGGCTGCGCGGAGTGCGGATCACTGCTCCGGTCCGGTGCGCGCCGCCGGAGAACCGGCCCACGCCGGCCGAGCGAGACACCTGCCGGCCATGGCTGGCGCGTGAGCTGCAGCTGCTGCGACCGACGCTGCGCTCGGTGGTGGTGCTGGGCGGCTTCGGCTGGCAGGCGCTGCTGCCGGTGCTGGCGGCGACGTCCTGGCGGCTGCCCCGTCCGCTTCCGGTGTTCGGCCATGGCGCCGTGGTGCGGTTGCCGGCCACCGACTCGGGACCCGAGTTGCACCTGTTCGGCTGCTACCACGTCAGCCAGCAGAACACCTTCACCGGACGGCTGACCCCGGCCATGCTGTGCCAGGTGCTCGCTGCCGCGGCCGAGGTCGCCGGGCTGCGAGCTGCGGGACCGGAGCACGGCCGGTGACCGACGACCTTCCGCAGCCGGTGTCGCGGATCACCGCGGCGCTGGACCGGTTCCAGCGGCGGCACCGGTGGGCCGGCCTGCCACTGGCGGTGCTGTACAAGTTCATCGACGACCAGGGCAACGTGCTGGCGGCGCTGATCACCTACTACGCGTTCCTCTCGCTCTTCCCACTGCTGCTGCTGCTGGTCACCGTGCTCGGCTACGCCCTGCACGGCAACGAGCATCTGCAACTGCAGGTGCTCAATTCCGCCCTCAGCCAGTTTCCGGTGATCGGCGACCAGTTACGGACCAACATCGACCCGTTGCACGGCAAGGTGCTCGGACTCGTGGTCGGGATCCTCGGCAGCCTGTACGGCGGCCTCGGCGTCGCCCAGGCGTGCCAGAACGCGATGAACAAGGTATGGGCGGTGCCGCGCCACGCCCGCCCGAGTGTGATCAAGGCGCGTGGCATCAGCCTGCTGCTGCTGCTGCTCCTGGGCGCGGGCGTGCTCGCCACCACGATCCTGTCAGGGCTCAGCACCAGCGCCAGCGCGTACGGCAGCCACCTCGGGGTCGGGGCCAGGGTCCTGACCACCGTGCTCTCGGTCGCGGTGAATGCCGTGCTCTTCGTGGTGGCCTTCCAGCTGATGACCGCTGAGCACGTCTCGGTGCGTCAGGTCCGCAGCGGAGCGCTTGCCGCGGCGGTCTGCTGGCAGCTGTTGCAGGTGGTCGGCACCTACTACGTCGCCCACGAACTCAAGGGTGCCAGCGCCACCTACGGTGTGTTCGGTTTGGTGCTGGGGTCGATCGCCTGGATCTACCTCGGCGCGCTGGTCATCGTGATGTGCGCCGAGTACAGCGTGGTGCGGGCCAAGAAGCTGTGGCCGCGCAGCCTGCTGACCCCGTTCACCGATAACGTCCGGCTGACCGAGGGCGACCGCCGGGCGTACGCCTCCTATCCGCTGACCGAGAAGCACAAAGAGTTCGAAACGGTCGAGGTGGATTTCGACGAGCCCAGCGGGCGGGGCGATTCCGCCGGTGCGCCGGAGGGCAGCGATGGTGCGGAGCCTGCCGGAGCGGCGGACTCGGGCACCCCCGCCGCGTCGAGTGGATCGGATCAACCGGCCAAGCCAGGCCCAGCCGGCGCCGGAGGTTAGCTCTCCTCGCCCGCGGGTCAGCTCTCGGCGGCGCGTCCCGCTGCGGAGTCCGGCGAGGTTCTCTCGTGCGCCGGCGGCGACTGACCGGCTGCCAGCAGGGCAGCCTTGGCCCGATGGCGGCGCACCAGGACGATCACCACGCCGATCACCACCACGATCAGGATCGCCTGACTGACCTTGCCGGCGTAGTTCTCGAGCTTGTGGTAACTGGCACCGGCCAGATAGCCCAGCATGGTGAAGCCCAGCCCCCAGGTGATGCCACCCAAGGCGTTGAAGATCAGGAACTTGCGGTACGGCATCCGCGACGCGCCCGCCATGCCCGGCATCACCGCGCGCAGGAACGCGGTGAACCGTCCCAGGAAGACCGCCCGGCCACCGTAGTTGCGCAGGCTGCGCTGGCCGTTGGCGATGGCCTCCTGGTGCTTGGCGAAGACCCGGCTGCCCAGCAGTCGCCCGCCGTACCGCTTGCCCACCTCGTAGCCGACGCTGTCGCCGAGGATGGCCGCGGCCACCACCACCATCGCCATGACGGTCAGTGACACCGAATGCTGGTAGGCCAGCACCCCACCGATGATGACCGCGGTCTCGCCAGGCAGCAGGAAGCCGAAGAACAGGGCCGCTTCGCCGAACGCCAGACCGCCGACCAGGGCGTAGGCCGGCACACCGGAAAAGTTCAGCACCGGCTCCACGATCGTGCTGGTCACACTCATGCGCACACGGTACGGGAATTCCGGCTCGCTGCCCCGGCTTCGGCTGTGCCTAAGCTCAGCCGGCCTGCCCTGCCCTCCGGCGGCTTGGGCTGGCAGCCCCTGCCGTGGCCATCGATTGACCGGCTGAGGACCGTAGCGCACCATTGACCGCCACGCCCGGATCGTGGCTTGTGGGGTCGGGGAGTCGGCGGAGCTCGCGGGGGAGCGGCATGGCGGTGCATCCTGGGCAGGCGGCCGCGGGGCCGGTCGGCAGCCGTGCGCCGATGCGCAACCGGGTCACTCCGTGGGGTGACATCGTGGCCATCGAGCAGCGCGGCGCCTGGCTCGGCAACCGCGGCATCCTGCACGAGGGCACCGATGTGGTCCGGTTCCACCGCAGCGACCTGTGGATCACCTGCAGATTGCAGTACAAGGACTGGCGGCTGTCGCAATGGCAGCCGGGCCACTTCACGGTGCTGTACTTCTATGACGAGGCGGTGGCGCTGGCTGCCGGGCATCGGCCGTGTGCGCTGTGCCGGCGTGCGGACTACAACGCCTTCCGGTCGGCCTGGGTGGCCGGTGCCGACCGGAAGGCAGCCGGCACCGGCCGGGCCGGCACCGTGCCGCTGGCCAAGGAGATGGACCGCCAGTTGCACCAGGAACGGATCGTGCGCGGCACCCATCGCCGGCGGCTGCACCCGATGCGGTGGCCGGAACTGCCGGAGGCGAGCTTCGTCGCGCTGGACGGCCGGCCATGCCTGGTGCGGGCCGGCAGCCTCCATCCCTGGAGCCCTCAGGGCTACCTCGATCCACTGCCCCGGCCACGGACCGGCACTGTCGAGGTGATCACGCCACCCTCGACGGTGGCGGCATTGCGCGGGGGATACCGCCCGCAGGTCGATTCCGCGGCGCTGGCGGCTACTGGCTAGCCCCCGGCGGGTGGCTCGGCACCCGTCGGGTGATGCCAGACTGGGAGGGGTGAAGGTCCGTACCGTCGGCGTCGAGGAAGAGCTGCTGCTCATCGACACCCACCAGCACCGGTCCACCGCGGTCGCTGACCAGGTGGTCGACCACGCCCGGCGCGCCGAGCCCGGCGGGGACCCGCCGGTGGAACACGAGCTGAAGCAGGAGCAGGTCGAGATCGGCTCCGCCGCGGGCACCTCGATGGCAGCGCTGCGGGCCGAGCTGGTGCGGCTGCGCACCGCCGCCGCGCGGGCGGCCGAGGCTGAGGGCAGCACCGTCGTCGCCATCGCGACCAACCCCTGGAAGCACAACCCGCGCGTGACGGCAACGCCACGTTATGAGCGGATGACCGACGAGTTCGGGCTGCTGGCACGCCAGCAGTTGGCCTGTGGCCAGCACGTGCACGTCGGCATCGACTCCCGCGCCGAGGGTGTCGGGGTGCTGGACCAGCTGCGTGGCTGGCTGCCGGTGCTCACCGCGCTGTCGGTGAACTCGCCGTTCTGGCAGGGCCAGGACACCGGCTACCAGAGTTTTCGCAGCGTGCTGTGGGGCCGTTGGCCGACCGCCGGGCCGACCGAGGTGTTCGGCGACGAGGCCTCCTATGACGCCACCGTGGCCGAGCTGCTGGAATCGGGAACGATCCTCGATGAGGGCATGATCTATTTCGACGCCCGGCTGTCGGCGCGCTACCCGACGGTGGAGATCCGGGTAGCCGACGTCTGCACCGACGTCCGGGATGCGGTGCTGCTGGCGGCACTGGCCCGGGCGCTGGTCGAGACGATGGCCGGTCGCTGGCGCGCCGGGGAACCGGTTCGGCCCATCCGTACCAGCCTGTTGCGGGTGGCGTCCTGGCGAGCGGCCCGGTCGGGCGTGTCCACCGAGCTGGTGGACCCGCGCACCGGCAAGCCGGTCCCCGCCTGGCAGCTGGTGCACGAGCTCACCGAGCAGCTGGGCCCGGCCCTGCGCCGGTGCGGTGACGAGCAGCTGGTGGCCGAGGGCCTTGCCCGGTTGCGGGCCGGCGGAACCGGCGCCGATCACCAGCGGGCGTCCTTCGCGGCCCGGAGCAGCCTGGAAGACGTGGTGTCCGACGCTGCCGCCCGCACGCTGGACGGGTGAGCGCCGAGCGCTCAACTACCCTGGGGATCATGGCCGAGCGGCGAAGGACGGGAGTGGTGTGGTGACCAGGCTGGCGGCAGCCGCGGTGGCACTGGGCGCGTCAGCGGTGATGGCGGCCGGCTGCTCCAGCACCAAGTCGCCGGCCGCGGTGCCCTCGACGGTCAGTTCGTCGGCTTCTTCCACCGCACCGGCGCAGGTGAGTTTCAACGGGATCGCTCTCGACAGCGCCGCCGACCTGACCGCCAAGCCGAAGGTGACCGCGAGGTCGGCGACCGCACCCGCGGCGCTCCTGGTCAAGGACGTGGTGGCCGGTACCGGGACGGCCGCCACGCCGAGCTCCACCGTCACCGTGCAGTACGTCGGCCTCCGCTATGCCGATGGCAAGCAGTTCGACGCCTCCTGGGATCACGGCGGCGCCGTCAGCTTCCCGCTGCAGCAGGCCATGCCGGCCGGGTTCCGGCAAGGCATTGCCGGCGCCTCGGGAACCCAGCCGATGAAGGTCGGCGGACGCCGCATCATGATCCTGCCCGCCGCGCTGGGCTATGGGCGGGCCGGTACCCCGGATGGCAGCATCCCGCCGAACGCGCCGATCGCGTTCGTGGTGGACCTGGTGGCGGTGAAGTAGCCACTCGCGATCAGCTGCGGTGGAATGTCGTTACCGAGAGGGCTTGCCTTCCTATGCCTTCCTATGCCTTCGTCGAGGTCGCGGCATCCAGTACCAGCGAGGTGCCGATCGCGGTCAGCCAGGCGTCCTTGGCGAACGCGGTTCCTGCCAGGGTCGGCAACCCGCGGCTGTCGTGCAGGCCGGGGGTGCGCAGGTACATGCCGAGCAGGGTGGCGGAGTAGCCGGTCAGCACGCTGCCCGCGAACCTCGCGCCGAACAGCGGCAGCAGCAACACGCTGCCGACGGTCATCTCCATGATCCCTAGCGCCTTCAGCAGGACAGTCGGCGGAACAGCCTTGAGACGCGGGTAGGTTCCGCAGAACACGGCGTGCACGCCCTGGGCGAACATGGCATCGCCCTGGTACTTGAGCCGCCCGGAATGCAGGATCAGCGAACCGGCGGCAACCCGGCCCGGCGCGCGTCGGATGTTGGCAGCTGAGAACAAGGCAGGCTCCTGCGGGTCGGGGGCGCGAGTGGTGCTCAGAGTGCCACGGCGTGCTCAGGCCGCCGACCGGGTTATTGCCCAGACCCCATATGCCGAGCACTGCTTCAGGGCATCGCCCGACGCGCGGTTGCCCTATCAGGCAATTCCGCGATGAACCGGGAGCGCGCCGCTTCCTAGACTCGCCCTCACCCCTCCATCCACTACCTCACCACTGCACACCTCGCCACCGGCCGCTCGCAGTGCGGCATGCTGGTGCTTTCGCGCCATAACCAGGAGGCAATGACAGTGGCTTGGAGATCCTGCGAAATCCAGCTGGCCGCGCGCCCGCGTGGCGAGCCGGTCGACACCGACTTCCGGATCGTGAGCACCGAGGTTCCCGAGCCGGGCCCCGGCCAGGTGCTGGTACGCAACCTGGTGATGTCGGTGGATCCCTACATGCGCGGCCGGATGGATGACGTGCCGTCCTACGCGCCACCGTGGCAACTCGACCAGCCGGCCGACGGCGGCGCGGTCGGCGAGGTCATCGCCTCCGAGGCCGCCGAGTTGCCGGTAGGCAGCCTGGTGCTGCACGGGCTCGGGTGGCGGGAGTACGCGCTGGTGCCGGCCCGGCAGGCCGAGCGGGTCGAGCTGGTGGCAGGGCTGTCGTCCTCCAGTTACCTGGGGGTACTGGGCATGCCTGGTCTGACGGCCTACGCCGGCCTGTTCGAGGTGGCCGGGTTCAGCCCCGGGGAGTCGGTGTTCGTCTCGGGCGCGGCCGGTGCGGTCGGCAGCCTGGTCGGCCAGTTCGCCCGGCTCCGTGGCGCCGCCCGCGTGGTGGGCAGCGCCGGATCCCCTGCCAAGGTGCGCTTCCTGACCGAGGAACTCGGCGTCGACGCGGCTTTCGACTACCACGACGGACCGGTCCGCGAACTGCTGCGGCAGGCCGCGCCCGAGGGAATCGATGTGTACTTCGACAATGTGGGGGGCGAGCATCTGGAGGCCGCCATCTCTTCGCTGACGGTGCACGGCAGGGTTGCGCTGTGCGGGGCCATCTCCCTCTACAACAGCACCGATCTGCCGGTCGCCCCTGCCAATCTCGCCCTGACGATCGTCAAGCGGTTGACCCTGCGCGGCTTCCTGGTCAGCGACCACCAGCACCTGCGCTCGGAGTTCCGCGAGGCGGTCACGGGCTGGTTGACCTCAGGCGACCTGGTCGTCCGCGAAACGGTCGTGGACGGGCTGGATCGAGCGGTGCCGGCCTTCATCGGCATGTTGCAGGGCGCCAACACCGGCAAGATGGTCGTCCGGCTCGCGCCGGATCCGGCCTGAGCGGAGCGCCGATGCCACGTTGACCCCAGCCAATCCGCCCGCCGCTGCCGATCCGAATCCCCTGTACGCCAGTCAGGAGCCAGACATGAAGACTTACGTCGAACAACGAGGCAGCTTTGCGCTGACCGCGGCCGACCGCTGCGACCGGTGCGCGGCGCGCGCCGTGGTGGTGACCGTCATGCGCAGCGGCGGCACCCTGCTGTGGTGCGCCCATCACTACGGGGTGAACGAGGCAGCGCTGCGCGCCGGCGCGGCAGCTGTGGTGCGCGACGAGCGGCCGACCCGCTAGGCCGCGGCCGTTCGGCTGACCGCTAGGTCGCAGCCGCTCCGCCGGCCGGGTCCGGTGCCGGGCCGGTGAGGGGTGGAGCCGCCACCCGCACGACCACCACCGGGCAGGTCCCCTCCCGGACGCAGTACTCGGCAACCGAACCGAGCAGCATGCCCGGAAACGCCGCCCGGCCCCGGGCGCCCACCACCAGCAGCGTGGCACCGTGGGACTGGGTCAGCAGGGCAGGCCCGGCCGGGCCCTCCACGACGTGCCTGGTCACTTCCACGGTCTTGGCCGCCTCCGGGTTCTCGGCCAGCACGCCGTCGATGACCTCGTCGAGAACCTCGGCCGTCTCCGCGGCCAGGTCCACCCCGGGCGGGACCCGGGTGAGGTAGTTGGGCCAGCGCCAGCTCGACACCGCGCGTAGCTCGGCGCCGGTCAACGCGGCCTGGCTCAGCGACCAGCGCACCGCGTCCCGGCTGGTGTCGGAACCGTCGACACCGACCACGATCACCGCGGTCGGGCTGGTCATGCCCGGTCCTGGGCGCGCGGGTCGACTGCGTGCGGCTCGATCCGCAACGGGTTCACCTGGCGCCACAGCAGGAACAGCAATCCCAGCGCCAGCATCCCGAGACCGAGCCAGAGATTGATGTTTATGTCACTGGCCTTCTTCAGGTCGGCGTCGGAGGTGAAGAATCCGGCGACGGTGAGCATCAAGCCGTACAGGGTGAACAGCCCGCCGATCAGCAGCCGGATGTCGAACAGCTTGGACGCCGCGGACTGCGGGGCGTCCGGCTCGACCGAAGCCGCCTGGGAGGCTGAGGTGGCACCTGAATGGTTCTCGGACATGGCTGCCTCTCAGGCGAAGATGATGGACAGGACGATGACGATGCCGATCGCGACAGCGGCCAGCAGCTTGGGGGAGGCCCACCAGGCCGGTTTGGGGACCGAGTCCGGATCAGGCGCGTTCGGATCGTGCACGCCCCATACCAGGCCGGCCAGCTCGTGCACCGGTTTCGGCCGGGTAACCAGGGTGACCGCGACCGTGACGATCAGGTCGGCCATGAACGCGGTGATCGCGCCGTAGAAGTTCAGCATCTGCGCGTTGATGGTCGAGTGGGTCGGGTCGAACACCCCACCCTTGTAGAAGTAGGCGATGTGGTAACCGGCGAAGTGCATCACGCCGGCGCCCAGGGTGCCCGCGAGCAGCCCCCAGAAGCCCGCCCACGGCGTCGTTCGCTTCCAGAACATGGCGATGATGAACGTCGCGAACAGCGGTGCGTTGAAGTAGGAGAACAGCAGCTGGATGTAGTTCATGATGTTGCTGTAGCCGCTGGCGATGAAGGCCGTTCCGATGCCGACCAGGATGCCGGCCACGGTGACCACCCGGCCGACTCGCAGGTAGTAGCTGTCGCGGCGGCCCTTGACGATGTAGGTCTGCCAGATGTCATAGGTGAACACGGTGTTGAACGAGCTGACATTGGCGGCCATGCCAGCCATGAACGCGGCGAGCAGGCCGGCCAGCGCGACTCCGAGCGTGCCGTTGGGCAGGAACCGGTTCATCAGCAACGGGATCGCGTCGTTGTAGGTCAGGTCCTCGGTCTTGCCCAGGTTGGGGATCAGCACCAGCGCGATCAGGCCGGGCAGGATGGTGAGCGCCGGGATGAAGATCTTCGGGAACGCGCCGATCAGTGGCGTGCGCTGGGCGGCGGACAGGTCCTTGGCCGACAGCGCGCGCTGCACCTCGGCGAAGTTGGTCGTCCAGTACCCGAACGAGAGCACGAACCCGAGGCCCATCACGATGCCGATCCAGTCGCCCAGCGGGTTGCTCCAGTGCCCGACGTTGGTGCCCGCCCAGGTCGAGAACGAGTTCGGGCCCAGCGCCGTATGGGTGACCTTCTCCTTGAGCCCGCTGTAGCCACCGACGTTGTCCAGGCCGATGATCACCAGCGGGACGAGCCCGGCCACGATGACGAAGAACTGCAGCACCTCGTTGTAGATGGCGCCCGACAGCCCGCCGAGGGTGATGTAGGCGAGCACGAAGAGCGCCGAGATCACGATCGAGAACCAGGTCGGCCAGCCGATCAGGGCGTTGATGACCAGCGCCAGGGCGTAGAGGTTGACCCCGGCGGTGAGCACCGCGGCCGCGGCGAAGCTGAGCGCGTTGAACAGGTGGGTGGCGGGATTGAACCGGCGCAGCAGGAATTCAGGAACGGTGCGGACCCGGGAGCCGTAGTAGAACGGCATCATCACCACGCCCAGGAACACCATCGCCGGCACGGCGCCGATCCAGTAGAAGTGCAGCGTCGACATGCCGTACTGGGCGCCGTTGGCTGCCATGCCGAGGATCTCGATCGCGCCCAGGTTCGCCGAGATGAAGGCCAGGCCGGTGACCCAGGCGGGCAACGATCGGCCCGAGAGCAGGAAGTCCTCGCTGGTGGCGACTGCCCGCCTGGCCATCACGCCGATGCCCACCACGAGGATGAAGTAGATCGCCAGGATGGTGTAGTCGAATAGGTTCACATCGAGTCGAAGCACAGGGGCCGACCTCTCCTAGACGCCGCGATCTGGCTGCGCAGGCGCATCATGGCGCCGGTCGGCACAGCGGGATCTCGTTCGGGTGGGAGATGAGAGGCGGGCCCCAGCGAGCCGGAACCGGCCCCGCCGGGTGGCCGTGATCAGCGCGCCCGAACCAGGCTGCCGGTTCAGCCTCCCTGCGAACGTACTCAGACGGCCGCTGTTTGCAAAACAGGGGGGCCTGGTCGGATGGCTCGTGTCGCGGTGGCCGCTGCCCGACCGCTCAGTCCGACCAGGTGTGCACCGGCTCGTTGCTGTGCATGTGCTCGACGTAGCGCCCGAGCATCTCGCGCAGCGAATCCCGGCGGTCCAGGGGCCGCTTCTCGTCATCGATCCGGTGGAAGGTCTCGGCCTGCCACTCCGCTCCGTTGACGTGGCTGGTGCAGCGCTGCTCGATGATGCCCAGCAGCCGGTCCCGCACTCCCGGGTCCATGCCCCAGCGGTCCAAGCCCTCGTACGCCATCGGCAGCAGCCTGCGCAGCACCAGCTCGGTGGCCGGCACCTCACCCAGGCCCGGCCAGTAGATGTGGGCATTGATGCCGTGCCGGGCACCGGCGTAGAAGTTGTCCTCGGCGGCGGCGAAGGAGAGCCTGGTCCAGATCGGGCGGTCCTCCTCGGCGAGCACCCGCAGCACGCCGTAGTAGAAGGCGCCGTTGGCCAGGATGTCGACCACGGTCGGCCCGGCCGGCAGCACCCGGTTCTCCACCCGCAGGTGTGGCTTGCCGCGGAAGACGTCATAGACCGGCCGGTTCCACCGGTAGACCGTGCCGTTGTGCATCCGCAGCTCCTGCAGCCGCGGCGTGTCACCGCGGTCGAGCACTTCGGCGGGCTCCTCGTCCTCACAGATCGGCAGCAGCGCCGGGAAGTAGGTGACGTTCTCCTCGAACTGGTCGAAGATCGAATTGATCCAGCGTTCGCCGAACCAGACCCGAGGCCGGACGCCCTGGGACTTCAGCTCGGCCGGCCGGGTGTCGGTGGCCTGCTCGAACAGCGCGATCCGGGTCTCGCGCCAGAGTTCCTTGCCGAACAGGAAGGGCGAGTTGGCACCCAGCGCCAGCTGGACCCCGGCGATGCTCTGCGCGGCGTTCCAGTTGTTGGCATAGGCCTGCGGGCTGACCTGCAGGTGGAACTGGACGCTGGTGCAGGCCGCTTCGGGCGCGATGGTGTCGGCATAGGTCGACAGTCGTTCCAGGCCGTCGATGGCGATGTGCAGGTCCTCACCGCGGGCGGCGAAGATCTGCTGGTTGAGCAACGCGTAGCGGGCATTGGCGCTCAGCGCGTCAGAGGTCAGGTCGGCCGCCGTGAGCGTGGGCAGGATGCCGATCATCACGATGTGCGCGCCCTGGGTGCGCGAGCGCTCCTCGGCGTCGTTGAGGCTGGCCCGCAAGGCCGTTTCCAGCTCGCGCAGCGACAGCCCCGCCAGGCCTCGCGGAGGGACGTTGATCTCGATGTTGAACTGGCCGAGTTCGGTCTGGAAGTCCGGATTGGCGATCGCCTGCAGCACCGCCGCGTTGCGCATCGCCGGGTCGTGGTTGGCTCCGATGAGGTTGAACTCGATCTCCAGGCCGGTCATCGGTCGCTCGAAGTCGAACTTGGACTCCGTGAGCATCCGGGCGAAGACATCCAGACAGCGCCGGACCTTCTCGCGGTAGCACTGCCGGTCCTGCCGAGTGAACTCAATGCTGTCGACGTCGTCACCCATGCCGAGGCACCTCCTTGCTAGTCGAAGCGACTGCACTACAGCTTTGCAGAGATCGCCGGTCGAGGTCGAGGCGAGCCTCGCGGAGGCCGCGGATCGAGGTCGGGGCCGAGGTCTGGCCGGGGCGCCGTCCTGGCCGGGCCGCTCGCCGGTGGCGGCGCTAGGGTCTTGAGGTGATGACTACCATCGCGACCCCGGCTGGCCCGGTCGTGGACGCCCTCGGCGTCACGCTGCGGCTTCAGGACCGGCATGCCCGGTTGCGAGGTGTCCGGCTCGCCCAGGACATCCGGATCCCCGGGGACCGGCTCGATTTCAGCTACCGGCGCGGCTGGTGGACGCTGCGGGTGCAGCGCCCGGCGGTGGACCGGATGGAGTACCTGCTGGAGCTGCGCCATCCGAACGAGGGCCGGGAGACCATTCCGGATCCGGGGAATCCGTTCCGGGTCGGCGGGGCGTTCGGCGACAAGTCGGTGATCGAGTTTCCCGGCTACCGGCGCCCGGCCTGGCTGGACCTGCCGGTGGCGCCGGCGACGGTCACCGACCTGGCGATCGGCAGCCGCCAGTTGGGCAGCACGGTCCGTGGCCGGTTGTGGTCGGCCGAGGCGCTGGCCGCCGACGAGCCGGCGCCGCTGCTGGTCGCTCACGACGGCCCGGAGTACGACTCGCTGGCCGGGTTGACCGCCTTCACCGGCGCGCTGATCCAGGCCGGCCGGTTACCGCCGCTACGGGTGGCGCTGCTGGCGCCGGGGGACCGCAACCGGTGGTACGCGGTCAACCCGTCCTATGCCCGGGCGGTGGCCGGCGAGGTGCTGCCGGCGCTGGCCGAACAGGCGCCGAGCACCGTGCGGATCGGTGCCGGGGCGAGCCTCGGAGCGCTGGCGATGCTGCACATCCACCGGCTGTTCCCGGATTCCTTCGGCGGCCTGTTCCTGCAGTCCGGTAGCTTCTTCGATCCGGAACTGGACGCCCACGAACGGCGGTTCGCCCGGTTCGGCCCGGTCACCAGGTTCGTTCGCGAGGTGGCCCAGGCAGTCGCCGATCCACATCCGCTGCCGGTGAGCATGACCTGCGGAATCATCGAGGAGAACATGGCCAACAACCAGGCGATGGCCTCGGCGCTGCGCCGGCTGGGCTATCCGGTGGAGTTCGCCGAGGTCCGTGACGTGCACAACTACACGGCCTGGCGCGATGCCTTCGATCCGCACCTGGCCGAGCTCATCCAGACGGTGGCGGGCTGATGAGGCGGCAGCAGGTGTACCTGTCCGGCCGCTACTTCAGCGGCACGGTGGTGGCGCACGGGCATTACGGGCGCCCGGTGCTGGTCTTCGCCTCCGAACGCGGCAGCGCCCATGACTTCGAGAACAACGGGATGCTGGCCGCCGTCGCCGACCTGGTCGAGGCCGGCCGGGTCAAGTTCTACTGCGTCGACAGCGGTGATGCCTACAGCTGGTCGGACACGAGCGTGCCGACCGAGGAACGGGCCTGGCGGCATGGCGGTTTCGAGTCCTGGATACACCAGGAGGTGGTTCCGTGGATGTCGCAGGACAGCGGCGGTGCCTCGGAATTCCTCACCGCCGGCTGCAGCATGGGCGCCTTCCACGCGGCCAACTTCGCGCTCAAGCGAGCCGATCTGTTCCCGCTGGCGCTGTGCCTGTCGGGCAACTACGACCCGACCACCTGGAACTCCTGGGGCGAAGTGGGCGAGCAGACCTACTTCAACAACCCGATGGCCTACGTCGCCAACCTCGAGGGTGATCACCTGAACTGGCTGCGCAACCAGGTCAACCTGCTGCTGGTGGTCGGCCAGGGCGCCTGGGAGGTGCACCCCACCCAGTCACTGCCCAGCGCGCGGGCCTTCGCCGCCCGGCTCGCGGCGAAGGGTATCCGGCACGAACTCGACGTGTGGGGCTTCGACGTGCCGCACGACTGGCCGTCCTGGCGCGCCCAACTGGCACATCACCTACCCCGATTCTGCTGAAGGAGCATGATCTCTTCCATGACGGAGACGACGCACCTGCTGGGCCTGCTGCTCGGTACCGAAGAGGACTGGCCGACCGCGTTCGAGTCCATCGTGCGGCGGATGGGGCCGGTCTCCTCCGGCGCGAATGCCGAGCAACAGCACCACTTCGACGTCGAGCGGGTCACCATCGACCCCTTCGACCTGCGGTACCGGCCGCGCTACGACCTGGTGATCGACCGGTTGGCCTACTGGTACTACGTCCCTCGCGAGTGGTTGAAGAAGGCCGCGCTGATGGACGACGTCTACCTGCTCAACAGCCCGTTCACCTTCCAGAGCATGGAGAAACACGCCGCGTACTGCGCGATGATGCGGCTCGGGCTGAAGGTGCCCGAGACCGTCCTGGTGCCGTACAAGAACCCGCCGGAGAACGCCAAGTACGCCTACACCGCCGCTCGCTACAACAAGGCCTTCGATCTCGACGTGATCGCCGAGAACATCGGCTACCCGATGTTCATGAAGCCCTACGACGGCGGCGCCTGGGTCGGGGTCAGCCAGATCCGCGACCGGCAGCAGCTGCACGAGGCCTACGACCAGTCCGGCCAGCGGTTGATGCACCTGCAGAAGGCGGTCGACGGCTACGACATCTTCGCCCGCAGCCTGTCCATCGGCGCCGAGACCATGGTGATGAACTTCGACCCGGGCCAGCCCATGCACGCCCGCTACTCGGTCAGCCACAACTTCCTGACCCCCGAGGTCGGCGATGAGGTGCTCACCATCGGCCGGCTGGTCAATGCCTTCTTCCGCTGGGAGTTCAACTCCTGCGAAACGCTGATCAAGGGCGACGACGTCTATCCGATCGACTACGCCAACGCCTGCCCGGACGTCGCCCTGACCAGCCTGCACTACTACTTCCCGTGGGCCATGAAGGCACTGGTGAAGTGGTCGGTGTTCTGCACGGTGACCGGGCGCCGGCCCCGCTACGACCTCGACACCCGGCGCTACTTCGACATCGCCGACCGCCAGGAGCTGTCCTATCCCGACAAGCTGGCCCTCTACCGGCAGCTGGCCGACGACTACTTCGACGTCGAGCGCTACCAGGAGTTCTGTGCCAGCAGGCTGGCGAACCTGGACCAGGTCGTGCTCGAGTGGGTGGCCGGGCCGGACTTCGACCAACTGCTGGTGGAGACGGTCCGCTCCACCTTCCCGGCCCACGAGCACGACCACTTCATCGCCCACTACCGCGGCCTGCTGGGCGCCTGGGTGGCCGACCAGCAAGCCGCCTCCTGAGCGAGCGGGACGACCCGGCGGTGCGGGGCGCTCAGCAGGCGTACCCGCTCAGGCGTACATCAGGGACCCGGGCGTCGTCAGCACCTCGCCGGTCTCCAGCCAGGTCTTGAGCCCGGACAGGATCATCGGCCAGCCGCCGTAGATCTGCTCGTTGGCGCCCTCGCGCAGCTGGTCGTGCGTCACCACCAGCCGGCAGGAGTCCCCTACCGGTTCGATCTCCCAGGTGACCCGGGAGGTGCCCTCGCTCCGCACGTCATCGCTCCAGAGCGCGCGCATGGTCTGCACCAGCCGGCGCGGCGGGTCGACCTCGAGGATCTCGCCCTCGCCGAGCGGGCCGTCGGCCTTCGGGCTGCTCTGCTGGAACCGGGAGCCGACCTTCCAGTCACAGTCGATCGTGACGCCGAAGTTGTACTTGCTCCTGATCTCGCCGTCGGTGATCGCCTCCCACAGCCGTTCCGGCGTGGTGCGGATGTAGATCTCGAACACCTTTTCCATCGGAGTCTCCAATCGTCGCTTGAGCTCGCTGAGGGCCGCGGTCCACGGCTCGGCGTACTTGCTCACCCACCGGTCGTGGACGAGCCGGATCGGGACGGGATTCAGGAAGTGCAACTTCTCCCGGCCGTGGCGCCTGGTGAGAACCAGGCCCGCTTCTTCCAGCAGCTTCAGGTGTTTCATCACGCCGAAGCGGGTCAGTTCGAAGCGCGCCACCAGCGCGTTGAGGGTCTGGCCGTCCTCGCGGAACAGCTCGTCCAAGAGGCTGCGCCGGGTCGGATCGGCGAGCGCCCTGAATACCTCGTCCACCCCTGAAAGATAGGTGACCATTTGGTCACCTGTCAAGGACGGCAATGGCAGGGCGGGGCCGTGGTCGGCGATCAGTCCAGTGGCAGCGGGCGGCCCAGCAGGTAGCCCTGGCCGTGGTCGCATCCCAGCGTCCGGACCGAGGTCAGCTGCTCCTGGGTCTCGATGCCCTCGGCGACGGTGGTGATCTCCAGCTCCTGGCACAGCGCGATCACGCTGCGCACGATCGCCCGTGCGCTGCGGTCCGAGGCGATCGGAGCGACGAAGCTGCGGTCGATCTTGACCGTCGACACCGGCAGGTCGCGCAGCAGCGACAGCGAGGAGTACCCGGTCCCGAAGTCGTCCAGCGCGATCCGGACGCCGAGGTCGGCCACCTCGCGCACCTCCTTGATGGCGGCCGGTGAGGCCTCCACCAGGGCGCTTTCAGTGATCTCCAGGTGCAGCTGGTCAGGAGCCAGGCCGCCGGCAGCCAGCCCGCGCCGGATCTCCGGCACCAGTTGCCCCCTGCCCAGCTGGCTGCCCGAAGCATTCACCGCGACCCACCGGGCGCCGCCGCCGGTCAGCCGGCGGTCCCCGGCGGCCAGGCAGCAGGTAGCCAGCATCCACCAGCCGAGCGGGACGATCAGGCCGGTCTGCTCGGCCATCGGCAGGAAGTCGTCCGGATCGAGCAGGCCTTGCTCGGCGTGCTCCCACCGGACCAGGGCCTCGTATCCGACCGCGGCGTTGTCCAGCAGGTCGACGATCGGCTGGAAGTAGGGCACCAGCCCGCGGTTGTCGGCCAGCGCGCTGCGCAGCGAGTGCTCCAGCTCCAGCTCGTGCAGGGTGCCGGCCTTGTCCTGCGTCGGGTCATACATCTCGATCCGGGCCCGGCCCCGGCGCTTGGCGCGCAACAGGGCGAGGTCGGCCTCGCGCAGCACCTCGTCAGGATGGTCGTGACCGGTGCCGCTGACCGTGATCCCGATGCTCAGGCTCGCCGTGTGCAGGTGCCCGCGGATGACCAGCGGCTGCTCCAGCGCCGAGGTCAGCCGCTGGGCAAGCTGATGGAGCCGGTACGGGTCGTCCTCGTCCGGTGCCAGCGCCACGAACTCGTCGCCGCCGACCCGGCCGAGGGTGACCCCGGCGGGCAGCGCATCGCGCAACCGGTGGGAGAGCACCAGCAGCAACTCATCGCCGGCCTCGTGCCCGAGACTGTCATTGACGATCTTGAAGCGATCCAGGTCGCAGTAGAGCACACCGGCCGGCCGGCCGGCGTCGAGGTAACCGGCCAGCAACTCCTCCAGCAGCGTCCGGTTCGGCAGCTCGGTGAGCGGGTCGTGCATCGCCCGGTGCGCGAGCCGGTCCTCGGCGCGCGTGCGCTGGGTGATGTCGTTGATCTGGGCGACGATGCTCTGGATCCCACCCGCGGAGTTGCGGATGACGCCGACGTGCAGCAGGCCGAACACCACGTGGCCATCGGCGTGCAGGAGCCGCTTCTGGCTCTCGTAGCTTTCCTGCGAGCCGTCCAGCAGCTCGCCGAAGGCCGCGGTGCCCGGGTCGACGTCATCGGGATGGGTCAGCTGGGACAGGCGGCGCTGCAGCAGCACCTCGCGCGGGTAGCCGAGCATCTGCACCAGCGACTCGTTGACCTGGAGCAGCTCGCCGCTCTCGCTGAGGATGGCCGCTCCGATCGGACTTCGCTCGAAGGTGACCTGCCAGCGATGCTCGGCCTCCCAGCGGCGAGCCTCGGCGCGATCGCGCGCCCGGGACTCCGCGATCGCCACCGCGGCCTGGTTGGCGAACAGCTCCAGCATCGTTCGCTGTTCGAGATCGGGCAGCTGCCCGCTGGCCGGCTGGTCGACGCTCAGCACGCCCAGCAACGCGCCGTCGGCTGCGAACAGCGGTGCGAACAGGCTGTCTTCGGGATGCCAGCTGCCCGGCTGGGTCCCGACGGCGGTCCTGCTGCTGGTCCAGGTGGCGATCCGGCCGATCACCCGGCGGTCCTGGTCGTGGCCGAAGAACCGCAACGAACCCCACGGCTCAGCAGCGTCCAGCAGGTCCTGCCAGTACCGCACCGGGCTGCTGCGGCCGAGCAGCTGCCGGATGTCGGGTGGACCGGCAACCGCGCGCACCACCAGGTTGTCGGCGTCCACCACGTTGATGGCAGCTGCGCCGAAGTCCAGGAATTCCACGGTCGCTTCGGCGATCCGGTTCAAGGTCTGGTCGATGTCGCTGATCGCACCGAGTTCGCGCACGACGGCGAGCAGCCGCTCCAGCCATGACCGGCGCAGGTTGCTGACCCTCGGCGACCCCAATTGCATCATGGCAGTTTCACACATGCCGCACGGACAAACCACCCGGCCAGTGGCTAGAGGCCAGCGTCAGGCATGCAGGACGACGGCGAGACCCTGGCCGACACCGATGCAGATGGCGGCCAGCCCGTAGCCGCCGCCGACCGCCCGCAACTGGTGCGCCAGGTGTGAGACCACCCGGGCGCCGGAGCTGCCGAGCGGATGGCCGAGGGCGATGGCGCCACCGTGGATGTTCACGATCGCCGGGTCGAGCTGGGGCCAGTCGGCGAGGCATGCCAGCGTTTGGGCGGCGAAAGCCTCGTTCAGCTCCACCATCGCCAGGTCGCCCCAGCCGATGCCGGCCCGGCTCAGCGCCGTCCGGGCCGCCTCCACCGGGCCGATCCCGAAGAACTGCGGCTCGACGGCGGCCACGGCCCGTGACACTATCCGGGCCAGCGGCTGCCGGCCGGCGGCCCGCGCGCCGGCTTCGTCGCCGATCAGCAGCGCCGCGGCCCCGTCGTTGAGGGGACTGGAATTGCCTGCGGTCACCGTGCCGTCGGGCCGGAATGCCGGGGCCAGCTTGGCCAGCGCCGCCAGCGAACTGTCGGCACGGATGCTCTCGTCCCGGCTGAGGTCGACGCCGGGATAGCCGACCACCTCGGCCGCGTACGCGCCGGCATCCCAGCCGGCGGCGGCCTTCTGGTGGCTGGCCAGGGCGTATTCGTCCTGGGCCTGCCGGGTGATGCCGTACTTCTCGGCCAGCAGTTCGGTGCACTCACCGAGCGAGACCGTCCAGTCGCCGGGCATCGCGGGGTTGACCATCCGCCAGCCCAGCGTGGTGGAGTGCAGCGTCTCCGAGCCCGCCGGAAAGCCCTTGGACGGCTTGGGGAGCACCCACGGCGCCCGGGTCATCGACTCGACACCACCTGCGACGGCAAGCGTCGCGTCGCCGACCGCGACGGCCCGGTTGGCCGCGATCAGCGCCTCCATGCCGGATCCGCACAGCCGGTTCAGGGTCACCCCGGGCACCGAGGTCGGCAGCCCGGCCAGCAGCGAGGCCATCCGTGCGACGTCCCGGTTGTCCTCCCCGGCACCGTTGGCGTTGCCGAAGAAGACGTCGTCGAGCCGGGCCGGGTCCAGCTCGGGTGATCGCTGGACCAGCGACCGGATCACGTGCGCCGCCAGGTCGTCCGGCCGGATGCCGCCCAGCGCACCGTTGTAGCGCCCGATCGGGGTCCGGACCGCGTCCAGGATGTAAACATCGCTCATCCCTCCATTTTGCCCTGGCCGGCGGCTGGCCGGAGTGTCCGCCAGGTCACGTCGAGGCGCTCGGGCCGCCGGGCGACCCGCTGGTCCGCCCCCAGCTGGCTGGTCTTGGGCACTCGGTGGTGAACTGGGTTGAGTGCCATGACAGGCTGGTGTCATGGCCGCCGAACAGAACCCCAGTCCCGACCCCGCCGCCTCGTCGGGCAAGGTGCCCGGCGAAGCCGAGTCCACCGGCTCGGCCGGGGCAGCACCGGATGCTGACCCGGCAGACGTCAAGGCCCGGTTCCGCGATGCCTTGCAGCGCAAGAAGAGCCAGCACGCCGACGGCGTGGGTGGCAGCGGACCCAACGCGGCCAAGATCCGCGACGTGCACACCCGGGCCGGCGGCAAGCGCCAGTTCCGCCGCAAGAGCGGTGGCTGAGCCGCGCTGCTGGGTAGATGGCGGCTGAGTTCAGTCGACCGCGGCTGGGTCGATCGCGGCTGAGTCACGCTGCTGGGTAGATGGCGTCTAGTCAGTCGACCGCGGCTGGGTCAGTCGACCGCGGCTGGGTCATCGCGGCGTCAGTACGGCGCGCCTGAGACCGTTATGAACTAATTGGCGTATCAGCTGGCGCCCGGGTGGCATCATGGGTCACAATAGCCACCTACGTACCACCGCTTAACGTCAGACGGCTGCGCTTGGGGAAGACGTTGCCGTCGAGTCGAAGTTGCGGAGGTGCGCGATGTCTGCTGCTCATGTGGCGTCATCCACGCGGGGTGTGGTGTTCATCCACTGCTGCCCGCCCGCCATCGGTCCCCATGTCGAATGGGCACTGGCTGGCGTACTCGGCCGACCCTGCAAGCTGCAGTGGACCGCCCAGCCCGCCGCGGCCGGCCAGCTGCGCGCCGAGGCCACCTGGGTCGGCCCGGTGGGCATGGCCGCTCGGCTGTCGGCGTCGTTGCGCGCGTGGCCGATGCTTCGGTTCGAGGTCACCGAGGAGGGCACCGGCTCGACCGACGGCGAACGGCTGGCCTACGTACCGGGCCGCGGCTTTCACCGCAGCGCGGTCTCGGCCAACGGTGACATCGTGGTGGGCGAGGAGCGGCTGCGCGGGCTGCTCAGCCGGGCCACCTCGGCCGACGAGTTCGCCCACGGACTGCACGAGATCCTGGGCTCGTCCTGGGACGCCGAACTCGAGCCCTACCGGGCGGCCGGCGACGGGTCACCGGTCGTTCTGCTGCACAAGGTCGTCTGAGGAGTCACGAGGTCGTCTGAGGAGCCACGAGGTCGTCTGAAGCGCAGCTGGCGTCTGATCGTTGGCCCCCGTGCTGCAGCTGGCCCGGCGGGTCGCCCTGCTACGGGGCCAACGATCGGCGCCCTAGCCCTGCTACGGGGCCAACGATCGGCGTGCTAGCCCTGCTACGGGGCCAACGATCGGCGCCCTAGCCCTGCTACGGGGCCACCGATCGGCGCGCTAGCCCTGCTACGAGGCCAACGATCGGCGCGCTAGCCCTGCTACGAGGCCAACGATCGGCGCCCTCGCGGGGCGCTACCTCAGAGCTTGTGGAACAGCAGCGCGGTGTTGTGGCCTCCGAAGCCGAAGGAGTCATTCAGCGCGGCTGTCACGACCATGTCGCGCGCCTTGGTCGGCACGTCCACGGCGAGGCCGTCCTCGGGGTCGTCGAGGTTGATGGTCGGCGGCACCACGTCGTTCACCACGCTCAGCACCGTGGCGATCGCCTCGATCGCACCGGAGGCGCCGAGCAGGTGGCCGGTCATCGACTTGGTACCCGTGACCACGGTCTGCTCACCGAGCAGGGCGGCGATCCAGCGGGCCTCGGCCATGTCGCCGGCCGGGGTCGAGGTGGCATGGGCATTGACGTGCACGACGTCGGACAGCGCCACGCCGGAACGCCGGATCGCGGACTGGGCGGCCCGGACCTGGCCGGTGCCCTTCGGGTCGGGCTGGACGATGTCGTAGGAGTCGGCGGTGATGCCGGCCCCGCCGAGCACCGCGTACGGCTGCCGACCGCGGGCCACGGCCGAGGACAGCCGTTCGAGCACCAGCACGCCGGCGCCCTCGCCGAGCACGAAGCCGTCCCGGTTCTTGTCATAGGGACGGGAGGCCCGCTCGGGATCGTCATTGCGGGTCGACATCGCTCGCATCTGGGCGAAGCCGGAGATGGTCAGCGGATGGATGCAGGCCTCGGTGCCACCGACCACCACCAGGTCTGCCCGGTCCAGCTGCAGCAGGTCCAGGCCGTAGGCAATGGCCTCGGCGCCGGAAGCACAGGCGCTGACCGGGGTGTAGACGCCGGCCCGGGCCCCCACCTGCAGCCCGACGTAGGCCGCCGGCCCGTTCGGCATGTTCATCGGGATCATCAGCGGCGAGACCCTGCCCGGCCCCTTCTCCAGCAGGATGTCGTGCTGGTGGATCAGGCTGGTCACGCCGCCGATACCGGTCCCGATGGCGACCGCGACCCGGGCCGGGTCAAGGCCGTTCTCCTCCGCGGTGCCCGTGAAGCCGGCGTCCTCCCAGGCCTGCGCCGAGGCGACCAGGGCTGCCTGCTCGGCCCGGTCCAGCCGGCGGGCCTGCACCCGGGGCAGGACCTGGGCCGGGTCGACGGCCATCGGGGCGCCGATCCGGACCGCGATCGTCTCGGCCCAGTCGTAGGGCAGAGCCACCACGCCGGACGTCCCGGTCAGCAGCCCGTTCCAGTAGGAGGGGACATCGCCGCCGAGCGGAGTGGTCGCGCCGAGCCCGGTCACCACCACGGGGTCGCTGGTGTTCAGCACGGTCTCGGTCATCGTTGGCTTCCTCTTCTGAGTACGTCTGGGTTTGGCGGATCAGGTCTCTACTGCGGGTCGCCGGGGAGCTGGTCCGGCCGGGGTCAGCTGGGGTTGGCGCTGATGTAGTTGACGGCGTCGCCGACGGTCTTGAGCTTGGGCAGCTCCTCGTCCGGGATCTTGACGCCGAACCGCTCCTCAGCCGCCATCGCAACCTCGACCATGGACAGCGAGTCGACGTCCAGGTCGTCGGTGAAGGACTTGTCGACGGTCACGTCGTCGGGGGCGACATCGGCGACCTCGTTCAGGATCTCAGCCATGCCGGCCAGAATCTCTTCGTTCGTTGCCACAGGTGCTCTACCTCTCTGCCTCGAAGGGCATGCCTTCGGTTGGATCGCCGGGCCCCGACTGGGAAACGGCGCCGTGCGGACATACTGACCACGGCTGGGCCGCGGTAGCTCTTGCCGGCCGGGAACGGCCGTCATCAGTTCTGGCGGTACATCGAGCGGACTCACGCTCTTTCGAGCGGGCCCGCACCGAAGTGCTAGGGAGCCAGGATGACCTGGCCCGCGTAGGTCAGGCCGGCGCCGAAGCCGACCAGCAGGACGGGCGCGCCGCTGGCGATCTCGCCACGCTCCAGCATCTTCGACAGCGCGATCGGGATCGAGGCCGAGGAGGTGTTGCCGGAGGTGATGATGTCGCGGGCAACCACCACGTTCGGGGCGTTCAGCTTCTTGGCGATCAGGTCGATGATCCGCAGATTAGCCTGGTGCGGCACGAAACCGGCCAGCTCCGACGCCTTCAGCCCGGCCGCGGCGCAGGCCTGCAGGGCGACGTCGCCCATCTTCGAGGTAGCCCAGCGGAACACCGATTGGCCCTCCTGGCGCAAGGTGGCGGTCTCGGGGTCGGTGGTGATCGCGCCCGCGTTGTCGCCGTCGGAGCCCCAGACCACCGGACCGATGCCGACCGACTCGCTGGCGGTCACGACCGCGGCGCCGGCCCCGTCGGCGAAGATGATCCCGGTGCCCCGGTCCATCAGGTCGACGTAGTCGGTCAGCTTCTCCGAACCCACCACCAGAACGGTGCGGGCCTGGCCGGTGGTCACCGCGTTCGAGGCGGCGTTCAGTGCATAGACGAAGCCGGCGCAGGCGGCGTTGATGTCATAGGCGCCCGGTGAGTAGATGCCCAGCCGGCTGGCGAGCTCGGCGGCGCCGCCGGGCACCTGCTGCTTGCCGGTACAGGTTGCCAGGATCACCAGGTCCACCTCGGTGGAGCTGGTCCCGGAGTTCGCCATCGCCTTGCTGGCCGCGGCGACCGCCATGTCGAGCATCGTCTCGTCCATCGCGAACCGGCGCTCGGCGATGCCGACCCGGCTCTGGACCCACTCGTCGTTGGTGTTGACCCCCATGGCGACCAGGTCGTCGTTGGTCAGGACCGTGGGTGGCTGGTAATGACCGAGCCCGGCCACCCGGCTGCCTACCGACGGGGGAGGGGTGGTGAGTCGCACGTTCATCAGGACATCCCGGTGGCGAGTTGGGCGACCGGCTGGTCGCTGGGTGAGGTGGCAGCCCGTGAGTCCTGCTGGGGGGCTGGGTGTTCAGCGAGCAGTAGTTGTGCCGCTTCCAGGTTCGCCGGTGTCTTGACGGCCACCAGTTGCACGCCGGGCAGCTCCCGGCGGGCGATTCCGGTGAGGGTGCCGGCGGGTGCCAGTTCGATGATTCCGGTGACGCCGAGGGTTCGCAGGGTGTCCAGGCACAGATCCCAG
>NZ_DASVQG010000265.1:0-10509 GCF_036389215.1 Jatrophihabitans sp.
ACAGCCTCGTCCACCGGCCGCCGACCAGCAGTGCCCGCAGTTCGGCGTCCACGGCCGTGCGCGGCGAGCCGGCCGCGCCCCCGGAACCCAGCGGCCGCGGATCGCCACGCACCCGAAGTTCGGCGGTGACCTCGGCACCGGCCCGGGCCAGCCTGGACAGCTCACCGTCGCGGGCGTGGTGCAGCCGGACGGCCAGCGGAGCGAGCAGGGCCGCGGCGCAGCAGGCAGCGAACGCCCCGATGAACAGCACCGGCCGGCGCCGAGCCGGAAGTGCCAGCAGGCCCGTGGCCAGCACAAGGACGCCAGCAGCAACGGCGACCACGCCGGCGCTGCGCCCGAGGCCCCAGAGCACCGCCACCCACCCGGCCAGGGCACCGACGCCCAACCGGAGGTCCACCGGCTCGCTCATCCCTGTCATCGGCTCTTCGCGCGAGCGCTCATCGCTGGATTCGCTCCGCTCCTCGCTCCGCTGCGATGCTCGCTCATCCGACGGTCACCAGCGGCTTGAGGTCGGCGAACTTGCTGTCCCCGATCCCGGAGACGCCGTTCAACTGGTCGACGGAGTCGAAGCGACCATGCCCGGTACGCCAGTCCAGGATGTGCTGGGCCAGCACCGGTCCGACTCCGGGCAGGGCATCGAGTTGGGCGAGGGTGGCCGTATTCAGATCCAGCGGGCCGGTCGCGCCGGCCGCCGGGCCCGGACCGCTCGCCTCCACGCTCGCCCCCGAACCGCCGGCCGCGGCGGCGGCACCGATCAGCAGCTGCTCCCCGTCGACCAGCTTGCGGGCCAGGTTCACCGCCACCGGGTCCACCCCGCTGAGCAGGCCACCGGCCGCGCGCACCGCGTCATCGACCCTGGCCCCGGGCGGCAACCGGTACAGGCCGGGCCGGCGAACCCTGCCCGCCACATCGACGACCAGCAGCGTCGAAGCCGCACCGGCCGTCGCGGTGCCGGGCCTCGTCGAGCCGGTCGGCCCGGCTCCGGGTGACTTCAGCGAGCCACCCGGGGCCAGCGACGGCTCAGCACTGCCGGCCGGCAAGGCTTCCGGAGTCGCGCTGGCCAGCATCGGGTGCGGCCTCGCCGCCAGCACCCAGCCGCCTGCCACCAGCACCGTCATGGCGGTGACCACCGCCATCGCGAGGAGTCCGCGGCGACCGGGATTGACCCGGGCACCGGACAGCCGGGCCGGCGAGGCAGCGTCCACGACGCCCAGCTGCGCCGAGGCAGGGCTGCCCAGCAGCCGGCCCACCAGCCCAGCCAGCCTGGCCGCAATACCGCCCCGCTCGAAGCCCCGTTCCACTCCGACGACGCTAGGCAGTCAACCCAGCCGGGAACCGGCTCCGGCGACAGCTGTGGGCAACCATCCACGGCTGTGGATGACCACGGATCGCGCGGGAGATGAGGCGGCCGGCGGCCGACAGTGGCAAGCTCCGGAAGGAGCCGCGATAGGCCGAGCCCGTCACCGGGTTCCGGCGCTTCGCACCGAAGCGTGCCAGGTGGTGCGGCGGCATAGGTAAGCCGGACGACTGATGGGGGATAGCCGTGGCGGAAGCATCCAGCGAAGCGGAGGCGCGTGCCTTCGGCGCGGCGTTCCGGTCCTTCCTGGACTGGGTGCATTCCGCCGCGGCCGGTGCCGGAGCCGGCAACGAGGTCGTCGCGCTGGCCAGCGGCTGGCTGGGCGCCGACGGGGCAGGCCAGTCGGTGGTGTCGCGCGACCTGCCGCCGTTCGAGCATGTGAACCTTCAGACCGCGCTGGACGCGTGGTCCCACGCCGAGGGGCGCACGGTGGCGGTGCACGGCATCGTGCTGCCGCCGCACTGGGGTCCGGTCTCGTTGCAGCAGCTGATCGGCGGCGAGGCGCTGCCGCCGTTGCGGCTGGCCGCGCCGGAGCTGGTCGACCTGCCGAACGGGCCGTCCTCCACCCTGGCCTGCCTGAAGCTGGCGTTGCTGCTGGTCCACGACCCCGCCGGGCGGTACGTCGTGCTGATCGCCGCCCCACTGGAACACCACCAAGGCTTGACCGTCGAGATCGCCGGCCTGCCGACCAGGGCAGCGCAGGCCGTGCATGCCGAGCTGGACGGGCTGAGGTCGCGGCTCAACGTGTACCGGGGGCACGTCCTGGACGTGGGCATGAGCAACATGGGCGGCATCGTGCTGAGCTTCGCCGAGCTGCCGGCGACGCCGCGGGAGGCCGTCGTGCTGCCCGAGGCGGTGCTGGCCCGGGTCGAACGGCATGCCTTCGGCATCGCCGAGCATCGCGCGCAGCTGCTGGCAGCCGGGCAGCACCTCAAACGGGGCCTGCTGCTCTACGGGCCGCCAGGCACCGGCAAGACCCACACCACCCGCTACGTCGTGGCCCGGATGGCGGGCTACACCCGGCTGCTGCTGACCGGCCGGTCCCTGCACGCGGTCGGCTCGGTCGCCGAGCTCGCGCGCGAGCTGGCGCCGGCCGTGGTGGTGTTGGAGGACGTGGACCTGGTCGCCGAGGACCGCTCCTTCGGCCCCGGCTCCAGCCCCGTGCTGTTCGACCTGCTGGACGCGATGGACGGCGCCGACGCCGACGCGGACCTGCTGTTCCTGCTGACCACGAACCGGGCCGACCTGCTGGAACCGGCGCTGGCCGCTCGGCCCGGCCGGGTCGATGTCGCGGTCGAGATCGAGCTGCCCGACCTCCAGGCGCGACGCCAGCTGCTGGCCCTGTACAGCACGGGCGTGCCGGCGCAGTGGAGCGATGCCGACGTCGAGGACGTGCTCGAGAGCACCGCCGGCGTCACCGCGTCCTTCCTCAAGGAGCTGGTCCGCCGGGCCGTGCTGGAATCGCTGCGGGACGCCTCACCGCTGACGTCGGTGACCGGCGACCAGCTGCGCCGCGCGGTCGGTGACCTGCTCGACACCAGCCAGCAGGTCACCCGCAGCCTCCTCGGCGTCGGCGGCCAGCCGAACGGGGAATCCTCCGACCTGGGCGCCACCGCCGGGTACGGCATGGCACATCCCTCGCTCGCCGGGCCGGCCGGGCCTGCCGGCGGCTGGGTCGCCTACACCCCCGGGCGGGGCCGGCTCGGCCGATCATGGACTCCCGGCTAGCTCCGGATCGGCTGTGAGGGAACCGGGCACCACAGGTTTGCGCCCCTCGCGCGTGCGCGGCGAAAAGTTCATGGGGGCGGGTGGGAGACTGCCCACTGTGCCCGTGAAGTCCCCACCCGCCGCCAGCACGGCCGCTGCCGCCAGCCCGTCGTGGCGGCCGGTCAGCTTCGCCAGGCGGCTCTGGAACTCCGGCTACCGTCCCGCCCTGATCGCCACCGCGTTCGCCAGCCTGCTGGCCTGGGGCTTCCTGCTGCTGCCGCCGATGAACACCGACCTGGCCGCCCAGCTGGCCCGGGCCGACTTCGCCAGCAGGTACCCGGTCTCGATCATCGACTTCCGGTGGTTCGGCGGCACCGTGGAGTACGGCTACACCCTGTGGGCCTCGGCGCTGATGGCACACCTGGGCACCAAGGTCACCGGCGCGCTGGCAGCCGTGATCGGCACCTGGTACACCACCAGGCTGCTGCACCGGCTCAGGCCGTCCCGGCCGATCCTGGGCGGGCTGGCCGCGGCCGTGACCCAGGTCGCCAACGTGGTCGAGGGCCGGATCACCTTCGCCTGCGGGCTGGCCTGCGGGCTGATCGCGGTCACCCTGTTCACCACCACCCGGGTGCCACGCTGGCTGGCGGTGCCGCTGGCGGTGCTGTTCAGCCTGCTCTGCGGCGGTGCCAGCCCGGTGGCCGGCCTGCTGCTGGGGGTGGCCGGCGGGGTGGCGCTGCTGATGCGCCGGCCGCTGGCCGCGGCGGTGCTGATCGTGCCGTCGGGACTGGCGATGGCGGTCACCTCGGTGATCTTCGGCGACGGCGGGCACCAGCCGTTCACGTTCTGGGACTGCCTGAAGTCCCTGACCGCGCTGGCGATCGTGCTGGCCACGGTGCCCCGGCGCTGCCACCCGATCCGGCTCGGTGCCGGGATCGGGATGGTGCTGCTGGTCGCCGCGTTCGTGCTGCCCACCCCGGTCGGCTCGAACGCCACCAGGCTGGGCGTGCTGTTCGCGCTGCCGGTGGCCGCCTCGTTCGTGCACTGGCGGACCCGGACGCTCACCGCGCTGGCGCTGCTGGCCATCCTGGCGCTGCAGTTGCCGATCAACCCGGCGACGGTGGCCAGCACCGGCCGGGCCAGCGGGTACAGCGCCTACTACAACGCCCTGATCGAGGGCATCCGGTCCCGCGGCCCGCTGACCGGACGGGTCGAGGTGCCCGAGATGGCCGGGCACTGGGACTCGGTCTATCTCGCCCGTGGCGTTCCGCTGGCCCGCGGCTGGCTGCGCCAGACCGACGTCCGGCTCAACGACGCGGTGTTCTACAAGCAGAAGCCCACCGTGGCGTCCTACCGCGCGTTCCTCACCGACAACGCGGTGCAGTACGTCGCCGTGCCCGACGCCGAGCTGACCCAGTTCGGCAAGAACGAGCTGGCGCTGATCTCGACGAACCTGCCCTACCTGCGCCCGATCTGGCGCAACGCGCACTGGACGCTGTACGAGGTGCTCGGCTTCGCCTCCCTGGTCGACCCGCCGGCCCGGGTGGTCAGCCAGCAGCCGGACGCGATCGTGGTGGCGGTGCCGCCCAACAGCGCTATCCGGGTGCGGTTGAGGTGGTACCGCTGGCTGGGCATGGAGAGTCAGGACAAGCAGGCCTGCATCTCCCAGGACGGCCTGTACGTCACCCTGCACACCGGGCGCGGTGGCAACTACACGTTCAACTCCCGGTTCCCGATCGGGACCGGCCACTGCCCGAGGGCCTGACAGCCGTAAGTCATGTAGCACATGTGTTACGCTAGGCGCATGGTGACAATAGGGTTGCGGGAACTGCGTCAGCAAGCAAGCGAACTCGTCCGAAAGGCCGAGGCCGGTGAAACGATCATCGTCACGGTCAGTGGCCGGGAGGTGGCCGAACTGAATCCGGTGCGTCGCAACAGATGGCGCTCAGGGGCCGACATCGCCGCCATCTTCAGCGGACCGGCGGACCCTGACTGGGCCGAGGACCGCGACGCGCTTGATGGAACTCTGCGTGACCCCTTCACCCGATGAAGGTCGTGCTGGACACCAGCGTGCTGCTCGGACCAGATCTCGGCTTCATCGATGCCGAAATCGGGATCAGCATGATGTCGTTGGCCGAACTTCATCTCGGGGTGTTACGGGCGCGCACCCCAGACGTCCGAGCTGAACGGCTGCGCCGATTAGCCCTGATAGAGAAGACCTTCGACGCGCATCCGGTGGACGATGCCGTTGCGCGGGAATACGGTCGCCTCGCGGCGGCAGTTTCGCTAGCAGGACGGCAGCCGCGAGCCCGCGTCGCGGACTTGCTTATCGCCGCTACCGCTGTGAGCCAGCACGCCACCCTATGGACGCGCAATGCCAAAGACCTGATGGGTCTGGAGAGCCTGGTCGACATTCATCAACCTGCCTGACACCGCCGACTGGCTGCGTTCAGCGACGGGTCACCACCACGCCGAGCAGCCCCGGCCCGACGTGCGCGCCGATCACCGCACCGACCTCGGACTCGTACAGCTGGCCCAGCTGAGGCAGCGCCTCTTTGAGCAGGCCGGCGACCTCGGCCGCCCGCTCCGGCGCGGCCAGGTGCTGCACCGCGATGTCCACCGGCTCCGAGCCTGCCCTCTGCACCGTCAGCTCGACCAGCCGGGCGATCGCCTTGGACGCCGTCCGCACCTTCTCCAGCGGCATGATCCGCCCGCCGGACAGGTGCAGCAGCGGCTTGACCGCCAGCGCGGTGCCGAACCGGGCCGCGGCCGACCCGATCCGGCCACCCCGATGCAGCCATTCCAGCGAGTCGACGTAGAACAAGGCCGAGGTCCGGTCCAGGGCGGTGCGGGCGGCCCGTTCCACGTCCTGCGCCCCGGCTCCGGCAGCGGCCGCCCGAGCCGCGGCCAGCACCGCGAAGCCCAGTGCCATCGCCGTCGACCGGGAGTCGATCACCTGGATCAGCCCGGGCTCGAACTCGGTCGCCGCCAGCCGCGCCGAGTCGCAGGTTCCCGACAGCTCCGCGGACAGGTGCACCGAGACCGCCGTGCTGGCCCCGGCGTCCAGCACGGCCCGGTAGACCTCCACGAAATCGGCCGGCGTCGGGCGCGACGTGGTGACCGCCGTCCGGACCCGCAGCGCGGCGCAGACATCGGCCGGGGTGACGTCCTGACCCTCCAGCCCGGTCCGGCCGCCCAGTTGCACCTGCAGCGGCACCACCCGCACGTCGAGTTCCTCGGCAAGCCCGACCGGCAGGTAGGAGGTCGAATCGGTAACCACCGCGACCCGCTGCTGAGCTGCCATCTGCCGAACGTTAGACGACGAAGTTGATCAACCGGCCCGCAACCGTGATCACCCGCTTGGCGGGCCGGCCCTGCAACGCCGCGACGACCTTCTCATCGGCCCGGGCGGCGGCCTCCATCGCCGCCGGATCGGCGTCGGCGGGGACCGAGACGACCGAGCGGACCTTGCCGTTGACCTGCACCGGCACCTCGATGGTCTCCTCGACCAGCATCGCCTCGTCGACCTCGGGAAATGGGTGCCAGGCCAGTGACTGCTGGTGCCCCAGCCTGGCCCACAGCTCCTCGGCGGCGTGCGGGGCCAGCGGCGCCAGCATCAAGGCCAGCGCCTCAGCCACCACCCGCGGCGTGCCGCCGTCCGGGTAGGCCTGCGTGACGGCGTTGTTCAGCTCGGTGATCCGGGCGATCGAGGTGTTGAACCGCAGCGTCTCATAGCCGTCCCGGACGGCGGCGATGGTCCGGTGCAGCAGCCGGTTCAGCTCCAGCGGCACCTCGACGTCAGCCACGTGCGGCTGGCCGGTCCGCTCGTCCAGCACCACCCGCCAGATCCGCTGCAGCAGCCGGTACGGCCCGACGATGGCCTTGGCGTCCCACGGCCTGGACTGATCCAGCGGGCCGGAGAACATCTCGAACAGCCGGAAGGTGTCGGTGCCGTACCCGGCCACGAACTCGTCCGGTGTCACCACGTTCTTCAGGCTCTTGCCGATCTTGCCGAACTCCCGGGTGACCGGCTCGCCGGAATGGAAGAACTCGCCGTCCCGCTCGGTCACCTCGGCCGCCTCGACGTAGAAGCCGTTGGCGTTGGTGTAGGCAGGCAGCTGCAGCATGCCCTGGTTGACCAGCCGGTGGAACGGCTCGCGGCTGGAGACGTGGCCCAGGTCGAACAGCACCTTGTGCCAGAACCGCGCGTACAGCAGGTGCAGGACGGCGTGCTCGACACCGCCGACGTACAGGTCGACGCCACCCAGCGGCCGCTCGGGCGAGGGCCCCATCCAGTACCGCTCGATCGCCGGGTCCACCAGCGCCGCCGGGTTGACGGGATCCAGGTAGCGCAGCTCGTACCAGCAGGAACCGGCCCAGTTGGGCATGGTGTTGGTCTCGCGCCGGTACGTCTTCAGACCCTCCCCCAGGTCCAGCTCGACGGTGACCCAGTCGGTCAGCCGGCCCAGCGGCGGCTCGGGGTCGGAGTCGGCGTCCTCGGGCGGGTAGGACTTCGGGGTGAAGTCGTTGGTCTCGGGCAGCAGCAGCGGCAGCAGCTGATCGGGCAGCGCCACGGGTTGGTCGTTCTCGTCGTAGACGATCGGGAACGGCTCGCCCCAGTAGCGCTGCCGGCTGAACAGCCAGTCACGCAGCCGGTAGGTGGTCGCGCCACGCCCGGTGCCGGCTCGCTCCAGGTAGTCGATCATCGCGGCCTTCGCCTCGGCGACGTCCATCCCGTTCAGGTCCAGCTGGTCGTTGGCCGAGTTGATCGCCGGACCGTTGCCGGTGAACGCCTTGCCGCCGGAGTCCTCGAAGCCCTCGCTGGGCCGCACGGTGCGCACGATGGGCAGTCCATAGGACTCGGCGAAGTCCCAGTCGCGTTCGTCCTGGCCGGGCACCGCCATGATCGCCCCGGTGCCATAGCCCATCAGGACGTAGTCGGCGATGAAGATCGGCAGATCGGCGCCGGTGACGGGGTTGGTCGAGAACGTCCCGGTGAACACGCCTGTCTTGACCTTGGCGTCGGCGCCCTGGCGGTCTGCTTGACGATCCAGGTCGGTCTTGGCGGCGGCCGCGGCCTGATAGGCGGCGACCGCCCCGGCCGGCGTGGCGTGGCCGCCGGTCCACTCCGGCGCGGTGCCGGCCGGCCACTGGGCCGGGATCAGGTCGTTGACCAGCGGGTGTTCCGGCGCCAGCACCAGGTAGGTCGCCCCGAACAGGGTGTCCGGACGGGTGGTGAACACGGTCAGCTCACCGGCCGGCGTGCCGAACGAGATGTGCGCACCGACCGAGCGCCCGATCCAGTTCTTCTGCATCGTGCGGACCTTCTCGGGCCAGTCGATGTGGTCCAGGTCGGCCAGCAGCCGGTCGGCGTAGGCGGTGATCCGCAGCATCCACTGCGCCAGCGGCTTGCGGAACACCGGGAAGTTGCCGCGCTCGGAGCGCCCGTCCGCGGTCACCTCCTCGTTCGCCAGCACGGTGCCCAGGCCCGGGCACCAGTTGACCGGCAGGTTGGCGACGTAGGCCAGCCGGTGCCGGTCGATCACGCTCCGGCGCTGGCGGGCGTCCAGTTCGGACCAGGGCTTGCCGAAGTCGTTGGTGCCCTCCTCCGGCTGCCGCGTTCCGGCATCCAGCTCGGCGATCAGCTCGCTGACCGGACGGGCCCGGCCGGTGCCGCCGTCGGCCTGGTGGTCGTAGAAGGAGTTGAAGATCTGCAGGAAGATCCACTGTGTCCAGCGGTAGAACTCCGGGTCCGTGGTGGCCACCACCCGGCGCTGGTCATGGCCCAGCCCCAGCCCGCGCAGCTGGCGCTTGAAGGTCTCGATGTTCTTGTAGGTGGTGGTCGCCGGATGCTGGCCGGTCTGCAGCGCGTACTGCTCGGCGGGCAGGCCGAAGGCGTCGAAACCCATCGTGTGCAGGACGTTCTCGCCGCGCATCCGCAGGTAGCGGGCGTAGACGTCGGTGCCGATGTAGCCCAGCGGGTGCCCGACATGCAGCCCCGCGCCGGACGGGTAGGGGAACATGTCCATCACGAACATGTGTGGCTTGCCCGCGACCCGGTCGAAGCCCTCGCTCAGCTCACCGCTGGGGTTGGGGGCATTGAAGGTGCCGCGGCTGAACCACTCCTGCTGCCAGTGGGACTCCAGCTGGTTGGCCAGGGCCGCGGTGTAGCGGAACGGCGGGGCATCAGTGTCAGGCTGCGCGGTGTCCGGCTGCGCGGTGTCCGGCTGCGCGCTGTTCGATTCGGCGGTGTCGCTGGGCTGCGCGGTGCTCGCGGTCATGGTGGGGACTCTCCCGATCGTGATGCGTCGTTGGCCGGCTTTCCGGCCCCGGACAGACGAAGAGCCCCTGCGGAAAGGGCAGAGGCTCGAGCCGCACTGGGTCGGTAGCTGACCTCAGCGCGGCTCGATAAGAAACAGCTGCATGCCCATGCTGCGATACTACCCGGCGGGCCCACCGGCTTTCGCCGGCCCGATGGCTCGCAGCCGGGCCGCCGCCTGCTCCCCGACCGCCCGGTGGCAGTCCCAGCCCCAGTGGATCCCGTCGACGTTCATGCCGGGCGTGCCGAGATACGGCCGAACCCACTCGTCCAGGCGCAGCAGGTCGACCCCGGCCTGCCGCCCCCAGTCCAGCGCGGCCCGGATCGCCGGCTGGTGACCGGCGCGGACCCGGCCGTAGCCGGGGGCGTCGTGCGGCGGCGGCACCACGCCGAGGACCTGGATGTGGGGGTGGAAGTAGTGGATACCGGCGACGCACCGGCTGAGGTAGTGGTTGGTGAGCGGCTGGGGAAGGGTGCGCCACCGGCCGCCGAGCAGCACCGAGCCCAGCGGCTGGGCGCGCCGGAACAGCGCCGTGGCGGCAGTGCGCAGCGGTCGTGGGCGAAGCAGCCGGATCCCCTCACGCAGGTGCGACGGCAGGATGGTGGGCAGGTAGTCCATCCCACCGACGGCCAGCACCACGATGTCGGCGCGCGGGAGCAGCACCGAGTACACGTACGGATCGCGGGTGAGGGCAAACCAGGCGTCGCGGGCGGTCCAGCCGCGGCGGCCGAAGATGGTGGCCCGGCATGGCCGCCCCGGGGTGCTCAGGGCAGCCGCGAGCACGTTCGGCCACAGCTTCGGTTCGGTGGTCAGCTCGCCCATCCCGGGGCCGTGAAAGGCCAGCGAGTCGGTGAGCAGCAGGATCTCGCAGGCCGCCGTCTCACCGGGGTTGAGCGTCTCGCCGGGGCTGAGCGTCTCACCGGCGCTGACCGTCTCACCACCGGTGGGCTCAGGCATCGGCGTCGGAGTGGTCCCCCTCCGGCGCCAGCGACGGGATGACCGGTCCGGGCGGCCCGGCGTTGTGGGCCCGCAGCGTCCAGCCGTCGCCGCTGTCGCGGAGCTCGGTCCAGTGGCAGTTGGCCAGCGGCCCGAGAATGGAAGGCGTCTGGGGCAGCCCGAGCAGCG
>NZ_DASVQG010000266.1:0-1881 GCF_036389215.1 Jatrophihabitans sp.
CCGCCGACCTGCGCGCGGTGCTCGCCCGGGCAGCCAACGGCGTGATCGAGGACCTGCCGGGCAAGCTCGCGGGCTGTCCGGCGGCCATGGCCGCGGTGCTCGGTCGAGCGCTGGATCCGGAGCCGCATCGCAGAGGCTCGGCCGCCGAGTTCGCCCTGGACCTGGGCGCCAGCGTGCCGTCCGCCCCGGTGGTGCTGGCCGCCGGCCGGATCCTGCCCGGCGTCGGCCGGCACTCAGCCGAGCGCCACCATCCGGCCGGCCTGGCCGCCGTGCCAGCCGACCTGACCCATGTGGCGCGGCTGCACGTCAGGCCCGAGCCGGACGAGCCGCTACCGGGGCGTCACCCCCTTCGTGGGCTGGTCGACCGGACGGCGGGCCGGCTGTCGGCGACCCTGCTCATCGCGGTGCTGAGCGTCGCGCTGCTGGCCATCACCGCCCTGGTGCTGGCCGCCGTGCGCAGCAAGGCACAGCCGGTCGCGGCCGGTCAGCGGCCCGCTCGGGCGGCGGGCCCCGCTCAGGCGGCGGGCCCCGGCAGCTCCGCGGCTGTTCTGGAGGCGGGCCGCTCCGGGGAGGCCAACCCGACTTCCACGGCTGGTGGAGCAGTGGACGGCGCCGATCCGGCTGCGGTGCTGCGGCGGCTCGCCGACCGGCGCGCTGCGGCATTCGCGGGTAACCGTCCCGACTTGCTGGCCGCGCTCTACCAGTCCCCGGCCTTGCTCGCCCAGGATCTCAGCCAGCTCAGCTCCCGGGTGCCGGCCGGCTGCGTGCTGACCGGTCTGCGCACCAGCTACCGGGACGTCACGGTCACCGGCGCCCGACCGCAGCAGCTGGAAGTGCGGGTCACCGCCAGCCAGCCGTCCGCGTCGCTGGTCTGCGCCGGCACCGTCCGCGGCCGCACCGAGCCGGCAGGCCCGACCCGGCTGGTGTTGCGGCTGGTACGGGTAGGGGCCGAGTTCCGGATCGCCTCGCAACGTCCGGGCGGGTGAAAGCTCTCTGGCGCGCTAGTGGGCGATCGCCCAGGCCAGCGCGCTCGGCAGGTCGGCGTGCTCGAACCGGTAGCCGCTACTGAGCAGCTTCTCGGGAATCACCCGCTGGCTGACCAGCACGCCCTCGTCGGCGAAGTCACCGAGTATCAGCCGGAGCCCGAATGCCGGGGCCGGGAGCAACGCGGGACGATGCAGCGCCCGCGCCAGCTCGGCGGTGAACTCGGCATTGCGGACCGGGTCCGGCCCGACCAGGTTCACCGGCCCCTCGAGCTGGTCGGTCGCGACGATGTGCCGGATGGCGGCGACCTCGTCGGCAAGGGTGATCCACGCCTGGTACTGCCGGCCGGACCCCAGCTTTCCGCCGACCCCCATCTTGAACAGCGGCACCATGCGCTTCAGCAGCCCGTCGGTAGCGCTGAGCACCAGCCCGGTGCGCAGCGTCACGACCCGCACTCCGGCGCGAGCGGCAGGCTCGGCCGCGGCCTCCCAGCGGCGCACCAGGTCGGCCAGGAACCCGGATCCCAGGGTGGCGGACTCGGGCAGCGGCTCGTCCCCGCGGTCGCCGTAGTAGCCGATCGCCGAGGACGACAGGAAGGACTTCGGACGCAGCTCGGCGGGCAGGCCGGCCACGGCGCCGGCGATGGTCGAGGTGGGCTGCAGCCGGCTCTGCGCCAGTACCTGCTGGTACGCCGGCGTCCACCGCTTGTCGGCTATCCCGGCACCGGACAGGCTGATGACCGTGTCGGCTCCGGCCAGTGCCGCGGGATCCAGCTCGCCGCGGTCGGGATGCCACTCGACCTCGGACTCCGACACCGGGCTGCGCCGCACCAGGGTGGTCACCTGGTGGCCATGGCCGCGCAGGTCGAGGACCAGCGCCTTGCCGATGAAACCGGAG
>NZ_DASVQG010000267.1:0-2190 GCF_036389215.1 Jatrophihabitans sp.
GGCCTGCAGTTCCTGTGGCTGCTGGCAGCCGTCGCCGGGCTGGTGTGGCTGGCGGTGCTGGCCGTGTTCGCCTACCTCCAGCTGCCCGGTCCCAGCCTGCATGTCGGGCGCGCCCCGGTGCCGACGCTGCTGCTGATCGGCGGGCTGCTGCTGGGGCTGCTCACCTCGCTGCTGGCCCGCCCGTTCGTGGCCACCGGCGCGGCCCGGCGCCGGGCCCGCGCGCGCCGGTCGCTGGATGCCGGCGTGCGGGAGGTGGCGCGTGAGGGCGTGCTGGCTCCGCTGGAGGCCGAGTTGAAAGCCGCCACCGAATTCTGCCGGACGCTGGCAGAAGCCCGTCGCTGAATACCCCGTGGGGATTCGAAGCCAGCCAAAAGGCATCGCCATTTCTCGATCAATCTGGAGCTTTGGCAGAGTTGATATTGAACATTCCTTGAGGTTTCGGCTCTGCCCTCAACAATGTCGAGCCGGTTCTATTTGAATAGGATGTGGATCTGCGGCGGCAGCGCGCTAACGTCCGTATTTACAAGGGGATACCTGCGCCGCCCGGAGTCGTCCGTTGTACCCGGGGAATAGACAACTGACGGTAACGGCGGGCCGAAGACGCGATATTCAATCAAGCGCAACAGGTTATGTTCACACCTTTCTTGGAGTACGTTGCCTGGCATCACCACTTCTTCAAGGAGCACAAATGCGCCTTACCCGATTGCCTCTGCGTACAACCGCGACGTTGGCAGCAACGGCGGCCGTGATGGCATTGAACCTGCCGTCCGCGCACGCTGCTGTTCCGTTGCTGAAGATCATCGATGACCCGTTCACCAACAGCACCAGCCAGCACAGGACCGAGGTCGAGCCCGACACCTTCGCCTACGGCAGCACCATCGTCGCCGCCGCCCAGAGCGGCCGGTTCAACGACGGCGGTGGGTCAGACATCGGCTACGCCCGCAGCGCCGACAACGGCGTGACCTGGACCCAGGGCACCCTGCCAGGCATCACCGTCCAGAACGGCGGAAGCTACCAGCGGGTCAGCGACGCCAGCGTCGCCTACGATGCCCGGCACAACGTCTGGCTGATCTCCTCGGTCCCGATCACCTCGTCGGTCACCGTCCCGGTGGTGTTCGTCAGCCGGTCCACCGACGGCGGCCTGACGTTCGGCAACCCCGTCACCGTCGCCACCGGCAGCACCAGCTTCGACAAGAACTGGACCGTGTGCGACAACAACGCCACGAGCCCGTACTACGGCAACTGCTACACCGAGTTCGACAACAACGCCGACGGCGACCGCCTGAAGATGTCCACCTCGACCGACGGCGGCTTGACCTGGGGACCGGCCAAGAACACCGGCAACAACGCCACCGGCCTCGGCGGCCAGCCCGTCGTGCAGCCCAACGGCACCGTGATCGTGCCGTCGGCGAACGCCAGTTTCGGTGCCATCATCGCCTGGCGCTCCACCGACGGCGGCGCCACCTGGAGCTCCACGGTCACCGTGGCAGTGGTCAGCGACCATGCCACGGCCGGCAACCTGCGCAGCGAACCGATGCCTTCGGCCGAGATCGACGCCTCGGGGAAGGTCTATGTCGCCTGGCAGGACTGCCGATTCCGTACCGCCTGCAAGGCCAACGACATCGTGTACTCGACCTCGACCAACGGCACCACCTGGTCGGCGGTCACCCGGGTGCCGATCGATGCCACCACCAGCGGGGTGGACCACTTCATCCCGGGCCTGGGCGTCGACCCGACGACATCCGGCACCACGGCGAGGCTAGGGCTGACCTACTACTTCTACCGGACCGCCAACTGCGGAACGAGCTGCCAGCTCGAGGTCGGCTACATCCAGTCCAACAACGGCGGCTCCACCTGGAGCGCGCACACCGACGTGGCCGGTCCGTTCAGCGTCTCGCTGACCCCGAACACCACCCAGGGCCGGATGGTCGGTGACTACATCTCGACGTCATGGATCGGCGGCAAGGCGATCGGCGCGTTCGCGGTGGCCCAGGCACCCAGCGCTGGATCGGCCTTCGACCAGGCGATCTACGTCCCGACCAGCGGCTTCACCGCGGCGGCGGGCTCGTTCGTCGCCACCTCCGGCGGCGACCACGCCGTTCCCGGCGCGGTGTCCGACCACGCCGCTCCGAAGTCGCCGGTACGCAACCGGTAGCCGGTAACTCCGGCGTAGGACGGACGAGGGCCGTC
>NZ_DASVQG010000268.1:0-29752 GCF_036389215.1 Jatrophihabitans sp.
CTGCTCGGCGGCGAAGGCGCCGTCGGCGACTCCGATCAACACGTCCTCGGTGTGCTCGGCGATGGCCCGCGCCAGGGCGTGCAGGACGGCTGCCTCGCTGCCGAAGTACCGGGTGGCGCCGCGCACCCCGATCATGGCCAGCCCCGGGCGCCCGACCTCCACTCCCAGCGCCACCGATTCGATCGCGGCCAGGACGGGCTCGAAGGCGCGGGCCTCGGCCGCCAGGTTGCGGGGCAGGATCACCAGCCCGGGACAGCGTGCCTGGGCCTCGCGCCGGCGCAGGCCGCGCTTGATGCCGTGCCGGCGGGCGGCGTGCGAGCAGGCGACGACCCGGTTGGCGGTGAACACCGCGACCGGTTCGGTATCGCTCAGGCCGGCTCCGGTCCGGGCGACGGTGACCGGCCAGTCCGGGCACCAGACGGCGGCCATCCGGGGCGGGCCCGGAAGAGCTGCCCGGCCAGCATGCTCAGCCACCAGCGCCCTCACAGCCACAACTCGGCGTTGCGGGGCCGGGCCGCGCGTCCCCGGCCGGTTGCCGCCACCCGAAGCTGGCGCTGCCGCAGCCGGCCGTAGCCCCGGTCGATCCCGGTCCAGCGGCCGTGGGTGGCTGACAGCTCGATCTCGACGGCAGGCCAGGACGCGGCCTGCGGGCCGAACAGCACCAGGATGCCGCCCTTGCTGCGGGCCCGTGCGGTTAGCCGGCGGGCGTCGCCATCGGTTACCCCGCTGGGCCGGGCGACCACCACGTCCACGGCGTCGAGCAGGGCGCCGACCGCGGTGGTCCACGACGCCCCGGTCCAGCCGCCCTCCGCGTCTCTGCTCGCTCCTGCGTCGCTGCGATCCTCCCGCCCACTGCTATTCGGTCCGGTCCTCGCTCCCGCGTCGCTGCGATCCTCCCTCATGACTGTCGGCGGGCTGATGATCGCCAGCCGCTCCAACGCGATGCCGGCCTCGACGGCGGCCTCGGCGCTGATCGCCGGCATGCCCACCATCGCCGTCCAGGCACCGGCTGCCGATGCCGGCCCGAGCAGGGCGAGCAGCAACGAGACCGAGGAGGTGATCGCGACGGTGCTTCCCCGGCGCAGCCCGTCCGGCAGCAACTGCCTCAGCCCGGGCGGCACCAGCAGCGGCGGCAGCGCCGGGGCGGTCAGGGTGGTGATGGCACCGACCTGCTGGGAGTTCAGCTCGGCTCGCAGCACGGGCCGCAGCGCCGGCCGGCGTAGCGGACCCGCTGGCAGCTGGCTGAACGGGTCGGGCTCGGCGACCGCGTAGGCGCCGTCACTGTCGTCGAACCGGTCGGCCGCCAAGTCGTGCTCAGCGTCATGATCAGCGTCGTGATAGGTCTCGTACCCGGTGTCCTGATCCGGGGCGAACTCCGGTTCCGGAAGATGCTGGAAACCGGCGGCAGTCACCTCCTGATTTTCGAACAATTGTTCGAATATGTCAAGGTGGATCTTGCAGTCACCCGCGGCACAATGAGCTGTGATCAGGTGCCCGTGCGGTTCCGGCGAACCCTACGAGTCGTGCTGCGCCAGATACCACCGGGGCGAGGCGGAGCCGCCGACCGCACTCACCCTGATGCGCGCCAGGTACACCGCCTTCGCCCGTGGTGACGAGCGGTTCCTCGCCGCCACCTGGCACCCCTCGACCCGGCCGAGCGGTCCGCTGATCGATCCCTCGCTCAGCTGGACGGCCCTGCACGTCACCGGTCAGGCCGGTGGCGGGTTGCTCGAAGACACCGGAACGGTGGCCTTCACCGCACGCTACCTGCGGGCCGGTGTGCCCGGCAGGCTGACCGAGAACAGCCGGTTCGTGCGCCAGGACGGGCGCTGGAGCTACCTCGGCCCAGCCTGAGCTCGGCCCAGCTTGAGCTCGGCCCAGCTTGAGCTCGGCCCCAGCTTGAGCTCGGCCCAGCCTGAGCTCGGACCCACCGGGTACGGACCCAGCGGCACGACCCGAACGGGGCTGCTCAGCCGGCGCTGAGCACCGTCTCGGTGTCCGGATCCTCGTCCGAGTCATCGTCGGGATCCTCGGGATCGTCGGGGGCCCGGTCGGGCAGGCCGGCCGCGACCCGGTCCGGATGGCGGAACACGAACCGCTTGTAGGCCCAGAACCGGAAGATCGTGCCCAGGCCGATGGTGAACAGGTTCACCACGTTCATCACCAGCACGTCGTGCTTGTAATGCAGCGGGTAGGAGAAGATCCCGATGATCACCAGCGCGCCCGCCAGGGCGATCAGGTTGATCAGGAAGAAGTAGCCGGCCTCGCGGGCCAGCTTGCTGCGGGCCCGGTGCGAGAACGAGAGGTTGCGGTTGCCGACGTAGGTGACCCCGGTGGCGACCGTCGTCGAGATCGACTTCGCCACGATCTGGCCGTGATCGAAGAAGAAGTTGAACAGCGCCAGGTCGACGATGAACCCCACGGCTCCGACCACACCGAAAGCCGCGATTTCCTTGACCAGGATCCGCCAGGAGCCGCGGATGTGGTCGATGAGTGAGGGTGAGGAAGGCATTACTGCCGAGTGTACGGCGGGTCAGCTCCCTGCCAGGCCGGGTCAGCTCCAGCCGGATAGCTGGTGCCAGGCGCCTCAGCAGCTCAGCCGGACCCGGCCGTGCACCACCTGGTCCAGCAGGTTCGACCCGCCCCGCCAGGCTGCCGGTTCGAAGTCGGGCAGCACGGTACTCAGCACGAACTGGCTCGACAGCTCGTGCCACAGCTGGGCCCGGTGCAGCATCGCGTGGCCCTCGCCGTTGACCGACACCAGGCTCACGGCGGCGCCGGCGGCCTCCAGCCGGCCGGCGAAGGCCTCGGTGCCGGCAGGTGAGGTCATCCGGTCCGCGCTGCCGTGCATCAGCAACACCCGCCGGCCGGCGAGTTGGTCGACCGGCTCGCGGGCTGGCAGCCACGGCGCCAGCGCCGCGATGCCGCGGACCTGGGGGTGGCCACCCACCCGTAGCGCGGTCCGGCCGCCCATCGAGTGCCCGATCAGGCCGATCGGCAGGCCGGGAAACCGTTCGGTCAGCTGCCGCAACGCCCAGTCCGCGTCGCCGACCGGGGCAGGGCTGCCCAGGGTGGCGTTCCAGCCACGGCTGGCGTACCGCAGCCGGGCGACCGCCACCCGACCGCCACCGCGGCGGGCGATCCGGCGGGCGAACGGCGCCATCCGCAGCACCGCCAGCTGGCGCGCCCGCACCGGGTCGGTGCTCAGCTCCCGGCCGCCGTGCAACACCAGGACGACGGCCTCAGCCCGTCGATGACCGGGCTCCACGCTCAGGTTGGGTTCGGGCGTGATCACGGTTGCCACCGTACCCAGCGCCCCGAAGAGCTATCCGCGCGGATGGGCATCGGGTCCGGCAAGGATGGCGGCCTGCAGCGCGCGCAGTGCTTCCTGGCGTGCACCGCTCAGGCACCCCGGAGGAGAACTACGAGACGGCCTGGGACAACCGGTTCCGCGTCGAGACCTCAACGCCATCGGGCGCCGCGGCCTCGGCCTGGACTGACACCCGCCGTCGACGAGCCGCGTCCGCACCCTCGGCCCGGCGACAGGGGCGAGGCACTAGATTCCACGACTGTGGACAGCCGAACCGGACTGCCGGTCGTGGGCATGGTGGGCGCGGGCCAGCTCGCCAGGATGACCCACCAGGCCGCTATCGCCCTGGGCCAGTCGGTGCGGCTGCTGGCCGACTCCGCCGACGACGGCGCGGCGATGGTGGCCAGTGACGTCCAGGTCGGGAACTACCGGTCACTGGCGGACCTGCGTCGGTTCGCAGCCGGTTGTGACGTGCTGACCTTCGACCACGAGCACGTGCCTGGCGAGCACCTGCGGGCGCTGGCCGACGACGGGGTGCTCGTGCTGCCCTCGGCGCAGGCCTTGCGGTTCGCCCAGAACAAGGCCGAGATGCGCCGCCGGCTCGCTGGTCTGGGGGTTGCCGCCCCGGCCTGGCGGGACCTGTCGGTCGAGGCCGATCCGCGGGCGGCGCTGGCGGACTTCGCCCGGACGGCCGGCTGGCCGGTGGTGCTCAAGGCGATCTCCGGCGGCTATGACGGCAAGGGGGTCTGGGTCGTCGACTCGATCGATGACGCCGATCCGCTGCTGGCGTCCGGCACGCCACTGCTGGCGGAGGCCAAGGTCGACCTCGACTTCGAGATCGCGGCGGTGGTGGCCCGCTCGCCGTTGGGCCAGGGCGCGGCCTGGACTCCGGTGGAGACCGTCCAGCAGGACGGGATCTGTACCGAGGTGATCGCCCCGGCGCCGCGGCTGAGCGCCGGGCAGGCCGCGCTCGCCCAGCGGCTCGCGCTGCGGATCGCCGCCGAACTCGACGTCGTCGGGGTGCTGGCGGTGGAGCTGTTCGTCGAGCGCGGCGGCGCCCTGCTGGTCAACGAGCTGGCGATGCGGCCGCACAACTCCGGCCACTGGACGATCGAGGGATCGCGCACGTCCCAGTTCGAGCAGCACCTGCGAGCGGTGCTGGACTACCCGCTGGGGGTCACCGCGCAGACCGCGCCGGTGGTCGTGATGGCCAACGTGCTCGGCGGCCCGGACGACACCGAACCGGCGCTGGACGAGCGGGTGCACCACCTGATGGCCAGGTGGCCCGACGTCAAGATCCACCTGTACGGCAAGGGGTTCCGGCCCGGTCGCAAGGTCGGCCACGTGACCGCGCTCGGCGGTGACCTGGCGCGGGTGCGCGGCCGGGCCCGGGCGGCGGCGGACTACCTGTCCCTGGGACGGCGAGCGAAGGTGGATGCCCATGACTGACCAGCCCCAGCCCCAGCCCGAGCCCGACGTCGCGGCCGACCGGTCACCCCAGGTCGGGGTGATCATGGGCAGCGACTCGGATTTCTCGGTGCTGGCCGCGGCCGGTGAGGCGCTCACCGAGTTCGGCGTGCCGTTCGAGGTGCGGGTGGTCTCGGCCCACCGGACGCCCGAGGCGATGCTCGACTATGCGCGTTCGGCAGCCGGGCGCGGCCTGCGGGTGATCATCGCGGGGGCCGGCGGCGCCGCCCACCTGCCCGGCATGGTCGCCTCGCTGACGCCGCTGCCGGTGATCGGCGTGCCGGTGCCGCTGAAGTACCTGGACGGCATGGACTCGCTGCTGTCGATAGTCCAGATGCCGGCCGGCGTGCCGGTGGCCACCGTGTCGATCGGGGGCGCCCGGAACGCCGGGCTGCTCGCGGTCCGGATCCTGGGGGCCTCCGACGAGCGGTTGCGAGGCCGGATCGAGGCGTTCCAGGCCGATCTTGCCGAGACAGCGCTCCGCAAGGACCGGGCGCTGGCCGAGCAGGTCCGTACGCTCGGTTGGTGAGCAACGGACGGGCATCGACGGCGGTCCGGCGCCGCGGGTGGTTCGGGGCAGGCCGCCGGCCGGCCCGGCGGTGGTGGGCCACCCGGCGCGCCAGGCAGGTCGGTGCCGCGGCGCTCGCCGTCCTGCTGGCGATCACGGTGCTGGCGGTGCTCAACCGGGAGCCGGCGCTGCGGGTGTCCTCGCATTCGATAGCCGGCACGCCCGAGCCGGACGGCCGCCGGGTGCTGCTGGATGCCTCGCTCTACCTGCCCGAGCACACCCCGGCCCCGGCGATCCTGCTGGCGCACGGCTTCGGCGGCTCGAAGGCCGGCCTGGACGGCCAGGCACGCACCCTGGCCCGCGCCGGCTACGTGGTGCTGGCCTACAGCGCACGGGGTTTCGGTGCCTCCGGTGGCCTGATCCACCTGGACTCGACCCGGTACGAGGTGGCTGACGGATACCGGATGCTGGACTTCCTGCAGGCCCGCCCGGAGGTGCGGCGAGCCGGTGACCGGCCGGTGATCGGGGTGGCGGGTTCGTCCTACGGCGGCGCGCTGGCCCTGATGCTCGGGGCGACCGACCACCGGATCGGGGCGGTGGCGGCCGACATCACCTGGAACGACCTGGCCGGGTCGCTGTTCCCCAATGCCCTCAGCGGCATTGGCCAGCAGATCGGGGTCTTCAAGAAGCTGTGGGCCGGCTATCTGTTCGCCAGCGGCTTCAGCGCGGCACCGGCTGCCAACGCCGACGGCGGCGCGACCCCGGGCGGCGGTGCGAGCCCCGGCGGCGGCGGCACTCCGGGCGGCGGTGCCACTCCGGGCGGCGGTGCCACTCCGGGCGGCGGCGCGGCTCCGGGCGGCTCCGAGGCGGGCTCCAGCAGTTGCGGCAGGTTCGCCGCCGACATCTGTACCAGTTACCAGCAGGCGGTCGGCGGCGCGCCGAACCTGCAGCTGGCCACCCTGCTGGCCGAATCGAGCCCCTCCAGCGTGCTGAGCGGGATGCGGGCCCCGACCTTGCTCACCCAGGGCGAGCAGGACTCGCTGTTCCCGCTCAGTGAGGCCGATGCCAACGCCCGGCAGATCGCGGCCGCCGGTGCGCAAGTACAGGTCCGCTGGCGAGCCGGCGGCCACGACGCCCCGGGCGCGGACGACGATGTCACTAGCATCCAAAGGCGATTCTTCGACCAGCAGCTGCGCGGCAAGGCTCAAAGCGGCAAGGGTGAAAGCGGCAAGGGTGAAAGCGGCAAGGCTGACACCGGCAAGGGTGAAAGCGGCAAGGCCGACACCGGCTTCCTGATCGCCCAGCCCGGCGCGGGGATCTCGGCCACCAGTGGCCGCACCATCGACACCACCCAGCGAGCCGCCGGGTACCCGGGGCTACCCGGCCAGGCCAGCTTCAGCAGGCTGCCGGTCGTGCTGCACGGCGACCCGCAGCGGATCAGCGCGCCGGCCGGTGGCTCCCCGGCAGCCGTGTCCACCATCCCGGGGCTCGGCGATCTGGTCGGCGGCGCGGCCGGACTGGGCCTGGGCGGCGCGGCAGGACTGTCCCGGTTGCCCGGCCAGAGTGCGCTGTTCAGCTCCGATCCACTGCCCGAGCCGGTCCGGGTGATCGGCTCGTCCGAGGTCAGGCTCACGGTGACGGGCGGCAAGACCGGCCTCAGCACCCTGTTCGTGTCGCTGCACGACCTGGGCCCGGACGGTTCGGACACCCTGCCGGCCCGGCTGGTGTCACCGATCCGGCTGACCGGGGAACCGGGGCAGGCGCGACAGGTGGTGGCGCGGTTGCCCTGGATCGTGGCCGAGGTGCCGGCTGGGCACCGGCTGGCGGTCGAGGTCAGCACCACCGACTTCGGCTACCAGTTGCCCCCCGCGCCGGACACGTACACGATCGCGCTCGGCGAGAGCCTGGCCCCGGGCAGCGCCACGTTGAGTGTGGCGTCGCTGCCGGTCACCGAGGTCCGCACCGGCGGCGCCCGCAACTGGCTGATCGGGGCGGCGCTGGTGCTGCTGCTGTGCTTCGCCTACGGCTGGTGGCGGTTGCGGTCCCGGCGCCCCAGCAGCGCCGACCCGGCGCTCGTCCAGGTGCCGATCGTGGTCGAGAACCTGGCGAAGGTCTACGCCGACGGCTACCGCGCGGTGGACGGGGTGAGTTTCCGGGTCGAGCGCGGTCAGGTGCTGGGGTTGCTAGGACCGAACGGTGCCGGCAAGACCACCACGCTGCGGGTGCTGATGGGGCTGATCCTGCCGACCTCGGGTTCGATCCGGGTGTTCGGCCACGAGGTGGTGCCGGGCGCGCAGGTGCTGTCCAGGCTGGGGGCTTTCGTCGAGGGGCCGGGTTTCCTGCCGCACCTGAGCGGCCGGGAGAACCTGCGGCTGTTCTGGGCCGCGTCCGGCCGGCCGGTGGAGCAGGCGCAGTTCGAGACGGTGCTCGAGATCGCCGGCCTGGGCGAGTCGCTGGAGCGCCGGGTGAAGACCTACAGCCACGGCATGCAGCAGCGCCTGGCCATCGCCCAGGCGATGCTGGGCCTGCCCGACGTGCTGGTGCTGGACGAGCCGACCAACGGTCTGGATCCGCCGCAGATCGCCGAGATGCGAGTGGTGCTGGGTCGCTACGCCGCCACCGGGCGGACGGTCATCGTGTCCTCGCACCTGCTGGCCGAGGTCGAGCAGACCTGCAGCCATGTGGTGGTGATGCACCGCGGCCGGCTGGTGGCGGCCGGGTCGGTTGCCGAGGTGGCCGGTTCCGGTTCCAGCCAGCTGGCCGTCGATGACGTCGACCGGGCCCGCGAGGTGCTGGCGGCGGCCGGTGTCCCGTCCCGGGCGGTGCCGGCGCGGCGGGCCCTGGAAGACGTGTTCCTGGACCTGATCGGAGAGCGCGTTGACTAGCGACGCAGGCGTACCAGGAGCCGGCAGCGGCGCATCAGCCGGCACCGGCGCATCAGAGGGCAGCGGCGCATCAGCCGGCACCGGCGCAGACCAGGCATCGGCTGCCGTGCCGGCGACCCGGCGGGGCGTCCATTCGCGCTTGGCGGAACTGCCCACCGTGCCAGCCGAACCAGGACTGCCAGCCGGACCAGGAATGCCAGCCGGACCAGGCATGCCAGCCGGCGAAGCCGGGCTGTCCGAGCAGTCCCGCCCCCGGACGGAGCCCGCCTTTGACAGCGGGCGGACCATGCCGTTGCGTGTCGAGTTCGCCCGCCAGCTCACCCGCCGGCGCACCCAGCTGGTCGGACTGCTGCTGCTGGCGTTGCCGATCATCATGGCGCTGGCGTTCAAGATCGGCGGGTCCGGCAGCTCCAACCGGAACCGGCCGGCCCTGGTCGACCTCGCGACCGCGGGGGCCGGCAACTTCGCCCTGTTCACCGAGTTCGCCTCGGTGGGCTTCCTGCTGGTGGTGATCGTGGCGATGTTCTGCGGCGACACCGTCGCCAGCGAAGCCAGCTGGTCCTCGCTGCGGTACCTGCTGGCGATGCCGATCCCGCGCGCCCGGCTGCTGCGCCAGAAGTTGCTGGTGGCATTGACGTTCTCCTTCGGCGTCAACCTGCTGCTGCCGGCCTGGGCGTACCTGGTGGGCGGGGTGTTCTTCGGCTGGGACCCGGCCAGGTCGCCGTTCGGAGGCAGCTTCTCCTACACCGAAACCCTGCAACGGATGCTGATCGTCGCGCTGTACGCCTCGGGCCAGGCGTTGGTGGTCGCGGCGCTGGCCTTCCTGCTGACCGTGCTCACCGACGCGCCGCTGGCGGCGGTCGGCGGCGCCACCTTCCTGGTGGTGATCTCCAACATCCTGGACTCGATCACCGCGCTTGATCCCTACCGGGTGGTGCTGCCCACCCACTTCCAGTACTCGTGGCTGGACGCCCTCACCCCGGTGATCAACTGGGACGACATGATCCGCGGCAGCGCGCTGGTGGTGATCTACAGCGCCGTGTTCTTCACCCTGGCCTGGACCCGCTTTGCCCGCAAGGACATCACCAGCTGAGCGGCCTTGGTCAACCCGGCGTGCCGTGTCATTCGGCTGCGGCTGAACCCCGTCCATAGACGGACCGGCGGCCGGCGGCTGGTCTTCCACGTGTTAAGCCCGGACGTTACGGCGGGGCCGCTGCTCGGCGTCGACCCAGACCGGTGGCACGAACCACGGCACGCCGTCGAGCATGGTGATGGTCCAGCCGCCGGTGTCGATGCGGTCGTGGTGAAAATCGCACAGCAAGCAGAGATTGTCGAGATCGGTGGCGCCGCCGTGCCGCCAGGCTTTGATGTGGTGTTTCTCGGTCCACTCCGGTGGGTCGGCACAGCCAGGAAAGGCGCAGCCCTGGTCGCGGACGATCAAGGCCAGGGTCTGTTTGTCGGTGGCGGTGCGTCGGGTGGTGCCGTAGTTGAGGATTCCGCCGGTGCTGCTGTGCACGATCCAGCCGATGGCTGCCTGGTCAGCCATCCGCAGGGCTCGGTCGACGCTGAGTTTCTGCCCGTAGCTTGTATGCGCCAGGCCGGTACCGGTCTCGAACTGGTCGGCAGTCATGGTGATCAGCACGGTCGTCGGAATTCCAGCGCTGGTGGGCAGTTCGCCGGCGCGCAGGGCCAGCTTCAGCACCGAGCGGAAGGCGTCGTGCAGCCGCTGCCCGGCGCTGCGCTCATCCCGATCACCTGCGGTGGACGGTTTCGGAGCGGCCAGGGCGTGCAGCACGGTCATCGCCAGCGCGGCGGTCTCAGGATCGAGGTCGGCGGTCAGCCGGTGCATCCCGTCGCCGGTGGGTACGCAGGTCAGGAACCGGTGGCGCTGCTGACTCTGCTCGTCGGCGAGCCGCCCGTCCGGGTCCAGGGTGTCGATCAGCTGCCGGGCAATGCCGGTCAGGATGCTCGGGTTGAAGCTCTGCGCCTGTTCGACCAGGAACGCCTCCGCCTCGACCTGGTCCGGCACCGGCAGTTGCGCGGCGCGCAGCCGGGTCATTGTCTGGATGATGACCTCGGCGTGCTTGGCGGTGATGGCTCCATCCGCGCGGGCGGCGGCGGTGGCCGGCAGCAGGGGTGGCAGCCTGTCTCCAGTCAGGGTGCTGCGAGATCCCAGCTCGCGGGCCTGCCTCACCCGGGCTGAGCTTTCGACCGGGGACAGGTTCAACAGTCCGGACAGCAACTGGGCGGGTCCGCGCAGCACCAACCGGCCGGGCAGGTTCCGGGCTTCGAGTTCCGCGATCAGTGTTGCGTCCAGAGCCTCCAACTGCCGCCGGGCCCGCTCCGTAACCCGGACCACCTCCAACAGCTCCTCATCAGCCAAGGTCGACAGCGAGCAGCCGGCAAGCTGGCCAACGGCGGCGGGCAACTGAGAAGCGGCGAGCACCGCCGCACCCGTACCCACCGCTATCGTCATACATCAGACACTACGACAAGGGTCTGACAGTAATGAGGGAAAGCGGGTCCCTGGCGGTCGTGACTCTGGGTCTGACTGACGCCCTGCTGGGCTGTCTTCAATTTGAGACGTCCGGCTGTCAGGGATTCACCGCACGACGGCGCCAGCCGGGCGGACATCACTTCATAAGAGCCTGACTAGAGCCTCATTACTGCTGTCTACTCACCCGGCAGCTGACTCGGGCCGGGACGCTCTGAGGGAAGCGGCTTGCGTCCAATTTAGTACCGGAGACGGCGCTCAACGCAGCCCTAGTCGACGATTATGCAGGCTTTCTGGAAGCACGCAGCCAATACCTCCACGTCCACGTGCAGGCATTTGACTGGACCGATCGATGGGGTAGGACCAATAGAAGACGACTTCGACGACTCCGACTCCGACGCCACGGAGTGACCTTTTGACGCGACATAGTAGATGCTTCAAATGCTTACAGCGTCTCGGGACCAACGGGTTCAAGAACCCCCGAGACAAGGTGAGTGACATCGTCAATTTGAACTTGGCGGTGGCGGATTCATCGTACCCAATCTCTCAGAACCCGCTGGCGTTTCGGGCTGCGCGATCTCCTCTACTGAGGGGAAGTTGTCCGGTTTCCACAGTACGGATAAACCGACGCACGAGCTCAACTTTCTCAAAGTAAGCGCGGAGCTGGGAGTTCTCAGTGCGTCCGAACGATTCTGGCCGGTCGAGCAGTCGCCGGTATACGTCATAGAACTCTGACTCGCCATGGCGGAAGGTCCTATAGTTTCTCTCCACGCCAAATGCCCGAGAAAGCGCGAGAGAAGCGCGGCGTGAGCGCCCACTATAGTTACCAACCATTTCGACCATGGGTCGTCGGATATACCTTGCGCTAAGAAAGGTACCGCCACAGTGGCAACTGTGATCCATACGACCGAGTAGTTATGGAAAGCCTTGTACTTGGCCGCTTGGGTCTTCCAAAAGCGAGGGTGCCCTCCAACCGCTCCCAGTGCTGGCTCAGGCGGGTGCGCGCCTGCGGACTGAAAGCAGGAGAATCGGCGAAAGACGGCCCACCGGGATGCAGCTTGACCGGCCTCACAAGCTTTAGCCCCACAGGGACGAAACTGCCGATCGAGGCAACCACGTAGGCTAAGAGGGCTGCGGCCCAGGATGAACTGGCCCTCCTGCGGAGTGGGAGCAGTTGATGAACCATCAGAGCGGTCGTACCGCCTGACAAGCCAACCACGCTAGACGTACACCCGCGAGGGGGTGCCCTAAGCACTAGCCAGGTTGCCGAGGTCGGTAGCGCCGCGGATTTGATTACCATCGGTCATCGGACGTCGCTACCGCTGTTGCATCCGCCAGGTCGAATGAAGACGAGCGCCGAAGGAAGACCCGCCAGCCATCGTAGGAAGAATGATCCACGTTCGAAAGTCGTCCAGCTCACCGAGGGGCGGCTCGAAAAGGATCTACTCAGCGGCTCTCGGGCTCGGCGAACCAGACGGGGACGCCGGCAGTGAACAGGACGCGTATGTTCCCTCTAGAGGTGGGGATGGTGACGAAGTTGCCGCCCTGACGGACGGCGCTGCTGATGTCGTCACCGAGCTTCTTAATGGTGGTGGCATCGCCCTGGACGGTGAATCCAACGGTTCCGTAGTGGAGCGTGATCGCACTCATTGACCCTCCCTCAAGCGGTGACAGGTTCCCAGTGGACGGTAGCTGAGAAGCCGATCAGCCGCCGTTGCCTGACAGGCCCTGGCACCCGCCTCCGGCGAGGAAACGTGGAGCGCCCTACCATCCGCGCCGTCAGAGCTACGGCCGGCCCAGTGCCCGGTAGGTCCAGCCGGCGGCTCGCCACTGCACCGGGTCGAGCACGTTGCGGCCGTCGACGACGTTGCGCTGCGCGACCCGGGCGCCGATCGCTTCGGGATCCATCGCGCGGAAGATCGACCACTCGGTCAGCAGCATGATCAGGTCCGCCTGCTCGACCGCCTCCTCCAGCGAGGCGGCGTAGGCCAGTTCCGGGTGCAGCCGCTGCGCGCTGGCGTTGGCCTCCGGGTCGAACACCAGCACGCTGGCGCCCCGCCGGCCGACCGCGGCCGCCACGTCCAGGGCGGGCGAGTCCCGGACGTCGTCGGAGTTCGGCTTGAACGCCGCGCCCAGGATCGCGACCCGGGTGCCGCGATACGAACCGTCCAGCAGGTCCAGGCCGAGCTCGACGGTCCGGGCCCGGCGGCGCTGGTTGATCTCGTCGACGTCGCGCAGGAACGACACCGCCTGGTCCACCCCCAGCTCACCGGCCCGGGCGATGAAGCCCCGGATGTCCTTGGGCAGGCAGCCGCCGCCGAAGCCGAGGCCCGCGTTGAGGAAGCGCCGACCGATCCGGACGTCGTGGCCGATCGCGTCGGCGAGCTGGGTGACGTCGGCACCGGTGGCCTCGCACACCTCGGCCATGGCGTTGATGAAGCTGATCTTGGTGGCCAGGAACGAGTTGGCGGCGACCTTGACCAGCTCGGCGGTGGCGAAGTCGGTCACGATCACCGGCGTGCCGGCCTCGATGACCGGCGCGAACGCCGAGCGCAGCGTCTGCTCGGCCCAGTCGCTGCGCACCCCGAAGACCAGCCGGTCCGGTCGCAGGGTGTCCTCGACGGCGAAACCCTCGCGCAGGAACTCGGGATTCCAGGCCAGCTCCACCTCCGGGTGCGGCGCCAGCTCGGCCAGCACCCCGGCCAGCTGCGCCGCGGTGCCGGCCGGCACCGTGGACTTGCCGACCACCAGCACCCGCCGGTCCAGGTGTGGCGCCAGCGAGCGGAACGCGGCCCACAGGTAGCTGAGATCCGCGGCGTACTGCCCCTCCTTCTGCGGGGTGCCGACGCAGACGAAGTGGACGTCGGCGAACTCGGCCACCTCGGCGTAGTCGGTGGTGAACCGCAACCGCCCGGAGTCGATGTGCTTGGCGAGCAGTTCGGGCAGCCCGGGCTCGAAGAACGGGATCCTGCCCGCCTGCAGCGTCTGGATCCTGGCCAGGTCGACGTCCAGGCCGATGACCTCGTAGCCGAGTTCGACCATGCACACCGCATGGGTGGCGCCGAGGTAGCCGGTGCCGATCACCGAGAGGCGTGGACGCTCGGCCATGGCTGCCTCCTGGACACTCACTGCCCGGCATGCGGCCGGGCCCGGATCCCGAGGCTATCGCCTCGGTGAGCCAGCACCGCTTTCGCTCGCCGGACAGCCCCCGATTGCCCTATCCAGCCGCGTCCGGAAGCTCATCCAGCCGCGCGCCGAACCGCATCCAAGCACCCACGGAACCTCATCCAGCACCCACGGAACCTCATCCAGCACCCCCCGGAACCTCATCCAGCACCCCACCGAACCTCGGACGGGCGAGCGGCAGTGATGATGCGCGCAGACCGTTGCGAACCCGCTACTGATGGGTAACGCTTATCGCCATGGCGCTCAACCCGAACTTCGACAGCTACCGGCTCACCGACGAGCACACCATGTTGCGTGAGGCGGTGCGCTCGCTGGCCGAGGACAAGATCGCGCCACGGGCCGCCGAGATCGACCGGACCGCGCAGTTCCCGCACGATGTGCTGGCCGCCCTGGTGCGATCCGGTTTCCACGCCGTCCACATTCCCGAGGAGTACGGCGGCGCGGGCGCGGACTCCCTGGCCACCGTGATCGTGATCGAGGAAGTCGCCCGGGTCTGCGCCTCGTCCTCGCTGATCCCGGCGGTGAACAAGCTCGGCACCATGCCGCTGCTGCTGTCGGCGACGGAGGACCTGAAGAAGCAGGTGTTGCCGCCGGTCGCCTCCGGCGAGGCGATGTTCTCCTACGCGCTGTCCGAGCGGGAGGCCGGCTCCGACGCCGCCGCGATGCGCACCCGGGCGGTGCTGGACGGCGACCACTGGGTGCTCAACGGCACCAAGTGCTGGATCAGCAATGCGGGCGTGTCCACCTACTACACCGTGATGGCGGTGACCGATCCGTCCCAGGGCGCTCGCGGCATCTCGGCGTTCGTGGTGCACAAGGACGACCCCGGCTTCTCGGTCGGCATGCACGAGCGCAAGCTGGGCATCAAGGGCTCGCCGACGTGTGAGATCCACTTCGAGAACTGCGCCATCCCGGCGGACCGGATCATCGGCGAGCCCGGTACCGGGTTCAAGACCGCGCTGGCCACCCTGGATCACACCCGGCTGACCATCGGCGCCCAGGCGCTGGGGATCGCCCAGGGCGCGATCGACGCCTCGATCGCCTACATGAAGGAGCGCCGGCAGTTCGGCAAGCCGATCGCCGACTTCCAGGGGCTGCAGTTCATGCTGGCCGACATGGTCATGCAGACCGAGGCGGCCCGGCAGCTGATCTACGCGGCCGCGGCGAAGGCCGAACGCGGCGAGCCGGGGCTGACCTGGTACTCGGCCTCGGCCAAGGCCTTCGCCTCCGACGTGGCGATGAAGGTCACCACCGACGCGGTGCAGATCTTCGGCGGCTACGGCTACACCGAGGACTTCCCGGTGGAGCGGATGATGCGCGACGCCAAGATCACCCAGATCTATGAGGGAACCAACCAGATCAACCGCATGGTCATCGCCCGCCAGATCCTGAAGTAGTCCGTAGTCCGTAGTCCGTAGCCAAGTAGTCCGTAGCCCGTCAGAGCCCGTCCGTGGTCGACGTGGCCCGCGCAAGACGCAGTGTGCGTTCGGCGAGCTCGTCGATGCCGATGCCGTCGAAGTCACGCACCGCGCTGCGGACCCGCAGGTGTGTTGTGCCGACGAGCTCGGCGGGGACGGCGCTGTCCGCGTGCAAGGCCCCGAAGACGCTCCCCACGGTCGCACCGTTGGAGTCGGTGTCACGACCGCCGGAGATGGTGATCCCGACGGCGTCGAGGAAGTCGGCGCCCCACAGCAGCCCGATGGCGATCAGGGCGGCGTTGTTGACGGTGTGCACCCAGGGATAGAAGCCCAGGGCCTCATCGACCCAGTCGAGCGCGGCGGTGGCACTCGCGCCGTCGCGGTGCATTGCCAGAACGGCGTCGAGCGCGTGCGCGAGGCGCGAGCGAGGCGGCAGGACCGCGTGCGCGAGGGTGAGCGCTTCGCGGGCGCTCGACACCGCGAGTGCCGACGCGACGAGCGCGGCCGCCCACATCTCGCCGTACTTGCCGTTCGCGGTGTGGCTCAGGCGGGCGTCCACGAGCGCCATGCCCGCGGCTTCGCCCGGATCGCCTGGAGACACGTACCCGTAGGCGTCGCCGCGGATGAGCGCGCCGATCCATTCGCGATAGGGATTGTCGTGCGTCGCGGTCGCGGGCGGGCTGAGCCGGTGGATCAGGTTGCGGTACGCCGCCCGCTCGGCGGTGTAGGTCTGCGTGAACGGCACGCGGTCCAGCCAGACGGCCGCCATCTGCTCGGTGGTGAACTCGCGGCCGTGCACCTCGAGGACGTGCAGGGCGAGGATCGTCCAGTCGAGGTCGTCGTCGCGTGGGACGTCGACGAACCGGCCGGCACAGGCGATCGGCGCGCAGGGATGCAGTGCGGGCACTCCCGCGGGCAGCGGGTCGAGCAGCGGGAGGTAGCCCCGTAGCGGCCACTGTCCCGCGGCTCGCAGGTAGGTCTCCACCTGCGAGCGCGTCAGGCCCTCGATGGGCTTTCCCAAGGTGTTCCCGACCGCCCTGCCGCGCCAGGCACCGCGCAATCGGCCGGGCAACTCCTCTACCGCGACGGCGACGGACCGGGCGCTGCCCGCGATCTCCAGCAGAGCTCGGTCATCCTCGGGCTCCTCGTAGCCCCAGTCCGCCGCGCGCCGCAGCTCCCCCAGGCGCGCGGACACCGCTGCCAAGCGGCGCAAGTCCTTCGCGGCCGCCGCGTCGCGCGCGTCGGATTCGAGGGCGCCCACGGGATACCCGCTGTGCGCGAGCTGCTCCGCCTCGTCGGGGATCAGGTCGCAGGGATCGAGTACGTCGTGCACTGTCGGTCCTGACGTCGGCGGGGCGGTGCGTTGGTCAGCCCTTCACGGCACCGGAGATGAACCCTTGCGTCACATGCTTCTGGAGAGCGACGTACAGCACCATGACGGGCAGGATCGTGATCAGCGTCCCCGCCGCGAGTGGCCCGATGTCGACCGAACGCCCGCCGAGGAAGAGGTAGAGCCCTGTCGTGAGCGGGCGGTACTGCGCGGTCGGCAGGTAGAGGAGGGGGACGAGGAAGTTGTTCCAGTTCTGCAGGAACGTGAAGACCGTGAGGGCGCCGACGCCGGGCAGGACGAGCGGCAGCATCACCCGCAGGAAGATCTGCAGCTCCGAAGCTCCGTCGATACGCGCCGATTGGTCGAGCTCATTCGGCAGGTCGAGGAAGAAGGCGCGCATGAAGAACGTGCCGAACGCCAGCTCGGTGCTGGCAAGCACGAGATTCACCCCGAGCAGGGTGTCCAGCAGGTGCATCGAGCGCAGCTGGAAGTACAGCGGGATCATGTAGGTGAAGAACGGAACCAGCAGCCCGAGAATCACGAGGTAGAAGGCGATGCCCCGGCCGGGGAAGGGCAGCCGGGCGAACGCGTAGCCGCCCATCGTCGAGAGCACGATCACCAGGGCCGTGCTCGGCACCGTGAGCAGGATCGAGTTCAGGACGTACTTGCCGAACTCTCCGACCGTCCAGGCCGTGACGAGATTCTCGGTGGAGAAGGACGAGAACAGCCCGAACGGGTTGACCTTGACGTCCTCGCTGGTCTTGAAGGCAGTGGAGACCGTCAGGACGAGCGGGAAGAGCACCAGCAGCGAGATCGCGACGAGCAGCACATGCCTGCCCACGAGCCGCGAGCTGCGGGCTGTGAGTCCGGGTCTCATGCGCCCATCCCCTGCAGGGAAAGCTTGCGCTGCAGCCGGTTCATCACGATCGCGACCGGCACAGCCATCACGGTGATGAGCAGCGCGAGGGTGGTCCCGTAGCTGATCCGGTTCAGCTGGAACGCGCTCTTGTAGGCGTAGGTGCCGAGCACGTCCGTGGCGCCCGCCGGGCCGCCGCCGGTCATGACGAAGATGATGTCGAAGACCTTGAAACCGCCGATCAGCGTGAGGGTCGCGACCATGAGAAACACCGGCATGATCTGCGGCAGGATCACGTAGCGCAGCCGCTGCCCGGAGTTCGCCCCGTCGAGGCGCGCCGCGTCGACCAGGTCGGCGTTCACGTTGCGGAGGGCGGCGAGGATGATCACGAAGACGAATCCCATGGCAGCCCAGATCGCCGTGCCGAGGACGGCGTAGAGAGCGGTCGAGGGGTTGCCGAGCCAGCCGGTCGTCACCGAGCCGAGCCCGACCGCCTCCAGCGCGCGGTTGAGCCATCCGCGCGAGGGTTCGTAGATCCAGCTCCACACGACGCCGATGGCCACGGGTGGCAGGACGTACGGGAGGAAGAACGCCATCCGGTACCACACGCTGCCACGCTCGAGAGGCCACACCAGCAGGGCGAGCCCGAGCCCCAGGACGAGCGGGGAGATGGTCCCGACGGCGATCCAGATCACGTTGTTCTTGAGGGCCGCCCACACGTCCGGGTCCCCTACGAGCTCCTTGAAGTTCGAGAGACCGACCCAGGGCGGGCTGGGATCGAGACCGTCGAAATCGACGAACACGTAGTACACCGCGTTCATCATCGGGAACAGCAGGAAGACGACCACCATCAGCAGCAACGGCGTCACGAGGGCGATCCCCAGCCGTGCCTGGGCCCTGCGGGTGGCTGGCGGCGCCCCGGATCGGATCCCGGGCTGCCGCCACCGCCGGCGTGGCGTACCAGGCAGCGGAGCGACGGCCGGCTCGCCGGTAGGGGCCTGCATAGTCATGTCGAGATCTCCGCGTCGGCCGAGGCTACTTCTTCGCCGCCTTCTCCATCGCGGCCGCCGCTGCCTCCGGCGTGCGCTGACCGGTCATCACGCCCTGCATCCCGTCGTACATCGCCTTGTTGACGGCGTCGCTCACCATCACGTCGATGTTGTGGCCGAAGTCGCCGCCTTCGGAGAACTTCGCGGTGTCCTGCAACACCTGGGCGAACAACTTGGAGACCTTCAGCCCCTCGGTCTTGATCGGCTGCGCGGGAATCGTGTGGAGGTTCTCGACCGTCCACCGGCCGTGATCCTCCGAGGCGAGGAAGTTGAGGAACTGGAGCGCCGCGTCCTTCTTCTTGGTCGTCGCCGAGACGAACGGGCCGGAACCCAGACCGCCGGTGAAGATGCCCGGGCCGCCGGGCGCGGGGAAGGGGATGTAGCCGCTCTCGAACTTCGCGTTGTCGTCGATCTCACCGACCAGCCAGCTGCCGGTCGGAATCATCGCCGCCTTGCCGGAGAAGTACAGCGACGTCGACGTGTCGTAGTCGACGGAAGTCGGCGACTTCGGTAGCAGGCCCTTGTCGTTGAAGTCCTTCCACAGCCCGAACGCCGACACGACCTCGGGCGAGCTCCACGACTTCTCGCCGCGGAACATCGACTCCACACCCTCGGACCCGATGTCACTGGACAGCGCCATGCTCAGCAGGTGGCCGCCCTCCCAGCCCTCCTTGTCGCCGACTGCCAGGGGAACCATGCCGCTCGCGCGCACCTTGTCGGCCGCCGCGCGCAGATCGTCCAGGCTCTTCGGCTCCTGGATACCGAGCTTGGTGAAGACTGCCTTGTTGTAGAACAGCCCGATGGTCTCCATCTCGCCAGGGATGCCGTACACCTTGCCGTTCACGGTCACCCGCTCCTTGGCGAAGTCGTAGATCTTCCACCCGTACTTCTTGTAGGCGTCGCTGATGTCGGCGACGAGCCCGGCTTCGATCAGCGCGCCGCCGAAGCTGGGACCCGACCCCCAGTTGAAGACGTCGGGCCCTTGGCCCGAGCGCAGCTGCGTCTGCAGCACGGTCCGCATCGTGTCGAAGGGCAGGGTGGTCGTCTCGACCTTGATGCCGGATTGCTTCTCGAAGGTTGCGACGTGCTCCTTCAACGCCTTGAGTGCGGCCGCGTCCTCAGGCTCCTCGATCAGCCAGCGGATCGACGTCGCCTTGCCGGCCGGCGCGTCCGACTTGCCCTGGGTCGGCTTAATGGTCTGGCCGGTGCAGGCCGTGAGGAGCACACACGCGGCCGCGGCCGCGATCCTGGACGGTGACAGACGCACGGCCGGTCCCTTCGCTCGCGGAGCGCACGTGCTGGCCACGTGACGCGATCACTTTTCACCGCGAAATCATTAGTGTCAAGAGATGGGACCCAGGCGCGACGGGAACTGACTCTGGATCGCCACAACGGCCGCGCCCCTTGCCCACTCGGTGAAGTCCATCCGGTCGATGATGGGCTCGAGCGCGGCGCTGTCCCCGGCGGCGCTGTCTCCGGCGGCGTGGTCTCCGGCGGCGCTGTTCCCGGCAGCCCTGTCCCCGGCGGGGCTGACCCCGGCGGCGCTGTCCCCGGCGGCGTGATCCAGGCGGCCCTCGCGCAAGGCGTCTGGTGCCGCGTCCGCCAGGCCGACGCCCTCGCCGGAGACGATGATCCGCTCGACGCCGGTGAAGGCGGTGATCGCCGCGACGGTACGCCCGAGCGCATGGGCCGCCTCCCGCACGACGCGCAGCGCCGCGGGGTCGCCGTCGCGGGCCAGCGCGAGCACCTGGGCGTAGGTCAGTCGCCGGCGGTGCGCCTGCGCGACGTAGGCCGTCATGGCCTCGGATGTGACGTAGGCGGTCAGGCAGCCGCGGTGACCTCGGGCGCACACCGGCCCGTAGGGATCCACCGGCAGGTGACTCACCGGGCTGGCGTGCGTCGGCACCACCTGGTGGTCGATGACCAGGCCGTAGCCGACTCCGGCGCCGACCGTCAGCAGCGCGAAGTCGGCATGCGTGCGGCCGTACCCGAACCACTGCTGAGCCATCGTGAGGCCGACCACGTCGTTCGCCAGGTACAGCGGGGCCGGTACTTCGCGCGCGAGGAGCGTGCGGAAGGGCACGTCGCGCCAGTGGAGGTAGGGCGAGTCGGCCACCATCTCGCCGTTGTCGACCCTGCCGCCGACGGTCACGCCTACGGCGTCGACGGGGCGACCGGCGCGCGCGGACAGGCGCGCTACTACTCCGGCGACGGCCCCGACGACCTCGGGCACCTCCAGCGACGGCTCCGCGACGGTCTCGACCGCGAGGATCTGGGCGCGCAGGTCGGTGACCACCGCGTAGATCGAGTCGGTCGTCAGCTTGACCCCGATGAAGCGGTAGTCGTCGGCGACCACGTCGAGCGGGAGCGAGGACCTTCCCCTGCCGGGCGTGCGGACGGCACCGCTCTCGACCAGCACCCCGGTGTCGAGCAGTGGCCGGACGATGCGCGTCAGGGTGGCGGGGGAGAGCCTCATCTTCTTGGCCAGCTGGCTGCGCGACTGGGCTCCGCTGACGAGTACGTCGACAGCGACGGTCCGAGCGGCCGGGTGCAACTCCACGTGGGTCTCCTTCCGTCCCGCTCACCGGAGTCGACCGGCTACGGGCTCGATCGCGCCGTGGACCTGTGCCATGCTGTGCCGTATTAATTTTGCTCTGAAACCTACTCAGCAATGAGGACAGCGTCATGACCGTGCCCGCGACGACCCGCGACGAGTCGGTCCTGGTGCTGACCGGAGGTTCGACGTCGGTCGCGGTCGACGTCGCGGGCGGCGTCCCGCGGGTCCTTCACTGGGGGCCGCGCCTGGAGCGCACTCCGTCGGACATCGAGTTCCTGGCGGGTCTGACCGAGGACCAGCACGCGGCCGACGCGCTCACCGGGAGCCGGCGGCTGCCCGCCGTCCTGCCGGAGCAGTCGGCGGGCTGGATGGGGACACCCGGCCTCGACGGGCACCGGAACGGCACGAGGTTCACGACACGTTTCCTCAGCAGCGGGCACGAGCTCGCGGGGGAGCCCGACCGCGGACAGGTCCTGACGGCGCGGGCCGTGGACTCCGACGCCGGGCTGGCGCTGACGACGGCGATCGAGCTGTCCGGCAACGGCGTGCTGCGCCTGCGCGCGTCGGTCACCAACACCGCCGCGCCGGGGGCGTACACCGTGAACGGCCTGCGGGTGGTGCTGCCCTTGCCGTCCGAAGCCCGCGAGATCCTCGACTTCACCGGGCGCCACCTGCGCGAGCGCACACCCCAGCGGCTCGCGATGCGGGTGGGCACGCACCTGCGCGAGGGACGACGGGGCCGCACCGGTTCCGACGCCGCCTTCGTCGTCGCCGCGGGCTCGTCCGGCTTCGGCTTCGGCCACGGTGAGGTGTGGGCTGTCCACACGGCCTGGAGCGGCAACCACGCAACGTTCGCAGAGCTGGGGCTCAGCGGCGTCGCGGTGCTCGGCGGCGGCGAGCTCCTGCTGCCCGGTGAGGTGATCCTCGCCCCGGGTGAGACCTACACGTCGCCATGGCTCTACGGCGCGTACGGCACTGGCCTGGACGGCGTGGCCGCTGCGTTCCACACCGAGCTGCGCTCGCGCGCGACACACCCCGCGTCACCGCGCCTCGTCGTGCTGAACACGTGGGAGGCCGTCTACTTCGACCACAACCTCGAGGCGCTGGTGCAGCTTGCCGAGCTCGGTGCGCAGGTAGGCGCCGAACGCTTCGTCCTCGACGACGGGTGGTTCCTCGGGCGGCGCGACGACAACGCCGGGCTGGGTGACTGGCGCGTCGACCCCGAGGTCTGGCCCGACGGACTGTCGCCGCTGGTGCGGGCGGTGCGGGGCTTCGGGATGGAGTTCGGGCTGTGGTTCGAACCGGAAATGGTGAACGAGGACTCCGACGTCGCGCGCGAGCATCCGGAGTGGATCCTGGCGCCGGGGGAGCGGTTGCCGCTCGCGGGTCGCAATCAGCAGGTCCTCAACCTCACTGTGCCGGAAGCTTTCTCCTACGTCCTGGAAGCGATGAGCGCGCTGATCCAGGAGTACTCCATCGACTATGTGAAGTGGGATCACAACCGCGACCTCGCCGAGGCGGGCGACCGCAGGACGGGCGAACCCCGGGTGCACGCGCAGACGCTGGCGGTCTACGCCCTGATGGACGAGCTTCGCTCTCGGCATCCGGGGCTCGAGATCGAGTCCTGCTCGTCGGGCGGGGGCCGCGTGGACCTCGAGGTGCTGCAGCGGACGGACCGGGTCTGGGCCAGTGACTGCATAGATGCCCTCGAACGTCAGCGCATCCAACGCTGGACGGGGCAACTGCTCCCGCCCGAGCTCATCGGCAGCCACGTCGGCGCCCCCACCGCGCACACCACGCGCCGGACGCACTCGCTGGCCTTCCGTGCCGCAACGGCGCTGTTCGGGCACTTCGGGATCGAGTGGGACCTGCGCGGCGCGTCCGCCGACGAGCTCGAAGAGCTGACCGCGTGGGTGTCGCTCTACAAGCAGGAGCGCGAGCTCATCCACACCGGCACGGTCGTGAGGTGCGACCACCCCGACGAGGCGTACTGGGCGCACGGTGTCATCAGCCCTGACAGGTCCCGCGCGCTGTTCGCCTTCGTCGCGATGGACAGCGGTGTCTCGGCGCAGCCGGGCCGGATGCGCTTGCCGGGCCTGGACCCCCGTCGCCGATACCGGGTCGAGCCGATCGAGCTGTCGGCGGGTTCGATGGTGCGCTCGCGCAGCGGCTTCCCGTCGTGGTGGAACAGACCTCCCGTCGTGGCCGGGCGATTACTACAGGATGTAGGGCTGCAGGCGCCGATGCTGTACCCGGAGCAGGCGCTACTCTTCCGACTGGTCGAGGACGCCACCGACTCGAGTGGGCGGTGAGGGCCATGGCGCGGATGGTCCGGTTCCCGGCGCCGGGCAAGGCCGAGGTCGTAGAGTTCGAGGATCCCGAGCCGGGTCCCGGTGAGGTGCTGCTCGAAACGATCTACTCCGGCATCTCGGCCGGCACCGAGCTCACCGCCTACCGGGGCAGCAACCCCTATCTCGCCAAGCAATGGGACGCCGAACGTCTGCTCTTCGTGCCGGGTGACTCGTCGCTGGGCTACCCCGTCGACGGCTGGGGCTACGAGGAGGTCGGCCGGGTCGTCGCCGTCGGGTCCGAGGGTGACGCCGACCTGGTCGGGGGCTTGGTGTGGGGGGCGTGGGGCCACCGGTCACTGGCGGTGCGGCCGGCCGGGTACGCACGCGCACGGCTGCTGGCGCGGGACTCGGAGCCGATCGCAGCGGTCTTCGCCAAGATCGGCGCGATCGCGATGAACGCTGTTCTGGATGCCGACATCCACGTCGGCGAGACGGTCGTGGTGTTCGGCGCCGGCGTCCCAGGCCAGATCGTCGCCCAGCTCGCCCGGCTCAACGGCGCTCACGTGACAGTCGTCGACCCCATGGCGTCGCGCCGTTCGCTGGCCGACCGGCTCGGCGCCGCCGCGACGCTCGACCCGCGCGGCGACGACGTGGCAGCCGTGGTGCGATCGGCCACCGGCAACCGCGGCGCGGACGTCGTCATCGAGATGAGCGGGAGCTACGAGGCGCTCGGCGAGGCCATCCGCACCGTCGGCTACAGCTCCCGCGTGGTGGCGTCCGGGTTCTTCCAAGGGTCGGCGACGGCGCTGCGCCTGGGTGAGGAGTTCCATCACAACCGGGTGAGCATCGTCGGTTCACAGATCTACGGCGTTGCGCCGCACCTGCGACACCGGTGGGACGAGCTGCGGATGTCGAGGACGGTCCTGACTCTGGAAGGCGCAGGAGAGTTGAAGCTAACGGAGCTGGTGTCACACGTCGTGCCAGACAGTGACGCGCCCGCGGCGTTCGAGCTGCTCGACTCGGCGCCGCAGGACGCGCTGCAGATAGTGCTCGACTACGGCGCGTTGACGTGAGTCCGCCGCAACCGGCTCCGGTGTCCGACGGCAGCATCCGGTGGGGGATCCTGGCCACCGGCGGCATCGCCCGGGCGTTCACCCGCGATCTGCTCGCGCACGGCCATCGCGTCACGGCTGTCGGCTCGCGATCCGCCGACAGCGCCCGCGCCTTCGCCGGCGAGTTCGGCATCGACCGCGCGCACCCGTCATACGAGGAACTGGTAGGCGACCCCGACGTCGACGTCGTGTACGTCGCGACCCCGCACAACCTCCACGCCGCCAACGCTCTCGCCGCGCTCGAGGCTGGCAAGCACGTACTGGTGGAGAAGGCGTTCACCGTCAACGCCCACGAGGCACGCGGGGTCGTCGAAGCCGCCCGCAGCCGCGGGCTCCTGGTTGTGGAGGCCATGTGGACGCGGTTCCTGCCGCACATGGCGTTCGTGCGGTCCGTCCTCGGCAGCGGCCGGCTGGGGGAGGTTCGTTGCCTGCACGCCGACCACACCCAGCGGCTGCCGGCCGATCCCGCGCACCGGCTGAACAACCCGCACCTCGCCGGCGGCGCGCTGCTGGACCTCGGCGTCTACCCGTTGTCCTTCGCGCACGACCTGCTCGGCCCGCCCGTCGAGGTCACCGCTCGCGGGACGTTGAAGGAGACAGGTGTCGACGCGTCGGTCGCGACCGTCCTGCGCCACGAGGGTTCCGCGCTCTCCACGTCGTACTCCTCGAGCGAGACGCGCGGGCCCAACACCGCGGTGGTGCTCGGCACCGAAGGGCGCATCGACATAGACGCGATCTGGTACGCGCCGGCAGCGGTGACGGTGCGCAATGCCGATGGCGAGGTCGTGGAGCGCTTCGATCAGCCGGTCAGCGGCCGGGGGATGCAGTACCAGGCGGCGGAGGTCGAGCGGCTGCTGTCATCGGGGCAGACAGCCAGTCCGCTTCTGATGCCGGAGGACTCGATCGCGGTGATGGCCACGATGGACGCCGTGCGCGCCGTGATCGGCGTCCGCTACCCCGGCGAGTAGCTGAGTGCCGGTCGGGAGTGCGGTGAGGAGCAGGATGTCGTCAGGTGAGCTCGGCCGGGTCGCGGTGATCGGCTCGGCGAACTACGACCTGGTGCTGGGGGTCTCGCACCGCCCGGCACCCGGCGAGACGGTTCTCGCCGCGTCGACGGAGGGTCACCCTGGCGGGAAGGGCGCGAACCAAGCCGTGGCCGCGGCGCGGCTCGGCGCGCGCGTCAGCTTCATCGGGTGCATCGGAGGTGACAGCTTCGGTGACGTCGTGACCGCGTCCCTCCTCCGCAGTGGTGTCGACGTCTCCGGCGTGCGGAGGGTCGCCGCACCGACGGCTACTGCCGTCATCCTGCTCACGCCGGACGGCGAGAACTCCATCGTCGTCTCGGCCGGCGCGAATGCCTCGGCAACCATTGCGCTCGTCGACGACGTCTCGGACGTGTGGTCCCGTGCGGCGGTGCTCGTGCTGCAACTCGAGCTGCCGTTGGAGACCGTCACGTACGCCGCCTCGGCAGCCGTCGCTCGGGGTGTGCGGGTCATCCTCAACGCGGCACCCGCCGCGGCCCTCGCGGCAGAGGTCCTTGCCGCGGCCGATCCGCTCGTGGTCAACGAGAACGAAGCCGCGACACTCCTGGGCGGTTACCCGGCTGACCGTGATGCCGCCGAGGTCGCTGCCGAGCTGCTGAGGCTGGGTGCGCGGTCGGTCGTCCTCACCCTCGGCGCGCGCGGCGCGGTACTCGCCGAGCCGGGCGGCCTGCCCGAGCACGTCCGCGGGCATGCCGTGCCGGTCGTGGACACGACGGGCGCGGGAGACGCCTTCGTCGGCGCTCTCGCCGACCGGATCGCCCACGGTGATGCGCTGTCGGACGCCGTACGGTTCGCCAACGGCGCGGCAGCGTTCTCCGTGGGGCGGCGCGGCACGCAGGATTCCTACCCGCGACGCGAGGACGTCGGCTGACCGACCTGGATCCGGCCGCCTACTTGGAACGTTGTTTCTTGGATCCCCTCACCGCGGAGCCTTCTTGCGTGGAAGGTCCTGGTGTTCCGGCAGAGGTGATCCTGATCTCGGAGGAGGCTACGCGGCACACACCCGGCCTGCACATCCTCACCCCGGCCACCGTCGCCGACGCGTACGGCTTGCTGCGTCAGGCGATCCGCAGCGATGACCCGGTGTTGTTCTTCGAGCCCAAGCGCTTGTACTGGGATACGGCCGAACTCTCGCTGCCGGTCGAGGTGGAGCCGATCGGCCGGGCGGAGGTGCGCCGCGCCGGCACGGACGTCACCCCGGTGATAGCAGCCGTGAACGGGCAGGCGGCCGGCGCCGGTCTTTCCCTGGCGCTGGCCTGTGACCTGCGCATCGCCGCTGACCGGGCTCTTCGAACTGCCGAGCAGCTCAGTCAGGACGCACGCCATTCAGTAGCGGCAGCCAAAAGGCTCGTGCATGCCTCGGCGCTCGTTCCGCTTGCCGAGCACATGCGCGACGAGCATCGCGCGTTCGCCGACGGCCTGCTCACCGAAGACATGCGGGCAGCGCTCGCTGCCCGTCGCAACGGTGAGTTGCCGACGTTCGGGGTTGCCTGAGGCGACGGGTGCCGCGCCGCCCGAGCTGCGGGGTGCTGAGGTGGTGACTAGCCCTGCGCGACACGTGCTCGTCGTGCTCGCGTCACGAGATGCGGCGCACTGCCCGGTGGGAGTAGCTTCGGGACGTTGTGAGCGCCGTTCGCGCTGCGCATCCCGAGGCAAGCAGCGACCTCCGGTACGAACACTTCGGAGAGTTCGTATGACTGCCGTAGACAAGACTCCCTCGCAGGACGGCACCGGGCAGGGCGGCGCCGAGGTCGAGCCGAACATGCGCCGCGACATCGGCACCGTCGGCCTGCTGTTCGCCGGTGTCGGTTCCATCATCGGCTCGGGCTGGCTCTTCGGGGCCCTGCAGGCCTCCCAGATCGCCGGGCCCGCGGCGATTTTCTCCTGGGCGATCGGCGCGGTCATGATCATGATGATCGCGCTGGTCTATGCCGAGCTCGGGACGATGTTCCCGGTGTCCGGTGGGGTCATCCGCTTCCCGCACATCTCCTACGGCTCGTTCGCCAGCTACACGATGGGCTGGGTGACCTGGATCGCGGCCGCGGCGGTCGCCCCGATCGAGGTCGAGGGCGCCCTGCAGTACGCCACCCGCTACATCGGCTTCACCCGCGAGCACGAGGTCGCCGGCGAGACCGTGCATACCCTGACCGCGCTGGGCTACCTGGTGGCTGTGATCGCGATGGCGGTTTTCGTCATCATCAACTACTACGGCATCCGCTGGTTCGCCCGGGTGAACAACGTCGCGGTCTGGTGGAAGATCGGCATCATCGTCCTGGTCGTCATCGCGTTCATGCTGACCGAGTACCACGGCTCCAACTTCACCAGCCACGGCTTCTCCACCGGTGGCCTGCACGCGATCTTCACCGCGATCGCCACCGGCGGGATCGTGTTCTCGTTCCTGGGATTCCGGCAGGGCGTCGAGCTCGCCGGCGAGACCAGCAATCCCAAGCGCAACGTGCCGATCGCGGTCGTCGGTTCGGTGCTGATCACCGGCCTGATCTACGTGCTGCTGCAGGTCGCCTTCATCGCCGCCGTGGAGCCGAGCGCGCTGTCCAAGGGCTGGGAGGGCGTCTCCGGGCAGCTGGAGAACAGCGCCGGCCCGCTCGCCTCGATCGCCACCACCATCGGCCTGGGCTGGCTGGCCACGCTGCTCTACATCGACGCGGTGATCTCGCCCGCCGACACGGGGCTGATCTACACCACCGTCACCGGCCGGCTGTCCTACGCCATGGCCAAGAACGGCAACGCCCCCCGCGCGCTGGCCAGGACCACCCCGCGCGGCGTGCCGCTGGTCAGCCTGCTGCTCACCTTCATCGTCGGCCTGATCGTGTTCCTGCCGTTCCCGAGCTGGCAGCAACTGGTCGGCTTCATCACCTCGGCGACCGTGCTGTCCTTCGGATCCGGCCCGCTCGTGCTGGCCGCGATGCGACGCCAGCTTCCCGACCACCCCCGGCCGTTCAAGCTGCCGGGCGGTGACGTGCTGCCGTTCCTGGCCTTCTACTGCTCGAACCTGATCGTGTTCTGGGCCGGCTGGGCAACCAACTGGAAGCTGTTCGTGGCGGTGGCGCTGGGCTTCGTGGTGCTGGCGATCTTCTACGCGACCAGCCGGGACAGCATGCCCAAGATGGATTGGAAGGCCGGCGCGACCTGGGCGTTGCCCTGGCTGGGCGGCCTGTGCCTGATCAGCTACCTGGGCGACTACCCGGAGAAGAGCAAGCACGCCGGCAACACCTCCACGATCGGGTTCGGCATGGGTTTCCTCGTGCTGCTCGCCCTGTCGGCGCTGGTCTACTGGCTGGCCCTGAAGATGCGGCTGTCCAATGACGACGTCGCCACGAACTTCGAGCGGATGAGGACCGAAGCCGCCGAGGAGGACAAGGAACTGGGCTCCAGCGCCAGGTGAGCGGCATCGACGGTGCGGCGCGGCAGCCGGACGCCGCACCGGATGGCCGGGCTGATTTCGGTGTCGGCGTGTGCAATCCGCGACGCTCGTGGCTGCTAGCTGACGTCGCGCTCCACCTGGACGTGCCCGGCTGCCAGCTTCACGTAGATGGTGACCGGCTGCCCGCTCACCCCGGCCGGCGGCCGGAGTTCGTAATGGACGTTCATGCCGTTGACGTGCTGGCCGGTGGCGTAGTCGCGACCGTTGCTGATCTCACCCAGGTGGACGTCGGCGATCACCGTGGCGTTCAGGCCGGCCGGCAGCAGCACCCGCACCTCGCCGGCGGCTTGCGACAGGTGCACGGTACGGGCCGCCGGCACCGGGGCCAGGCCGGTCAGGTCCAGGGTGGCCTGGCCGGCGAACAGGCGATGGTCAACCAGCTGCTCGGCCGTGGTCGGCAACCAGGCCTGCTGACCCGAACCGTCGGTCAGGCTGGTCCGGGTGCCACCGAGGGCGAAGGTGACCAGCGCCAGCACCGCGATCGGAACCAGCAACGACAGCGTCAGGCGCCGGGTGAGCAGGCTGAGCAGCAGGCCGGTGCCGAGCACGGCCAGGCCGACCCAGAGGTAGGCCGGGAACGGCACCCGGCCGAACCCGTCCAGCAACGCCACCACGGTCCAGGCGATCGCCAGGCTGACCGCGACCCCGACCTTGATCGGCCGCCGGCGGCGAACCCGCTCGCGGTGTGCCGCACCGGCTTCGGTCAGCCACGCCTGCATCGAACGGCGGGTGTCGTTCAGCGGTGCGATCAGCGGTGCTCCCTGGGTGCCGACCGCAGGCTCGCCGGTCGTCGGCGGTGACCAC
>NZ_DASVQG010000269.1:0-16681 GCF_036389215.1 Jatrophihabitans sp.
ACACCATCCAGGGGCTGTACGCGCTGTCCAGTGGCGGCATCTTCGGGGTGGGTCTCGGGCAGGGGACGTCGAAGTACGGCTGGGTGCCCAACGCCAACACCGATTACGTCTTCGCGGTCATCGGCGAGGAGCTCGGCCTGCTCGGCTGCATGGTGGTGCTCGGGCTGTTCGCGCTGTTCACCTATGCCGCGATGCGGATCGCCCATCGCAGCCAGGACCCGTTCGTCCGGTTGGTGGGCAGCGGCGCCGCCATCTGGATCGCGGGGCAGGCCCTGATCAACGTCGGCTACGTGACCGCGCTGCTGCCGGTCACCGGCATCCCGCTGCCGTTCATCTCCAACGGCGGCACCTCGCTGGTGCTGACCTGTGCGGTGCTCGGCATGCTGGTCTCCTTCGCCCGGCACGAACCCGGTGCCGCCCGGGCCGCCCAGCGGGCCGCCGACAGCGGCAGCACCGCGCGGTGGGTCCGGGCGCTGCGGCTGGGAATTCCGCGGGTGTCCACGGCGCGGCAGGCTTCGACCGCGCGGCAGGCCTCCACGGCGCGGCGGGCTTCGACCGCGCGGCAGGCTTCGACCGCGCGGCAGGCTTCCACGGCGCAGCGGGGCTCGACGGCGCGATCGGCGGGCACCCAGCCCGCACCCACCCCAGCCGCGTCCGCAGCCCCCTCCTCAGCCGCGTCCCCACCAACGCCGCCGGCCTCGTCCGCAGCCCCCTCCGCAGCCACGCCCCCGCCTGCCAGGGCCGCGACCTCGAAACGGCCTGCTCCGGCCGGTCGCCGGCAACCGGCCCCGCACCGGCCACCGGGCCAGCCGGCGACCCGCCGCAAGGGTGCTTGAGGCGATGGGGGCAACCAGCATCGTCCTCGCCGGTGGTCATTCCGCCGGGCACATCGAACCCGCGATGAACGTCGCTGACGCGATCCGTGAGCTCGAGCCCGACGCGCTGATCACCGCGCTCGGCACCGTCCGGGGCCTGGACACCACGTTGATCCCAGCGCGGGGATATCCGCTGGAGCTGATCCCGCCGGTGCCGTTGCCGCGGCGGCTGAACCTGGCGCTGCTCAGGACGCCGAGCCGGGTAGCCGCGGCGGTCCGGGCGGCCGGTGAGGTGCTGGACCGGGTGCACGCCGACGTGGTGGTCGGCTTCGGCGGCTACGTCGCGGTGCCGGCCTACCTGGCCGCCCGGCGGCGCGGCATTCCGATCGTGGTGCACGAGGCCAACGCCCGGCCCGGGGTGGCCAACCGGCTGGCGGCCCGGCTGACCACGCACGTCTACACCGCGACCGCCTCCACCGGGCTGGGCCACGCGCGGCCGATCGGCATTCCGCTACGTCCGGCGATCATCGAGCTGGACCGTGACGGCGAGCGGCCCGCCGCCCGGGCCCGGCTCGGACTGGCCGCCGACCGGCCGACCCTGCTGGTCACCGGGGGCTCGCAGGGTGCCCGGCGGCTGAACGAGGCGGTGCTCGGCGCGCACCGGGCGCTGGCCGAGGCAGGCATCCAGGTGCTGCACATCGCCGGTGCCAAGAACCCGTTGACCGCGCCGGCCAGGACCGCGGACGAGCCGCCGTACCTGGTGCTGCCCTACCTCGACGCGATGGCTGACGGGTACGCCGCCGCCGACTTCGTGCTGTGCCGCTCGGGAGCGATGACCTGCGCCGAGCTGACCGCGGTGGGCCTGCCGGCCGGCTACGTGCCGTTGCCGCTGCGTGGCGGCGAGCAGCGCCTGAACGCCGAGCCGATCGTCGCGGCCGGTGGCGGCCTGATGGTGGCGGATGAGGACTGCGACCCGGCCTGGGTTGCCCACAACGTGACCGCGGTGCTCACCGACCCGCCCCGGCTGGCCGCGATGGCCGCCGCCGCGCGCCGCGCGGGCAACCGGGACGCGGCCGCGGTGCTCGCCCGCAGCGTGCTGGAAGTGGCTCATGACCACAACGCCTGAGCCTGCCGACCGGACTGAGCCGAGCAACCCGGCGGTGCGGTCCCAGGCCGGCTATGCCCGGCCGGAGGGCTGGGCGGCACCCGGCGCCGCGCTGGTGGCCACGGCGGCCACCGAGGTGGTGCCGCCGGCCGCCGAGCTGGGCCGGGTGCACATCATGGGCATCGCGGGTTCGGGAATGAGCAGTCTGGCCCGGATCATGCTCGCCCGGGGCGTGCCGGTGACCGGCTGCGAGAGCCGGGAGTCGGTGACCGTGGGGCAGCTGCGCGAACTCGGTGCCGATATCTCGATCGGGCATTCGGTGCGGCACCTGGACTCCTGCGACACGCTGGTCTACACCACCGCGATCGACCCCGCCAACGTCGAACTGGTCACCGGCCGCGAGCGCGGGCTGCGGGTGCTCCGGCGGGCTACCGCGCTGGCGGCGATGATCAGTGGCAGCCGCTGCGTCGCGGTCGCGGGCACCCACGGCAAGACCACCACCACCTCACTGCTGGCCACTGCCGCGCTGGCCGCCGGGCTCGATCCGTCCTTCGCGATCGGGGCGAACCTGGGCGGTGCCGGGGTGAACGGGCGGGCCGGCAGCGACGACTTGTTCCTCGTCGAGGCCGACGAGAGCGACGGCTCGTTCCTGCTGCTGTGGCCCGAGATCGCGGTGGTCACCAACGTCGAGGCCGATCACCTGGAGAACCACGGCGACCTCGAAGGCGTCTTCCGGGCCTTCGAGCAGTTCGTCGACCGGATCTCCCCGGGCGGGCTGCTGCTGTACTGCGCCGATGACCCCGGTGCCAGCCGGCTGGCCGGCTATGCCCGAGAACGTGATGCCCGGGAACGCGATGCCCAAGACCGCGATGCCCGTGGCAGGGGCGTCCGGGTCCGCGGCTACGGAACCGGGCCGGAGGCCGACATCCGGGTCTCGGACATCCGCGAGCTGCCGGACGCGGTGGAGTTCACCGTGCACGGCGTTGCCGAAACCCCGGTCGACGTCCGGCTCGGGTCGCTGGTCGGACGGCACATGGCACTCAACGCGAGCGCCGCGCTCGCGGTGGCGGTCGAACTCGGGCTGCCGGTGCCACAGGTCGCCGGCAGCTGGCGTGGCTTCGCCGGCGTGCAGCGCCGCTTCGAGCTTCACGGTGTGGCGGCCGGAGTGCGGGTGTATGATGACTATGCCCACCATCCGACAGAGGTGCGTGCCCAGCTCGGCGCTGCCCGCGGGGTGCTGGCCGGGTCCGGGCGGCTGATCGCGATCTTCCAGCCCGGGACGTACAGCCGGACCCAGACGTTCGCCGCGGAATTCGGCCAGGCGATGGCGCTGGCCGACATCGCCGTCGTGATGGACATCTTCCCGGCACGGGAGCGGCCCATTCCGGGAGTGACCGGCGAGCTGATCGCCGAGCAGGTCCCGCTGCCTGCCGCTCAGGTGATGTACGAGCCCGACTGGCACGCGGTCGCGGCCCGGGTCGCGGCGCTGGCCGAGCCCGGTGACCTGGTGCTGACGATGGGGATCGGCGACGTGCACCTGCTGTGCGCCGACATCCTCGCTGAACTCACCCGACGGGCGGCGACTCGATGACCGGCGACTTGATGACCAGCAACCCGATAGGCGGCGACTCGGTGGGCGGTGACTCGGTAGGCGGCGGCCGGTCCGGTCGGCTGGCATCGATCCGGCCGGCACGGTGGTGGTACTGGTGCGCGGCGGTGCTGGTGCTCGCGCTGCTGGCGTGGCTGGTGGCCTTCTCCAGCGTGCTGGGGGTGCGCACGGTGAACGTGGTCGGGGCCCGGACGGTGACCGCGGAGCAGCTCCGCGCCGCGGCCGGCATCCGCGCCGGCACGCCGCTGGCCCGGCTTGATCTCGGCGCCATCAGCTCCCGGGTGGGCGCGGTGGCACCGGTGCGCACCGTCACGGTGAGCAGGTCCTATCCGGCCAGCGTGACGATCCGGATCACTGAGCGGGTGGCGATCGGCTACCGGCCGGTCGACGGGGGACAGGCGCAGCTCGTCGACGGTGACAACGTGGCCTTCCGCACCGTGAGATCCGCACCGGCCGGCCTGCCGCGGCTGCTGGTGCCGGCCTCCGGCGCGTCATCGGCGGCAGCGGCGGCGGTCGCGGCGGCGCTGCCTGGCAAGATCCTTAAGTCCCTCAGCTCGATCTCGGCGCCGAGCGCCGAGTCGGTCACGTTGACCTTGCGGGACGGGCGGATCGTGCTGTGGGGCGGCGTCGACCGCAGCGCCGACAAGGCCCGGCTGCTCACGGCGCTGCTCGGCCAGCCTGGTCGCTACTTCGACCTCAGCGATCCCAGCGCGGTGACCAGCCGAGGCACCTCCGGCAACTGACGACCGCGCTGAGGCAGACCCGTCGGGCGGAGCCGGCTCCCTGCGTCGGCCGCGGCCTAGCGGGACTGGCGGCCTAGCGGGACTGGCGGCTTAACGGGACTGGCGGCCCAGCGGGGCTGCTAGTCAACCGGGACGGGATAGCCGACCTCGATCGTCACGCGGTTGAAGTCCACGTAGTCGAAGCCGGCCGAGACCGTAGAGGTGCCACCCCAAGGCGCCCACTGTCCATACACGGGGGTCGAGCCACAACCACTGGAGTCGCTCGTACACACATACGTCTTGACGCGGAACTGCGTTCCACCCGGCTGCGTCGGGCAGCTCACGCTGACCCAGTGGTGATCGGACGGAATCGTCTCGACGCATTGGCCGTAGGCGGCGGCATCGCCGGACGTCCACACCAGGCCGACGGCGGCGAGGATCATCGTGGAGGCCACCGTGCCGGCCATGCGTGCCTTGATACGTGCCATTGCGGGCTCCTCGGAAGCGGCGATAGGGAAGTAAATGTGACATTGCAGTCAATTGCCTGTCAAGGCTCAGCATCCGGTCAAAAACTGCTGCTCCGGGCGACCCGCAGCACGCAGCTCGGCCACGGCTTGCCTGGCCGTCCCAGACTTCGCCAGCCGTGATTTTCGGTGTGGCGCGGCGCGCCTTCGTGCGGCGGCGGCACGGCGAACTACTTTTCCTGGTATCGCTCAGGTTGACATAACGTTAACGGTCTACTTGAGGGTGAGGGTTCGAACAAGTGCCCGACCAACACCGAAGATCGAAAGCCCAAGCGAAGGACAGCTCATGACCTCACCCCACAACTACCTCGCTGTGATCAAGGTCGTCGGTGTCGGCGGCGGCGGCGTGAACGCGGTCAACCGGATGATCGAGCAGGGCCTGAAGGGCGTGGAGTTCATCGCGGTGAACACCGACGCACAGGCGTTGCTGATGTCCGATGCCGACGTCAAGCTCGATGTCGGCCGCGAGCTGACCCGCGGCCTGGGCGCCGGCGCGCAGCCCGAGGTCGGCCGCAAGGCCGCCGAGGACCACCGCGACGAGATCGAAGAGGTGCTCAAGGGCGCTGACATGGTGTTCGTCACCGCGGGTGAGGGCGGCGGCACCGGTACCGGCGGCGCGCCGGTGATCGCCAGCATGGCGCGCAAGCTCGGCGCGCTCACCATCGGCGTGGTCACCCGGCCGTTCTCCTTCGAGGGCAAGAAGCGCGCCACCCAGGCCGAGATGGGCATCGAGGCGCTGCGCGCCGAGTGCGACACGCTGATCGTCATTCCGAACGACCGGCTGCTGCAGATCTCGGACCACAACGTGTCGGTGATGGACGCCTTCCGCAGCGCCGACCAGGTGCTGCTGTCCGGTGTCCAGGGCATCACCGACCTGATCACCACCCCCGGCTTGATCAACCTCGACTTCGCCGACGTCAAGAGCGTCATGAGCGGAGCCGGCTCGGCGCTGATGGGCATCGGCTCGGCCCGCGGCGAGGGCCGGGCCCGGGCCGCCGCGGAGATGGCGATCGCCAGCCCGCTGCTGGAAGCCAGCATGGACGGCGCGCACGGCGTGCTGCTGTCGATCTACGGCGGCTCTGACCTGGGGCTGTTCGAGATCAACGACGCCGCCACCCTGGTCGCCGAGTCCGCCCACCCCGACGCCAACATCATCTTCGGTGCGGTGATCGACGACACCCTCGGTGACGAGGTCAAGGTGACGGTCATCGCCGCGGGCTTCGACTCGGGCCAGTTGCCGTACAAGAAGGTGGAGATTCCCGCCCGGCGGGAGCCCGAAGCGCAGCTGGCCACGGTCTCGGCCGGGCCGGTGCTGAACGGGTCCGGGCGCCCGGCACCGTCGTTCGGGCCGAGCGCCGGTGCCACCGCCTACGGTGCGGCCACCTCGGCCGCGCCGGGCGCCGGATCATCGGGTGGGAGCTGGTCACCGACCACCACCCGCAAGCCGGTCGAGCCGGACGAGGAGCTGGACGTACCCGACTTCCTCAAGTAGGCCGGGCCAGCCTCGATGAGTTCGCCGGAGGACCGGCTGGCCGAGTTGCGCGACAACCTGGCCGCGGTCCGGTCCCGGATCCAGCGGGGATGCGCGGCCGCCGGCCGGTCCGGCGAGGAGATCACCCTGATCGCGGTGACCAAGTTCTTCCCGGTCACCGATGCCGCGCTGCTGGCCGAGCTCGGCGTGACCGACCTGGGGGAGAGCCGCGATCAGGATGCCTCGGTCAAGTCGGCGCAACTGGCCGCTCTGACCGGTGTCGCCGTCCGCTGGCACTTCATCGGGCGGCTGCAGAGCAACAAGGCCCGGTCGGTGGCCCGCTACGCCGGCCTGGTGCACAGCGTGGACCGGCAGGGCCTGGCGGACGCGCTGGAAGACGGTGTCCGGCGAGCCGGCCGGGAGGCACTCGACGTCCTGGTGCAGCTCAGCCTCGACGCCGCACCCGCGGCGGAGGGCCGCGGCGGCGGCGCGGCGGACGAGCTGATGCGGTTGGCCGATCGGATAGCAGGATCCGACGTCCTGCGGCTGGCCGGGATCATGGCGATCGCGCCGCTGGAGGGCGATCCCGATCAGGCGTTCAGCCGCTTGGCCGAGGTGGCCCAGTGGTTACGCGAGAACCATCCGGCGGCCGGGATCGTCTCGGCCGGCATGAGCGATGACCTGGAAGCCGCGCTGCGGCACGGCGCGACACACGTGCGGATCGGTACGGCGTTGCTCGGCCGCCGCGAACAACAATTCAGATAGCGTCGGCCCGCAGCAGCGGGAAGTACCTACACAGGAGGACGGAATGGCTACAGCCTTTCGGAAGATGGGCGTCTACCTCGGGCTGGTCGAGGATGACGACTACGCCGACGGCGGCGGCACGGAGTCCTACGGTGCGCTCGCGCGCGATCCGCAGTACCACCGGCGCGAGGTCGAGGCCGCACCGGCGCGGGCCGCCTACGAGGCGGCCAGCCCGGAGGCAGAGGGCTATGACGACTACGACAGCTACGAGCAGCCACCGCAGCGCATCACCACCCTGCACCCGCGTACCTACAACGAGGCCAAGACGATCGGCCTGCAGTTCCGCGCCGGGACACCGGTGATCATGAACCTGTCCGAAATGGACGACTCGGATGCCAAGCGACTGGTCGACTTCGCGGCCGGACTGACCTTCGGCCTGCACGGCAGCATCGAGCGGGTCACCCCCAAGGTGTTCCTGCTCAGCCCGCACAACGTCTCGGTGACGGCGGCCGACAAGCAGCGGATCGTCGAGGGTGGCTTCTACAACCAGAGCTGAAGCGTCAACGGTCCCTACCATGCGGATGCCAGAATGGGTCCATGACGACGTTCTGGGCCGCGATCGGCCTCGCCCTGCTGGTGTTCTACCTCCTGGTGATCGCCCGGCTGATCGTAGAGACGACCCGCAGCTTCGCCAGGTCATGGCGCCCGGCCGGTGCCGCGGCGATCGGCCTGGAAGCCGTGTACACCGTGACCGATCCGCCGATGAAGTTGCTGCGACGGTTGATCCCGCCGTTGCGGCTCGGCGGCGTGAGCTTCGACATGAGTGTGATCGTCCTGCTGATCCTCATCTGGCTGCTGCGCGCGTTCGTGTCATCGCTGGCCGCCGGTTAGCCCGCCGGGACCTGCCGAGCAGGCTGTCAGGGGCAGGCTTCGGCCGTCTTTCGCTACTTGCGCGTTATGACTGGGGCCAGGGTCGCTATCCTGCCTACGCACCGACTCGCGTAGTCGGGGTGATCGGCACCGGACTTCGCAGGGTGCCGCATCTTGCAAGCCTGTCCGTTCGCACTCCAAGGACGGCCCGTCCCAGGGCCTTCCGCACTCCACATGAGGTGACTCGATGCGTTTGACACCCGCCGAAGTCCACAACGTGGTCTTCAAGAAGCCCCCGATCGGCAAGCGCGGGTACGACGAAGAAGAGGTCGACCAGTTTCTCGATGCCGTCGAACTCGAACTCGCCCGCCTGATCGAGGAGAACGCAGACCTCAAGGACCGCTCGTCCGACGGTGGGGCGTCCGCGGACGCTTCGGCACTGACGGCGGCCCGTGAGGAGAACCGCAAGCTCACCGCCCGGATCGGCGAGCTCGAGTCGGCGCTCAGCCAGGCCAGGCAACCCTCGGGCGACCAGAAGGACTCGGCCGCGCTGGCCGCGGCGCACGAGGAGAACCGCAAGCTGACCAGCCGGATCGGTGAGCTGGAGGCGGCGGTCAGCCAGGCCCGGCAGGCGGTCGTGCAGGCACAGCAGGAAGCTGCCGCCGCGAAGAGTGCCGCGCCGGCGGCCGCCGGCGGCGGGGCCGGTGGCGGGATCAACCAGCTCAGCCAGGCGGAGCGGGTGCTCGCACTGGCGCAGCAGGCTGCCGACGAGCAGACCGCCGCCGCCAAGTCGCATTCGGAGAAGACCCTCGCCGAGGCCAAGGCGCACCACGAGCGGATGCAGGCTGAGGCGCGGGCCTTCCACGAGAAGACCGTCGCCGAGGCCCAGTCACGGGCTGAGCAACTGGACCGGGATTCTCGGACCAAGGCCGCCAGCACGCTGCAGGAAGCCGAGCAGCGGGCCAACCAGATCACCAGCCAGCTCGAGCAGCGCAAGGCGGCGCTGGAGAAGCGGCTGGAGGAGTTGCGCACGTTCGAGCACGAGTACCGGTCCCGGCTCAAGAGCTACCTGGAGGCTCAGCTGCGCGATCTGGACACCACCACCACCAAGGCGGAGCCGGTCACCCAGGCGACCGGGTCGGACAAGCAACACAGCTGAGGCCTGGGGTAGCCGAGCGGAACCCTCGCCGCCAGCAGCGAGCCACCCTGCGCCCGGGCGCGTCTGATGTCGCCGCTCGCCGCGTCGTCGTACTAGAGCGGGAGGCCGCGACGTGCAGGTAGTCGTGTTGGTGCTGCTCGTCGCGGGCCTGGCATTGCTGGTGCTGGGATTGATCACCGGCGGGACCGTGCTGGTGGTGGCCTCGATCCTGGCCAGCCTGCTGGCCGCCATGACTATCCTCCGCTACCGCCGCCGGCCGCAGGCCGGTGGCGCCGCGGGCTCGTCCGGACCGGCCGGGACGGAGGAGCCGCAGGCCCGCACGGCCGCTCAGGTCGGCACGGCCGCTCAGGTACCCCGTGCGGGACGGGCGCCGGCATCGGTGTCCGCGGCGCCGCTCCCGGTCGCCGTGCCGCCGGCGCACGCCGCTGAGGAACCAAGCCGGGCCCCCGAGCCGGCCCATGCGGCTACCGAGCCGGCCCATGCGGCTACCGAGCCGGCCCGTGCCGAGCCGCTTCATCCCGAGCCGCTTCATGCCGAGCTCGAAGACTTGGCCGAGCCTCACGACGGGCCCGAAAGCACGGCCGACACCGGCAACAGGACCGAGCCCCAGCCGGAAGACATGGATGTCGCCGAGCCGGCCGAGGCCGACACCGACCCGCCGCTGCGCAGCCGCGGCGATGAGCCGGTCTGGGTGATCGATGGCCGGCCGCGCTACCACCTGCCCGACTGCGCCTTCCTGTCCGGGCGCGGGCCGGTGCCGGTGCCGCTGCGCCAGGCCGTCGAGGACGGTTTCACCCCGTGCGCGCTGTGCGACCCCGATTCCGGCCTGGCCGCCCGCTGAAGCACCCGCCGAGAACCGGCCCTGGTCGCCCGCTGAAGCACCCGCCGAGAACCGGCCCTGGCCGCCCGCTGAAGCACCCGCCGAGAACCGGCTGCCGGCTCGGCTAGCTGGTCCTGGCCAGCCAGAGGTGCAGCCCGAGCTCGTCGTCGCCGGCGGGGAAGAAGCCGTCCGGCTCAGCCGGGGTGCCCTCGGTGACGGAGGTGGCGAGCACCTCGCCCGCCAGCTCGTCCAAGTGCTCACGGATCGCCTGGGCCGGCTCCGGTGACCCGCCGACCGTCCAGTGCAGCGTGATCCGGTCGGTGACATCGAAGCCGGCGTTCTTGCGGGCGTCCTGCACGATCCGGATCACCTCCCGCAGCAACCCCAGCCGGCGCAGCTCGCCGGTGAGTTCGAGATCCAGCGCCACCGTCTCGGGCCCGGAGGTCTCCACCGCCCAGCCCGATACCGGCGCCTCGCTGATCAGCACCTCCTCGGCGGTGACGTCCTCGGCCAGCGACGGCAACCGCATCGTCCCGGTCTCGCGCAGCGAGCGGGCCAGCTCCGCGGGGTCGGCGGCGGTGATCGCCGTGGCCACCTCCTTCGTCCGGGAGCCGAACCGCTTGCCGAGCGTGCGGAAGTTCGGCTTGACCGTGACATTGACCAGGTCCTCGGCGCTGGCGAGTTCGGCAAGCTCGACCACGTTCAGCTCGTCGGCCACCTGCTGGCGCAGCTGCTCGGGCAGGCCGGTCCAGCCCGGGGCCGAGATCAGCGCCCTGGCCAGCGGCTGCCGGGTCTTGACCCCGGACCCGGCCCGCGCGGCCCGGCCCAGCTCGACCACCCGGCGCACCAGCGACACCTGGGCCGACAGCGCCGGATCGGTCGCCGCCGCGGTGTCCGGCCAGGCCGCCAGGTGCACCGAGTCGACCCCGGTGGTCTCGGCGAACAGCGCCTGCCAGACCCGCTCGGTGACGAACGGCACGAACGGTGCCAGCAGCCGGGTCAGCGTGTTCAGGCAGTCGTGCAGGGTCTGCAGCGCCGCCGGGTCACCGTCCCAGAACCGGCGGCGGGACCGCCGGACGTACCAGTTGGACAGGTCATCGATCAGCCCGGACAGCGCCCGGCCGGCCCGTGCGGGGTCATAGGCCTCCAGGGCGGCGTCCACCTCGGCGGCCACCCGGTTGGTCTCGGCCCCGGCCCAGCGGTCCAGGAGGTTGGACTTGTCGCTCGCGGCATGAGGTTCCTGACCCGGCGTCCAGCCGTTGGCCCGGGCGTAGAGGGACTGGAACGAGGCGATCGACCAGTACGTGCGCAGCACCTTGGAGGCGATCTCCTCCAGGTTCTTGTGCCCGACCCGGCGGGCCGACCACGGCGAGCCGCCGGCCAGCATGAACCAGCGCACCGCGTCGGCTCCGTGCCGCTCCATCAGCGGGATCGGCTCCAGGATGTTGCCCAGGTGCTTGCTCATCTTGCGGCCGTCCTCGGCCAGGATGTGGCCCAGGCACACCACGTTGCGGTAGCTGGACTCGTCGAACACCAGGGTGCCGACCACCATCAGCGTGTAGAACCAGCCCCGGGTCTGGTCGATCGCCTCGGAGATGAAGTCGGCGGGGTAGTTCTGCCGGGCCAGCTCGGCGTTGCGGTGCGGCGCGCCGAACTGGGCGAACGGCATCGAGCCCGAGTCGAACCAGCCGTCGATCACCTGCGGCACCCGGGAGAAGGTGCCCGGCACGCCGGGCAGCGTGAAGGTCGGGACGTCGACGAAGGGCCGGTGCGGGTCCAGCTCGCTGAGGTCCTCCCCGGTCAGCTCGGAGAGCTCGGCCAGCGAACCGACGCAGACCAGCCGGCCGGGGTCCTCGTCGTTGCGCCAGATCGGCAGCGGGGTGCCCCAGTACCGGTCGCGCGACAGCGCCCAGTCGATGTTGTTGTCGAGCCAGTCGCCGTAGCGGCCGTGCTTGATGGTGTCCGGATACCAGTTGGTGGCCTCGTTCTGCGCGATCAGCTCGGCCTTGCGGGCGGTGGTCCGGACGTAGAACGAGGGCAGCGCGTAGTACATCAGCGGGGTGTGGCACCGCCAGCAGTGCGGGTAGGAGTGCTCGTAGGCCAGGTGCTTGACCAGCAGGCCGCGCCGGGTCAGGTCCTTGACCAGCTGGTCGTCGGCGTCCTTGAAGAACATCCCGCCGACCTCGGGCACCTCGGGCAGGAAGTGGCCGTCCTTGCCGATCGGGTTGACCACCGGCAGCCCGTACCGGCGGCAGGTCGCCAGGTCATCGGCGCCGAAGGCCGGTGACTGGTGCACCAGGCCCGAGCCGTCCTCGGTGGTGACGTAGTCGGCCAGCACCACGAAGTGCGCCGGGTTCTGCGCATCGCCGATCTCGACGTAGTCGAAGGGCCGGCGGTAGCTCCAGCGCTCCATCTCCCGGCCCTGGTAACTGCCGACGGTCTCGGTGCCCGGCGGCAGCTGTGCGCTGGCCGCGCCTCCCACGAAGGTGACCAGCGTCTGGCCGTCGGGCGTCCGGACGACGGAGTAGGTGACGTCGGGATTGACCGCGACGGCGGTGTTGGACACCAGCGTCCAGGGCGTGGTGGTCCAGATCAGCAGGTCCGCCTGCCCGGCCAGCGGACCCGAGGTCAACGGCAGCCGGACGTAGACCGACGGGTCGACCACGGTCTCGTAACCCTGGGCCACCTCGTGGTCGGACAGCCCGGTGCCGCACCGCGGGCAGTACGGGGCCACCCGGTGGTCCTCCACCAGCAGCCCCTGGTCGAAGATCTGCTTCAGCGCCCACCACACCGACTCGATGTACTCGCGGTTCATCGTCCAGTAGGCGTTGTCGTAGTCGGCCCAGTAGCCCATCCGCTCGCTCATCGCGGTGAACTGGTCGACGTTGCGCTGCACCTCGGCCCGGCACTGGGCGTTGAACTCCGCGATGCCGTACCGCTCGATGTCGGACTTGCCGGTGAAGCCCAGATGCTTCTCGACGGCCAGCTCGACCGGCAGGCCGTGGCAGTCCCAGCCCGCCATCCGGGGCACCGAATAGCCCTTCATGGTCTTGAAGCGCGGGAACAGGTCCTTGAAGGCGCGGGCCTCGATGTGGTGGGTGCCCGGTGTGCCGTTGGCGGTCGGCGGGCCCTCGTAGAAGACGTAGGACGGGCCGCCGGTGGTCTGCTCGAGGCTCTTGGAGAAGACCTTGTGCTCACGCCAGAAGGCGATCACCTCGTGGTCGGTCGCGGCCAGATCCACATGGGCGGGCAGGGCCTGGTAGGCCATCGCGGGACTCTCCTTCGCCGGGACGCCGGCCGGTCTGGGATCAGGCCGGCCACTCGGTGAAGGGACGACAGCGGGTGCTGCCGCGGTACCACCCTTCTTGGCACTCCGGCTGGAATGCCCGCTCTGGGTACTGCGCTCGGTTCTACTCGCGGCGGGTGCCGCTTTCTTCCGAGGCTCGGAGGTGATTTTGCTTTCCGGCGCTCACCGCTGGGCTCACACCATCCCCAGCTCGCTCGTGGCTTGCCACCGGCGCTACTTGTCCTCGTCGACGCCTGCGGATGATTCTATGTCGTCCCGGGAATGAATTTCCGAACCCACCCCACCCGTCCTGGGTAGCTCCATATGTTCGATCGCCAGCAGGGGTTGCGGGGCGATGCGTTTATGGGCGCTGCGTTTATGGGCGCTGCGTTTATGGGCGCTGTGTTTATGGGCGCTGTGTCCGGCGTGCCCCGCTACCGGGCGGAACAGCCAGCCCCTATTCTGACGCCTTGCCAGAGCCGGCGCCGGTCGCCGGCGGCGGGCACGGGGCGAGAGGGGCCGCTGGATGGCAGGCGTGCGAGGACGGATCGATGCGGCGTTGCGGCGAGCCGGTGACGTGTCGGCCGCCGCGGCGAGCAAGGTGACGGCGCGCCGGGCGACCAAGGCAACGACGCAGGCCGGCGCCGGTCAAGCCGCTGGCGAGGTCGGGCCGCCCAAGAGTGCCACCGGGGCGGTGTCCGCGGCGAAGGCTCCGGTGAAGAGGGCGGCGACCAGCCGTACGACGGCGACCAAGGCTGCCCAGGCCGCACCTGCCAAGAGTTCTCCGGCCGCCAAGACGGCTGCCAAGGTGACACCAGCCAAGGCAGCGGCCAAGGCCGCCAAGAGCGCACCGGCCAAGGCAGCGGACAAGGCCGCACCGGCCAAGGCAGCGGGCAAGGCCGCACCGACCAAGGCCGCCAAGAGCGCACCGGCGGCCAAGAATCCGCCAGCCACCAAGAGCGCACCGGCGGCCAAGAGCGCACCGGCGGCCAAGAGCCCGGCAGCCACCAAGGCCGCATCGGTGACCAAGGCCGCGCCTGCCAGCACCGGAGCTGCCCCGCCGGCGCCCGCGAAGAAGACGCCCGCGAAGAAGACGCCCGCCAACAAAGCACCCGCCAAGAAAGCACCCGCAGCCAAGGCGCCTGCCGCGAAGTCGAGCACCACAGCGCCGGCCAGCCAGGTCGTGGCGACCTCGGCCGCGGCGACGAAGGCTGCTGCCGTGGTCAGCGCCGAGCCCGCCGCCCAGAACGGCGCCGATCTGAGCGTTGCCGAGCTGGCCGAGATCCGGTCCCGGTTGCAGGACGAGCTGGCCGAGATGCAGCTGGAGTACGACCGGTCGATGAGCCAGCTCGAGGTAATGCGGCAGTCCCGGGACGGCGCCGGCGACGATCAGGCCGACGCCGGCAGCAACACCTTCGAGCGCGAGCAGGAGCAGTCGATCGCGGCCAACCGCCAGCTGCTGATCCTGCAGATCCAGCACGCCATCGAGCGGATCGACTCCGGGACGTACGGGATCTGCGAGGACTGTGGCAAACGGATTCCCAAGGCCCGGCTCAAGGCGCTGCCGATGGCCACCCTGGACGCCGAGTGCAAGGCGCGGGCCGAACGGCGCTAGCCCAACGGCGCGGGCCGAACGGCGCCAGCCGGTGACGCCGGGATGCTGACCGGCTCGCCGATGCGAGAATGGTCTGCGTGACCGACTACCGACCGGCTGACCCCGCGCAATCGGCCGGCGGGCGGCCACGCACCAAGATGCGGCTGTTCTTCCTCACCGCACTGGCTGTCCTGACCGCCGACCTGATCAGCAAGATCCTGGTGGTCGCCAACATCGAGCAGACCGACCCCGGGATCCGGCTGCTGGGCGGCGCGCTGTACCTGGTGCAGGCGCGCAACAGCGGAGCCGCCTTCTCGGTGGGCACCGGGGCCACCGTGGTGCTGACCGCCATCTCGATCATCGTCATCGCCATCGTGCTGCGGGCAGCGCGCCGGCTCACCTCGTCCCGGTGGGCGCTGTCGCTCGGGCTGGTCCTGGGCGGCGCCGTGGGCAACCTGGTGGACCGGCTGTTCCGGGCGCCGTCGCCGGGCAAGGGCCACGTGGTGGACTGGATCTCGGTATTGGCCAACGACGGTCACGTCTGGCCGATCTTCAACCTGGCCGACTCCGCGATCGTGACGGGTGGCGCGCTGGCGGTGCTGCTCTCCCTGCGCGGTGTCGAGTTCAGCCCGGCACCCGATCAGCGTCCGACGCCCGATCAGCGCCCCGTGGACGAGCCAGCGGGCCTGCCGGACGAGTCGGCCACCGAGCGCCGGTCGCATGACTGACGTCCGGATGCTGCCGGTCCCCGACGGCCTGGACGGCCTGCGGTTGGACGTCGCGCTGTCCCGGCTGTTCGGGCTGTCCCGGTCCGCCGCCGCGGGCCTCATCGACGACGGTGCCGTCACCCTGGACGGGGCCAGCCCGGGCCGTTCGGAGAAGGTCCACGGCGGGTCCTGGCTGGAGATCAGCATCCCCCAGCCGGTGGACCTGGCCGCCGCGCCGCCCCAAGCGGTGGACGGGCTGAGCATCCTGTACTCCGACGATGACATCGTCGTCGTGGACAAGCCGGTCGGCGTCGCGGCGCACCCGAGCATCGGTTGGGACGGACCGACGGTGACCCAGGGGCTCGCGGCGATGGGCCTCCGGCTGTCCACCTCCGGCGCGGCCGAGCGGCAGGGCATCGTGCACCGGCTGGATGCCGGAACCACCGGGGTGATGGTGGTGGCCACCAGTGAGCGGGCCTACACCGCGCTGAAGCGGGCGTTCAAGGAGCGCACCGTGGAGAAGCTGTACGCCGCGCTCGTGCAGGGCCATCCCGATCCGAGTTCGGGCACCATCGACGCGCCGATCGACCGGCACCCGTCCTCGGACTGGAAGTTCGCGGTGGTGGCCAGCGGGCGGCCCAGCGTCACCCATTACGAGACGGTGCAGGCCTACCGGGCCGCCTCGCTGCTCGATGTCCGGCTGGAGACCGGCCGGACCCACCAGATCCGGGTGCACATGGCCGCGCTGCGCCACCCGTGCTGCGGCGACACGGTCTACGGCGCCGACCCGGTGCTGAGCCGGCGGCTGGGGCTGAGCCGGCAGTGGTTGCACGCCCGCTCGCTGTCGTTCGCCCATCCCGGTACCGGCGAGTGGCTGACGGTCGTCTCGCCGTTTCCGGCCGACCTGCAGCACGCCCTGGACGTCCTGGAGGCGCAGGGCTGACCTGCAACCCAGCCCGAGCCCGCCCGGGGTAGCCGGCCGCGCCCTTTGCGACGGCGCCGAGCTTCCGCGCTGCACCCATCCCAACTCTCACCGCCTAACAGCCACCCTTAGTTCGGTAGCAAGGCTAGATCATTCTGGCAGGCTGGCCCTAGGATAAGCCCAATGCTGCGCAGCACCTCATTCTCCTGAGGGGTGACCCGGCCCCAGACGGCGGGCAACCACCGACAGACAACGTCATCGCGGGACGGTATCGGATAGAGCGCGACTACCCAGCGGCACTTCCCGCACCACGATCAGATGTCACCCATCTAT
>NZ_DASVQG010000270.1:0-7629 GCF_036389215.1 Jatrophihabitans sp.
GGCGGTGGTGTCAGTGATGCTGGCTGCCGTGCTCCTGTTGAGCGCCTGCTCGCAGAAAAAGCTGCCGGACGCGGCAGCGCCAGCCCCCACCAGCGCCAGCCCGACTACTTCGACCGGTTCCAGCGCCCAGGCGGCACCGGCCGTCATCCGCCTCACGCCGGCCAAGGACGCAGCCGATGTCAACCCGGTGGCGCCGGTCAAGGTCGCGGTCTCGGGTGGCTCGCTGTCCGAGGTCACGCTGACCAACCTCGAAGGCACGCAGATCAAGGGGACGCTCTCGGCCGACAAGCAGTCGTGGTCATCGACCGAGGTGCTCGGCTATGACCGCTCGTATCGACTGCAGGCCAAGGCCACCAACGCGGCGGGCGGGCAGTTCTCCGAGGACGGCACCTTCAGCACGGTGAAGCCCACCAACATGACGATGCCCTACATCCAGACCGCGGCCGGCGGCGGCATCGCACCCGGGGTCATCTTCGGCGTCGGCCAGGTGGTGCGGATTCACTTCGACGAGTCCATTCCCGACCGCAAGGCCGCCCAGGCCGCCCTGTCGGTGCAGACCGTTCCGCACCAGGTGGGTGCCTTCAGCTGGCTCGACGACGCCAACGTCTACTGGCGGGGAAAGAACTACCTCAAGCCCGGTACCAAGGTGACGATCACGGCCAAGGCCTACGGCAAGAACTTCGGCAACTCCCTCTACGGGCAGGCCGACGTCAGCACCTGGTACCGGGTCGGCGACAAGCACGTCTCGATCGCTGACGACCGCACCAAGATGATCAAGGTCTACTCCAACGACAAGCTGATCCGGACCATCCCGACCTCGATGGGCCGCGACGTTCGCATCCCCGGCGACCACGGCCCGATCGACCTGCGGACCAACTCGGGCCCGCACGTGGTGGTGGGCGGTGAGAAGAACATCGACATGAACTCGGCCTCGTTCGGGCTGAGCAAGGGGGAGAACGCCTACCGCACCAAGGTGCCGGTCGGCGTGCGGATCAGCTACGACGGCGAGTACGTGCACTGGGCCGACTGGTCGATCGCACAGCAGGGCAAGGTCGACGTCTCGCACGGCTGCCTGAACGTCTCGCCCACCAATGCCTTCTGGTTCTACGACTTCTCGGTACCCGGCGACATCGTCGATGTGCGCAACACCGGCCGCAACCTCGCCGAGTGGAACTCCGGCTACTGGAACGTCTCGTGGGCCAGCTGGCTGGCTGACAGCGCCAGCTGAGCGGTCCTCGCTCGCTGGTCGGGGGGTCGTTACGCGGCCGACACGGATTACCGGCAGACTGATCAACCGTGGATCGCCAGCAGGAATTCGTCCTACGCACTCTGGAAGAGCGACAGATCCGGTTCGTCCGGCTGTGGTTCACCGACGTGCTCGGCTACCTCAAATCCGTCGCCGTGGCGCCGGCCGAACTCGAAGGCGCCTTCGCCGAGGGGATCGGCTTCGACGGCTCGGCGATCGAGGGCTTCGCGCGGGCCAGTGAGTCCGACATGCTGGTCCGGCCGGATCCGGCCACGTTCCAGATCCTGCAGGGCGATGACGGCAAGCCCAGTGACACGGCGCGGATGTTCTGCGACATCACCATGCCCGACGGCTCGCCCTCGTGGGCCGATCCCCGCTACGTGCTGCGCCGGACGCTGTCCAAGGCCGCCGAGCGGGGCCTCACCTTCTACACCCACCCCGAGATCGAGTTCTTCCTGCTCAAGAACCGGCCAACCGACGGCAGCGAACCGGTGCCGATCGACGACGGCGGCTACTTCGACATGACCAGCCACGACACCGCCCACGACTTCCGGCGCGGGGCGATCACCGCCCTGGAAGCGGTCGGCATCTCGGTCGAGTTCAGTCACCACGAGGTGGCGCCCGGCCAGCAGGAGATCGACCTGCGCTACGCCGACGCGCTGTCCACCGCCGACAACATCATGAGCTTCCGGCACATCATCAAGGAGCTGGCCCGGGCCCGCGGCGTGCATGCCACCTTCATGCCCAAGCCGTTCCGGCACCAGCCGGGCAGCGGCATGCACACCCACCTGTCGCTGTTCGAGGGTGACCGCAACGCCTTCCACGACCCGTCGGACGAGCTGTACCTCTCGGCCACCGCCCGGGCGTTCATCGCCGGCCTGCTGCGGCACGCTCGCGAGATCACCGCGGTCACCAACCAGTGGGTGAATTCCTACAAGCGGCTGTTCGGCTGGTCGGCCCCGGGCCAGCTGGTCGAGGCTCCGACCTACGTCTGCTGGGGCCATGCCAACCGCTCGGCGCTGGTCCGGGTGCCGATGTACAAGCCGGGCAAGGCCAACTCCACCCGGGTCGAGGTCCGGTCGCTGGACTCGGCGTGCAACCCCTACCTGGCCTTCGCGGTGCTGCTGGCGGCCGGCATGAAGGGCATCGAAGAGGGCTACGAACTGCCGCCGGGCGCCGAGGACGACGTCTGGGCGCTGTCGGACACCGAACGCCGGGCGCTGGGCTATGACGACCTGCCGCACAACCTGGCCGACGCGCTGCGCTCCATGGAGGACTCCGAACTGGTCGCCGAGACCCTGGGCGAGCACGTCTTCGAGTTCTTCCTGCGCAACAAGCGCTCGGAATGGGTGGACTACCGGGCCGAGGTCACCCCGTTCGAGCTGCGCCGCTACCTGCCCTCGCTCTAGGGCGCCGGCTCTCAGTAACCTGCTGGCATGGCTACCGCTGGACCTGACCGCCCGATCCTGGTCATCGAGAACGACCTGGACGCCCCGGCGGCCATGGTCGGGCACTGGCTGCGGGAAGCCGGCGCGGAACTCGTGGTGTGCACCCCGGAGACCGGGCAGCCGGTGCCGGCCGACCTGACCGGCTACTCGGCGCTGGTCGTGCTGGGCGGCGCGATGAACGCCTACGACGACGAGGCGGCCCGGTGGCTGCCGCAGGTGCGCCGGCTGCTGGCCGAAGCCGTCCGGGCCGAACTGCCCACCCTCGGGATCTGCCTGGGCGCCCAGCTGCTGGCGGTCGCCGCCGGTGGCCGGGTCAGCGCCGCCGAGACCCCCGAGTACGGCTGGCAACTGGTCGCCAAACGGCAGGCCGCCGCCGATGACCCGCTGTTCCGGGAGCTGCCGATCACCCCGGACGTCCTGCAGTGGCATGTCGACGAGGTCAGCGCACTGCCGCCCGGCGCGGTGCTGCTGGCGTCCTCGCCGGTGTGCGCGGTGCAGGCCTTCCGGGTGGGCCGGTTGGCCTGGGGAACCCAGTTCCACATCGAGACCACTCCCGAGATCGTGGCCGAGTGGGCCCGGCACGACGCGGACCTGCTGCACGAGTACGACCTGCCCGCCATCCTCGAGCGCAGCTCCCGGGCGCATCCGGACATCGCCGAGGCGTGGCAACCCGTGGTGGCCGCCTTCGTGGCGCTGGCCGCGGACCCGTCGACCGCGCCGAGCCCGGCGGTTGCCGCCGGACCCCGGTTGCTGCCGATGGCCGGCGCCGCTCCGGTACAGCCGGCCGGCCCGCTCACCGATGCCGCCGCGATCCGGGCGGCCCTGGCGGCTGAGCTGCAGGCCTCGCGTGAGCCACCCCGGCACTGACGGCGAGCCGTCCGTCCCGGTAGCGCGCCGCCCGGCTGGACGTGCCACCCCGAGGGTGGCTGGTGAGGCATCAGCGCCGCCCGATCCCGGGTCCGCGGTGGCTGAGGATGCAGCAGCGCCTGATGCCGGGTCCGCGGTGGCTGAGGATGCGGCGCCGCCTGAGGACGCACCAGCGGGCCCGCGGACCGGCCGACCGAGCACCCGGCTGACCGCAAGGCTGGCCCGAGCAGGTTTCGCCGATCCGGTCCGGGCCGGCGGCTTGCTGACGAGGCCGGCGCTGCCGCTGTGGGATTCCGAGCGGAACGAGGTCAGCGACCCGGCCGCGGGGGCAGTGCTTTCGGCACTCGGACGGGCGGCCGCGCCCGACCAGGCACTGGCGATGCTGGCCGAACTCGCCGCCACCGGCGAAGGCCCGGAGATACTGGCCGAGCTACGGAACTCGGCAGAATTCCGGACCCGGCTGCTGGGCGTGCTGGGTGCCTCCCAGGCGCTGGCCGAGCACCTGTGCGCACACCCTGGGGACGCGCTCCTGCTGCGTGGTGCCGTGACGGACTTGCCCACGGTGGACTCAGCTGGCGACCGGCTCGCCGACGCGGTGGGGGCGTCGGCGGCCGACCCGGTGACCGGCACCGCCGGCACGGCGGCCACGCTGACCGGTCCGGCCGCGGTCCGGGCGTTGCGCGCCGCCTACCGGCGTGAGCTGCTGCTGGTCGCCGCCCGGGATCTGGCCAGCGAGTTCACCCTGCAACAGGTCACCGAGGCGCTTGCCGACCTGGCCGGTTACGTGCTGGCGGCGGGGCTGGCCGTCGCGCGGGCCGGCCTGCCCGCCGGCGCGGCCGGCTGCCGGCTGGCCATCATCGGGATGGGCAAGGCCGGTGGCCGCGAGCTGAACTACGTCTCCGACGTCGACGTGGTCTTCGTCTTCGAGCCCTCCACGGGCCCAGGAGATCCAGCGGGCCCAGGAGATCCAGCGGGCCCAGGAGATCGAGCAGGCCCAGGAGGTCCAGCAGGCTCAGGAGATCCGGCAGGCCCACGAGATCCAGCAGGCCCGGCAGGCCCGGCGGACCCGACGGGCAAGGCCGCCGACCGGGAGAGCGCGGCGCTGGCCACCGCCACCAAGCTGGCCGCCGACACGATCCGGATCTGCGGGCAGGCGGCCTGGGAGGTTGACGCGGCGCTGCGGCCGGAGGGCAAGTCCGGGGCCCTGGTGCGCACCCTGGCCAGCCACGAGGCGTACTACAAGCGCTGGGCCTCGACCTGGGAGTTCCAGGCGCTGCTGAAGGCCCGCCCGATCGCCGGTGACCTGGAGCTGGGCGAGCGCTACGTCCAGACCCTGTCACCGCTGATCTGGACGGCCTCGCAGCGGCCCGACTTCGTCTCCGACGTGCAGGCCATGCGCCGCCGGGTGGTCGAGCACCTGCCGGCCGACCTGACCGAGCGCGAGATCAAGCTCGGCCCCGGTGGCCTGCGTGACGTCGAGTTCGCGGTGCAGTTGCTGCAGCTGGTGCACGGCCGGGCTGATCCTTCGCTGCAGGTCAGGGCGACCCTGCCGGCGCTGGCGGCGCTGCGCGACGGCGGATTCGTCGGCCGCAACGACGCGGTCAGCCTGGCCGATGCCTACGAGTTCCTCCGCGCGACCGAGCACCGGTTGCAGCTGGCCAAGCTGCGCCGGACCCACCTGGTGCCCGACGACGCGGAGGCGGTGCTGCGACTGGCACGCTCGCTGGGCTTCCGGCCGGACAGCCGCGGGGATGCCGCCGCGGTGTGGCGCGCGGAATGGGCGCTGCACGCCCGGGAGGTCCGGCGGCTGCACGAGAAGCTGTTCTACCGGCCGCTGCTGGAGGCGGTTGCCCGGGTTCCGGCTGAGGCGTTGCGGCTGACCGCCGGCGAGGCACGGCGCCGGCTGGAGGCACTGGGCTACGCCGATCCGCAGGGCGCGCTTCGCCACATCGAGGCGCTGACCGCGGGGCTGTCCCGGCGGGCGGTCCTGCAACGGGCGCTGCTGCCGGTGATCCTGTCCGAGCTTGCCGACGCCCCCGACCCGGACGCCGGGCTGCTGGCCTACCGGCAGGTCTCGGACGCGCTGGGCACCAGCCCGTGGTTCCTGCGGTTGCTGCGCGACGAGGGTGCGGTCGCGTCCCGGCTGGCCGTCCTGCTGGGCACCTCCCGGTACGTGGCCAACCTGCTGGTGCGCGCGCCCGAGGCGCTGCAGATGCTGTCCGGCGAGGAGGAGCTGCGGCCGCGGCGGCAGCCGGAGGTCGAGGGGCCCATGAGGACCGCCGCCGGCCGCAGCGCTGATAGCGACGATCCGGCGCAGGCCGCGCACGCGATCCGATCGCTGCGGCGGGCCGAGCTGCTGCGGATCGCCTTCGCCGACCTGCTGGGCCGGCTCGGTGACACCGAGGTCGCCATCGCGCTCACCGAACTCGCCGATGCCACGCTGGCCGCGACCCTCGCCGCGGCCCGCCGGATCGTCGCCGCGGAGCTGGGGGTGACCGAGCTGGGCGTGCGGTTCGCGGTGATCGCCATGGGCCGGCTGGGTGGGCAGGAGCTCGGCTACGGCTCCGACGCCGACGTCCTGTTCGTCTTCTCCGACGTCACCGCCGGTGCCGAGGCCAGCCGCCGGGCGCACTTGGTCGCCGAGCGGCTGCGGGCGATGCTGGCGGCCCCGTCCACCGATCCGCCGCTGCGGCTGGATGCCGACCTGCGGCCCGAAGGCCGCAGCGGGGCGCTGGTGCGCTCGTTGGAGTCCTACGCCGAGTACTACCAGCGGTGGGCCTCGGTCTGGGAGGCGCAGGCACTGCTGCGGGCCCGGTTCTGCGCCGGTGACCCCGAGCTGGGGGAGCGGTTCATCCGGTTGATCGATCCGATCCGCTACCCGGTGGGTGGATTGCCCGCGGCGGCAGCGGTGGAGATCCGCCGGATCAAGGGCCGGGTGGATGCCGAGCGGCTGCCGCGCGGTGCCGACCCGCACACCCACACCAAGCTCGGCCGCGGCGGCCTGGCAGACGTCGAGTGGACGGTCCAGCTGCTGCAGCTGCGCTGGGCCGATCGGGTCGCCGGGTTGCGTACCACCGGCACGCTGGCGGCCCTGCAGGCTGCCGTGGACGCAGGCAAACTCTCCGCCGACGACGCGGCGGCGCTGTCGGCGGCCTGGCGGCTGGCCGGCCGCACCCGCAACGCGATCATGCTGGTCCGGGACAGGGCCGAGGACCAGCTGCCCAAGCCGGGCCGGGTGCTGGAGGCGGTCGGCCGGGTGCTGGGTTACCGCCCGGGCTTCGAGTCCGGCCAGCTGGTCGATGACTACCGGCGGGCCACCCGGCGAGCTCGCCGAGTGGTCGAGTCGGTGTTCTACGACCCCGCCGACTGAGAGCTGTGCTGGGTGCTCGGCTGGTCCTCCGGTGGAGGATCGGGCTGGGGGTTCGGCTGGATGCGGACCGCCGCCCGTTCCGGATGCGGCTCGCCGGCCAGGTGCCGGCGGATCGGGGCCTCGGTGAAGGCGCTGCGACCGGAGAACAGGTACTGCACCAGGCCACCCAGCAGGAACACCGCCAGCCCGGCCACCGCGTCGATGAGGAAGTGGTTGGCGGTACCGATGATGACCAGCAGGGTGGCCACCGGATAGATCAGGCCGAGCACCCGGACCCAGAGCCGCCGGGCGCACAGGTAGATCGAGACCCCGCACCACAGCGCCCAGCCGATGTGCAGGCTCGGCATCGCGGCGTACTGGTTGGAATGCTGGGCGACGTTCGGGTCGGCCAGCGAACCCCAGGTGTGGAACTTCAGCACCGTGTCGACGTAGCCGTACTGCGGCAACAGCCGGGGTGGTGCCAGCGGGTAGAGATAGAAACCGGCCAGCGCGATCAGCGACGTCGCGAACAGGATGGTCCGCGCGCCGCGGTAGATCCGCGGGTGAACCCGGAACAGCCAGACCAGGCAACCGATGGTCACCACGAAGTGCAGGGTGGCGTAGTAGTAGTTCATCACCTGGGCCAGCGGCTCGTGGGCGGCCACGTACCGGTTCAGGGAGCGTTCGAAGTTCAGGTGCAGCGCGTCCTGCAGGTGCTG
>NZ_DASVQG010000271.1:0-13687 GCF_036389215.1 Jatrophihabitans sp.
CGGCCCGCCCGGTCCGGCTGAACCCGGCCGGCCCGGTGGCGCTGGGCGTGGAGATCAACGTCGACTACGTCGCTGCCTGCGTGCTGGATCTGGCCGGTGAGCTGCGCTGCTACCGGCACCGGATCGTGGAGAACCGGGCCAGCAGCCCGGTCGAGGTGATCGGCCAGGCGGCCGCGGTGGCCGGCGCGGTGCTGGCCGAGACCCGGCAGCCACTGCTGGGTGCCGCCCTGGCACTGCCCGGCGTGGTGGGCGCCGACGGCACGTTGCTGCGCGCCCCGAACCTGCCCGCCCTGACCGGCACCCGGCCCGGTCAGGAGTTGGCCGGGTTGCTGGGGTTTCCGGTGCTGGTGGTCGACAACGAGGCCAACCTGGGTGCGCTGGCGAGCTTGCGGGCAGAACCGGCGGTCGGGCCGGACTTCGTCTACGTCTCCGGTGAGATCGGGGTCGGCGCCGGCCTGGTGGTGGCCGGTGAGCTGTTCCGGGGGGTCGGTGGCTACGCCGGCGAGCTGGGCCACGTGGTGGTTGCCCAGGACGGGCCGACCTGTGGCTGCGGGGGGCGGGGCTGCGTGGAGCAGTACGCCGGGCAGGAGATCCTGCTGCGCACCGCGCGACAGCCGGACCTGGAACACCTGGAGGCCGCGGTCGCTGCCGGGAACGGGGCGGCGCTCACCGCGGTGGAGCAGGCCGGCAACGCGCTGGGAGTGGGCTTGGCCTCGCTGCTCAACGTGATGGATCTGCCGAACGTGGTGCTCGGCGGGATGTATGCCCGGCTGTTCGAGGCGATCACGCCGTCGCTGACCGGGCAGCTGAACCGGCGGGTGCTCTCACCCCGCGGGCCCGGTCAGCTGACCCGGTCGCCGCTGGGCCTGGACGCCGCCGTCCGGGGTGCGGCCGGGGCGGTGCTGGACCGGGCACTGCGCGACCCCGCCGGTGTCAGCGGGCCGGCGGTTGTCAGCGGGCCGGCCGTTGTCAGCGGGTCGGTCGGGAGTTCAGGTTCCAGTACCCCTTGGCATACACCTCGGACCGGCTGAGGCCGAATCGCGTCAGCTCCTCGCGCACCACGACGATCATCCGCGACTCGCCGAGCAGGTAGGCATACCCGGGGCCGGTGCCGGGGCGGAACCCCTCCAGCGCGCCGAGCAGCAGGTCGGGCGTCCCGGCGGGCCGGCCGTCGCGGGTCAGCCAGCGCACCTCGGCGTTGGCGGGCAGCGGGTAGCGCTCGGAGTCCTCGGCGATCTCGGCGAGCACCCGCAGGTCCCGCCCGGCCGCGGCGGCTGCCTCGGCCAGCGCGCCGATCGCCGGCAACCCGGCCTCGTCGGTGAGTGCCAGCAGCCAGCCCGCTGCCGGTAACGGCACCTCGCCGCGCGGGCCGAAGAAGCTCACCTGGTGGCCGGGCTCCAGCGACTGCGCCCAGCTCGATCCGGGTCCGTGGCCGTGCAGCACCGCGTCGAGGACCAACTGATCGCCGGCACTGGAGCGGACGGTGTAGCGCCGCCGCACCTCGCGGCCGTCCGGCCCGGCCAGCACCACCGCGATGTCGCAGGCCAGCGGCCAGTTCCGGCCGGCGATCTCCGGCGCCCTCAGCACGATCCGGCGCATCCGGGGCGACAGCATGCGCAGCTCGGTCACGGTCGTCAGGAATTGACCGGTGCGGGTGATGTGTTGAACTCCGGGCATGGTGTGTTCAGGATGCCATTGCGGCGGTGCGGCAGACTCAGGCGGCAGGTGGCGCCTGGGGCGCACCGATCGATCGCACCGATTCACTGCCGATACGTTGACTAGCTAGGGAGTCTCATGCCCATCGAACTGACCAAGGTCGCCTACGTCACCGCCGCCACCGCCACCGGTGGCCGGGCGGGCCACGTCACCAGTGCCGACGGCCTGGTCGACTTCGACCTTGCCCAGCCCGGCACCACGACGGATCCGACGGTGAACCCGGAGACGCTGTTCGCGGCCGGCTACGCCGCCTGCTTCCAGGGCGCGCTGGCCAACCGGGCCAAGACCAAGGGAGTGGACACCTCGGACTCGAAGGTGACCGCCCACGTCTCCTTCGGCCCGTCCGAGGACGGCGGCTTCGGCCTGGCCGTGGAGCTCGAGGTCAGCATCCCGGGTGTCGAGCCGGCCCAGGCGCAGGAGCTGCTGGAGCTTGCCCACCAGTTCTGCCCGTACTCCAAGGCCACCCGCGACAACATCGTGGTCACGCTCACAGCCGTCTGAGCCGGCTGTTCGGGCCGGGAAGACCGGTCTCTCCGCGCTTGGCCGATCTCACCCATCGGGAAACCCCGTGCTGCAGAATGGATTTCATGGCCATCAGCGTGTTCGACCTCTTCTCGATCGGGATCGGGCCGTCGTCCTCGCACACCGTCGGGCCGATGCGTGCGGCCCGTACTTTCGTGCTCGGGTTGGAGGCCGACGGCCTGCTGGAGAAGGTGGGCCGGGTCAGGGTCGAGCTGTTCGGCTCGCTCGGGGCCACCGGCCGCGGGCACGGCTCGGATCGTGCGGTGGTGCTCGGGCTGGAGGGTGAGACCCCGGAGGATGTCGACACCAGCACGGTGCTGAGCCGGGTTGCCGAGGTCCGCCGGGCCGAGACGGTGCGGTTGCTGGGCCGGCATCCGGTTGCGCTGACCGCCGCGGACCTGGTGCTGCACCGGCGCTTGACGCTGCCCTTCCATCCCAACGGCATGCGGTTCACCGCGTTCGCGGCTGGCGAGCCGGCCGCGGCCGGCCTGCCCGAGGGTGGGCCGGCGGCTGAGGTTGCGTTGCCGGTCCCGTTGCGCGAGCGGACCTACTACTCGGTCGGCGGCGGGTTCGTGGTGGACGAGGACGCGACCGGAGTCGACCGGATCAAGGCCGACGACACCGCGCTGCCGTATCCGTTCACCACCGCGGCGCAGTTGTGCGCCCACGCCGAGGCCGGCGGGTTGTCGATCTCGGACGTGATGCTGGCCAATGAGTGCACCTGGCGTCCGGAGTCGGAGGTGCGGGCCGGCCTGCTGCGGATCTGGCAGGTGATGCAGGACTGCGTGACGGCCGGCTGCGAGCACGGTGGGATATTGCCGGGTGGGCTGAAGGTTCGCCGGCGCGCGCCGGAGTTGTTCCAGCAGCTGTCCGCCGACTCGGCCTCCATCGATCCGCTGCGGGTGATGGACTGGGTCAACCTCTTTGCCCTTGCCGTGAACGAGGAGAACGCGGCCGGTGGCCGGGTGGTCACCGCTCCGACCAATGGCGCGGCCGGCATCATCCCGGCAGTCCTGCTGTACTACCGCCGCTTCGTACCCGGCGCCTCGGACGACGGCGTGGTCCGGTTCCTGCTGACCGCCGGGGCGATCGGCGTGCTGTACAAGGAGAACGCCTCGATCTCCGGTGCCGAGGTGGGGTGCCAGGGTGAGGTCGGCTCCGCCTGCTCGATGGCCGCCGGCGCGCTGTGCGAGGTGCTCGGTGGCACCCCGCCCCAGGCTGAGAACGCCGCCGAGATCGGCATGGAGCACAACCTCGGGCTGACCTGTGACCCGATCGGTGGCCTGGTTCAGGTGCCCTGCATCGAGCGCAACGCGATGGCGGCGGTGAAGGCCATCAACGCGGCCCGGATCGCCTTGCGCGGTGACGGCTCGCACATCGTCAGCCTGGACAAGGTGATCCGGACGATGCGCCAGACCGGTGCCGACATGCAGGCCAAGTACAAGGAGACCTCGCGCGGCGGCCTGGCGGTCAACATCATCGAGTGCTGAGCCGGCGCTCGGCTCGGTCGAGGTACACCTGTTCCGGCGGCAGGGCCCGGCCGCCGGAACAGCGACCGGGCTCCCGTCCTCACCTCGTACGCGCATGTGGACCGGCGTACGGGAATGCACGGTCTATAGCGATGCGCCAGATAGGGTTGCAATCGACACCAAACGTCTGTTTATCAGTCGTCCTCGCCGCTGCAATCGGCAGGAAGCTGCCCCCGGACAGCACAGGGCCGCCCGACCTGGCGGGTCAGGCGGCCCTGTGCCGTGAGGTGATGCCGTGCTGAGCCGTTAGGCCGGCGCGTCCGCAAGCACGGCGTCCACCCCGGCTCTGACGGCGCCAGAGCTGAGGGTGATCAGAGTGGCGGTGCTGACGTTCGGCTGGTTGTCGTAGCACTCGGACAGGTGAGCGCCGTAACTCGAAATGAAGCAGAGCTTGACCGCGATGGCGGGCAGGCCGGTGATTTCGTACCGGCCGTTCCCGTCGGTGTAGCCGTAATTGCTCAGGTAGCTGCCGTCGGCCCGGGCTACCTGGACCGGGACGAAGGGGATCCCGCTGCCCGCGACGTCGGTGACGTGGCCCGTCACTGCGGCGCCGACCGCGAGCACAGCGTCGATTCCGGTGGTGGTCGAACCGGCCGCGACGTGCACCACGGTGTAACTGGTGGAGGGTGCGGTGTCGTCGAAGCATTCGTTGACGTAGCCGGTCGCCGAGGGCTGCCGGACGTCGGCGGCGTCGAAGCACAGGGAGTAGTCGCCCTCGGACACATTGCGGACCGAGTAGCTACCGTCGTACCGAGTGATCCCCACTTGGAACAGGCTGCCGTCCACGGCGGTGGCAGTGACGTAGACCCCCTCCAGCGCCGCGCTGTCCGAGCCGGTTATGCGGCCGGTGATCGCGGCGCCCGGGCTGAGCACGGCGTTGACCACCGTCACCGAACCTGGGCCACCGACCGCCACCGGATCCGCGGTCTCGCCCGGGGGCTGGTTGTCGTAGCACTCGGACACGTAGCCCTCTGCTGCGGGGCCTCTGGCGTAGGACGGGTCGAAGCAGATCCGGTAGCTGCCGGCAGCCAATCCACCGAGGGTGTAGTTGCCCGACTCATCGGTCACGGCGGAGTAGTACTCGTTGCCAGTGTCGGTGACGGTGAGAATCACATCGGCGATGGGAGCGCCGGAGGCGTCGGTGACCGTTCCGGTGATCCAGGCGCCGGGCTGGAGTTGGATGTCGGCGGTGCTGAGCTGCCCACTGCCGATCGTGACGGGGGTGGCCGACCCGGTCTCGTCGCCGTAGCAGGCTCGCAGGTAGCCGCCGGCGCTGAAGGTCGGATCGAAGCAGACTGTCACCACCTCACCTGGTGGCAGCCCGGTCAGCCGGTAGCTGCCGTTCCAATCGGTGGTGGCGTAGCGAGCTACGGTGTACGAGCTGTTGGTCACCTGGACCCAGACGCCGGCCAGCGGCCCGTCGTTACCACGGACGGTTCCGCCGATCGCACCGGCCGCCTCGAGGCGTTCGTTGAGCGTGGTCACCTGGCCGGCCGTGACATCGGCGTACGCACCGCCCGCATCGCAGCTGTTGGTGTAGCCGTACGGTGCCGCCGCCGAGGTCACCTGGCTGCCGTCGAAGCAGAGGAAGTAGCTGCCGGTGGCCAAGCCCTTGATGGTGTAGGAGCCGGTGCTGTCGGTGTAGTCGACGAGCGTATCCCGGCTGTAGGAGAACGCGACGTCGGCCAAGGGCACGCCGTTGGCGTCGGTGACCCGGCCGGTGATGGCTCCGGCCGCTTCCAGGGAGGCGTCTATTCCGCTGCTGATGTGCCCGAGGGTGACCGGCACCGGCGTCCGCGTCCCGTCGGGGTAGTACGGCGGCTGGTTGTCGTAGCACTCGTCGAGGTAACCCGTCGGCGAGGTGCCGGCCGCGCGGGTGAAGCAGACGCCGTAGGTGTCTTCTACCAGGCCGGTGACGATGTAGGTGCCGTCCGGACCGGTGACCGCAGCTCTGCCGTGCCACCACTCGGTGCCATAGGTCGTGACGGAGACGTTGGCGAGGCCCTGGCCGGCGGAGTCGGTGACCCGGCCGGAGATCGCGCCGGCGACGTGCAGGTAGTCGACCAGACCGGAGGTGATCTTGCCGGTCTCGACCACCACCGGGGTACCGGGGCCGTCGAGCCGCTGGCGGTAGCAGGCCGGCCGGTACCCGAGGGCCGAGTGACCGCTGGCGTCGGGAGGGAGCAAGTAGCAGAGCCGGTAGGTGCCGGCAGTCAGGCCGGTGGCAAGGAACTGGCCGCTGCTGGAGGTCCGGGCGCCGGCCATGTAGTCGCCGGTTTCGGCATCTTGGATGTCGATATAGACGTTCTTGATCGGCCGACCTTCCTTATCAGTCACCTTGCCGCGCACGCCGGTGGCGGTGTTGCGCGACCGGGTCGCGGCGCTCAGCGTGGCGGGGACACCAACGTTGCGCGTCTTGTCCCTGGTGAACACCGTGTAGCTGTAGTGGTGGCCGGCGGTCAGCCCGCTGTCGGTGAAGGTGGCCTGCCGGGCGCTCAGGGCCGCCACCAGGACGCCGTCCTTGGCCGAGATGGGGGGCGAGCTGGTGTTCGAGCGCCGGATCAGGACGCCCGCGAAATCGGCCTCGCGTGGGTTGGTCCAGGTCAGGCTGATCGACTGGGCGTCGTTGCCGGTCATCGTGAGGCTCGTGACCGGGGCCGGCGGCGTGCGGTCCTTGGCCGGTTTCATCGGCTGTTGCGCAGGGCTGGCGGGTTGAGCCGCTGGGCTGGGCCCTGCCGCGTAGGAGGGGCTCGGCAGGATCGCTGGCACCATTGCGATTGCGACAGCGGCGACAAGGACGAGATTGGACCGGCGTACGGGACGGACGGTCATATAGACTCCTCTAAACTATATTGTCACAATGTAGCTAGAAAAGAATGAACCGTCTAGAGCAGGTGTGAGATGGGTGTGCAACTGATACCAAACGTGTGTGCTTGGTTGTCTCACGAGAGCCGCTAGGCCGCCGGTGCGTCGGCCAGTTCGGCGTCGATGCCAGCGCTCACCTGTCCGGCGATGGCGTTCACCGGATCGGCGGTGCTGACGTCCGGCTGGTTGTCGTAGCACTCGTCCAGGTAGCCGGTGCCGTTGGCGCCGCCGACTTGATTGGTCTGAAAACACACCACCACGGCGGTCGCCGGCACGCCGGTGAGCCGGTAATGGCCGGTGTCGTCGGTGACGCCGGAGCGGCTGAGGCTCGAGCCGTCCGTTCCGTAGGCGTTGATGAAGGTGTTCGGGATGCCGTTGCCCGCCGAGTCGGTGACCTGGCCGGTGATGGCGGCGCCGACCGCGAGTTCGGCGTCGATGCCGGCCTGCACCGAACCGGCCGCGACGTGCACGAGGGTGCCGGAGCTGGTGCTCAGGTCGTCGTAGCACTCGTCGAGGTATCCGGTGGTGGCCGGCTGCTGGACGTACGCCGCCTCGAAGCAGACGAGGTAGTCGCCGTCGGACAGCCCGGGCAGCCGGTAGCTGCCGTCGGAGTAATCGGAGCTGGCGGTGACGTACTGATCTGATCCGGGCGCATGGGTGTAGACGTACACGCCGCCCAGGGCGGTGCCCTCGGAGTCGGTGATGTGCCCGGTGATGGCGGCACCCGGGCTCAGCACCGTGCTCACGGTCACGACGCCTGTGGACCCGACGGTGACCGGGTCGGCGGTCTCGATCGTGGGTTGGTGGTTGTAGCACTCCGCCGCGTAGCCACCGGTCGCCGGACCTTGCGCATAGGAGGTGTCGAAGCAGATCTGGTAGTTAGCCGCGGTCACGCCGCTGAAGGTGTAGTTGCCGGACTCGTCGGTCTGGGAGTAGTAGCCGAAGAAGGAGGAGGTGTTGTAGGCGCTGACCAGCACGCCGCTGATCGGAGCTCCACCGGCGTCGGTGATCGTGCCGGTGATCGAGGCGCCCTGCTGCAGTTGGACGTCTGCCGTGCTCAGTACCGCGCTGGTGACGGTGACCGGTGAGCTGGTGCCGCTGCCGTCGGGCTGGGCGCCGTAGCAGGTGCGCTGGTAGCCGCCGGCGGTGTAGGTGGGCTCGAAGCAGACCGTCACCTGGCCCGGCGCCAGGCCGTTGAGCTGGTAGCTGCCATTGGCGTCGGTGCTGGTGATGTTCAGCTGGCTGCCCGAGCTGTCGTGCACGCTCACCCAGACACCGGCGACCGGGCCGTTGTCGCCGGTGACGGTGCCGCCGACCGCGCCGGCCTGCTCGACATTCTGGTCGAAGGTGGTGGCCTGGCCTGTCACCACGTCCGCCGTCAGCCAGTCGCCGGCGCAGCCGTTGGTGTAGCCGTAGGGCCCGGTGGCCGAGGTGGCGTACGAGCCGTCGAAGCACAGGTCGTAGCTGCCGGTCGGCAAGCCCTCGACGGTGTAGGCACCGTTGCTGTCGCTGCGGCCGGTGCCCGCGAACCGTGAGCTGCCGGACACCCTGACCTTGACGTCGATGTCGCTAACCGGTGCGCCGCTGGAATCGGTGACCAGGCCGGTGATCGCGCCGGCCACCGCGAGCGCGGCGTCGACGCCCGTGCTGGTCTGTCCGAGGCTCACCTCGACCGGCGTCCCCGAGGTGGTGTGTGCCGGCTGGTCGTCGTAGCACTCGTCGAGGTAGCCGGTGGGGGATGCATCGCTCGCTCCCTGGCTGTAGAAGCACACCTGGTACGAGCCGGCGGCCAGCCCGGCCACGGTGTAGGTCCCGTCCTGGTCGGACAGGGCGACATAGGGCCCCCACTCAGGGGTGCTCGGGTCGAAGGCAGAGATCAGGACGCCAGCAAGGCCCGTTCCGGCGGAGTCGGTGACCCGCCCCGAGAGCGCGCCGCCGGCTGCCGGGTCGTCGAGCAGGCCGGACGTCACCTGACCGGCCAGCACGGTCACCGGCGTGCCGGTGACACCGAGTGCGTGGGACGGGGGACGGTGGCAGCCGGGCCGGTAGCCGGTGCTCGAGTGGGCGGTGCTCTCATTGCGGGGCTGGTAGCAGACCAGGTAGGAACCCGGCGTCAGACCGGTGACCGAGAACTGGCCGGTGGCAGCGGTGGCCGCCACGGCCACGGTGTTCCCGGAGGGCGCGTCGCGGATCTCCACCTTCGCCCTGCCTATCCCGCCGCCCTGTGGGTCGGTCAGCTTGCCACGCAGGCCGGTCGTGGTGCTCGTCGAGCGGGTGGCGGTGGTCAGCGTCGCCGCGATGCCGACGTCGTTGCGGTCGTCCCGCGGGAACACCGCGTAGCTGTAGGTGCTGGCCGCGGACAGGTGCCTGTCGACGTAGGTGGTCTGGAGACCGCCCAGGACTGCCACCAGCGTCCCGTCCGAAGCTGCGATCGGAGGCGTGCCGCCTGCCGCTCGCCGGATCAGCACCCCGGCGAAGTTCGGGTCGGTGGGGTTGATCCAGCTCAGGCTGATCGAGTGGGTGTCGTTGCCGGTCAGCCCGAGCTTGCTGACCGGCGGAGGTGGAGTGCTCGCGCGAGAGACCGTGGGTGGCGCGCCGGGGCCTGACCTGGTCGTGGCCGGGCTGGTCGCGGTGTTGCTGCTGGTCGCGGTGGGATTGGTGGCGGTCGCGGTGGGGCTGGTCGCGAAGGACGGCACGCTGATCACCGACCCCGCAACCAGGGTCGCCGTGGCTAGCAGGGCTGAGACGGACCGGCGAGCAGGCACATGGTCTCCCTGTTAAGTGATGGGAAGGAGAACATAGCCTGCTCACCGTATGTAGTCAGGCGAATCCGGCGAATAGTAAGAATGTGGCAAGAAATAGCGAAAGTTCGCATGTCAGCGCGTGTGGCATCCTCAGTTTTGATTACAGCGAGTAAGTGCTTGGTTATGAGCTTGATCGCGCTCCGCTAGAGCTACTGCACCTTCTGCAGTACGGCGTCGATGCCGTCGGTGATTTCTCCGGAGGTGGGCGTGATCGGCGTGGCCGTGCTGCTGTCCGGCGCATTGAGATAGCACTGCGACTGGTAGGCGGTGCCGGCGTCGGTGTAGGGCCCCTCGAAGCAGACCACCATCGGCTTGGCGGGCAGGCCCGTCAGGACGTAGCCACCCGAGGAATTGGTGAAGCCGGTGGGGTTATAGGAGACGCCGTCGGTGTCCTGCGCCGAGACATAGGCGTCGGGCACCGGCATGCCGGCGGCGTCGGTGACGGTGCCGGTGATCTCGCCACCGATACTGAGTTGCGCATCAATGCCGTCGGTCACCCCGTCCTCCCCGACGGAAATGGCGGTGCCGCCGAACGGGATCTCCTGTCCCTGCCAGCACTGCTGCACGTAACCGGTGCTCGGGCCGATCACCGACGGATTCGTGTAGAAGCAGACGGTGTAGTCGCCGCTCGACAGGCCCGGCACCGTGTAATAGCCCTCGAAGTCACTGGAGGCGTACACGTTCTCACCGGACGTCATGGAGGTGGCGACGATGTCGACCGCCGACACCCCTACCCCGTTGGGGTCGGTGACCCGGCCCGCGATGGCGCCACCGGAGCCCAGTTCGGCGTTGACCGTGACGGTGCCGGTGTCGCCGACCGTCACCGGGTCAGCGGTGTCGATGCTCGGCTGGTTGTCATAGCACTCCGAGCGGTAGCCACCGGGCGCCGGCCCCTGAGCGGAAGAGGCGTCGAAGCAGACCAGGTAATCCCCGGCATCGACCCCGCCCAGCGTGTAGCTGCCGGTGTCATCGGTGTAGCCGTAGTAGTAGCCGGAGCCGGAGCCGGGCGGCGAGACCGCCAGCACCGCCACCCCGCCGAGCGGGGTCCCGGTGCTGTCGGTGACGGTGCCGGTGATGGCGGCACCCAGTTCGAGGCTGCCGTTGACGGTGGTCAGCTGGGCGGCCGCCACGGTCACCGGGGTCCCGGTGGTGGTGCCGTTCGGCTGAGCGTCGTAGCAGCCGCGCCGGTACCCGCCACTGGTGTAGGTCGGGTCATAACAGACGGTGTACTGGCCGGGCGCGAGGCCCTGGATCTGCCAGGTGCCGTTCTCGTCGGTGTTGGTGCCGTTGATCTGGTCGCCGTTCGAGTCGAACACGTTCGTCAAGACGCCGGCTACCGGGCTGCCGTCGGGGCCGACCACCGACCCGCCGAGGGCGCCGGCGACCTGCACGGTGCCGTTGCGCGTCACGGTCTGGCCGGCGGCGAGCTGGAACTCTGCGCCGTGGTCGGCGCAGTTCTTGCTGTAGCCGTACGGCGCGCCCGGCGTGATGGCGTAGGTGCCGTCGAAGCAGACCGAGTAGGTGCCCGGGGCGATCCCGGTGATGCGGTAGATGCCCTGGGCGTCGGTGGCTCCCAGCCCCTGGCCGGAACTCGGTAGCACCGAGGCGCTCACGTCGGGTACCGGCTTACCGGCCGGATCGGTCACCTTGCCGGTGACGGCTGCGCCCACCGCGAGGGTGGCATTGATGCCGGGCGTGGTGTGCCCGACGGCGACCGGAATGGGCGTGCCGCCGTAGTAGTAGGCCGGCAGGTTGTCGTAGCACTCGTCGAGATAGCCGGTGCTGGCCGCGCCGGTGGCATAGCCGGCATAGAAGCAGATCTGGTAGCTGTCGGCCGGCAGGCCGGTGATCGTGTAGCGGCCGTTGGCGGCGCTGGTTGCCGAGTAGGTGAAGAACTGCCCGTAGGGGTAGACGACGTAGATCTGGACGTTGCCGATGCCGGCACCGGCCGGGTCGGTGATCCGCCCGCCGATCGCTCCGGCCACCGAGAGGTAGTCCCGGATGCCGGTGGTCATCTTGCCGGCCGTGACGGTGACCGGGGTTCCGCTGTCGCCGTAGCCGAACGGTTGCTGGCGATAGCAGCCGGGCAGGTAGCCGGTGGGCGAGGAACCGTGCGTCTGCGAGGTCGTCTCGTAGCACACCGTGTAGGTGCCGGGCGGGATGTTGGTCACCCGCCAGCTGCCGTCCGGGCCAGTGGTCGCCTGACCAGCGAAATCGCCGCTGCCGATCACCCTGACCTCGGCCCAGGCACCGGCGATCGGACCGCCCTGCTTGTCGGTGAGCACACCTTTGACGCCGGTGCGGTCATTGGTCGTCCGGGTGAGCGCCGTGGAGGTGCTGGCCGTGCTCAGGTTCTGCTGCCGGTCGGTGGTGTAGACGGCGTAGCTATAGGTCGTGGCACTGTCGAGCTGGCGATCGGTGAAGTGGGTCGCGCGGGAGCCCAGCACGGCGACCAGGGTGCCGTCCGAGGCCGACAGCGGCGGCTGGTCGCCGACCGCCCGCCGGACCAGCACGTGCGCGAGGTCGGCGTTCTTGGGGTTGGTCCACTCCAGCGAGATCGAGCGCGGTGCGTTGTCGGACACGGTCAGGCCGAGCACCGGCCCCGGCGCCGTGGTGTCCGTGGCCGCGGTTTGGTGCCCGGCCTGAGCGATGCCGCCCGGCGTGGGTGCCGCCGCGTAGCCGGTGCCGGTCAGCGCCGACGCGACGAGTGCGCCGGCAGCCAGCGTGGACAGCAGAAGTCGTTTCACGAAACCCCCCGTTTGGTATTCGGGGAGGCTATCGGGCCATGCCGACAAGTGGTCGCAAAAATTATTAAATCGATATGGAAGCCAATTGGACCTTTACTGCGGACCGGCTGACCGAACGGAACGAGCCGGCCCCCTCCGTGGAGAGGGCCGGCTCGCCGGGGCCGTTGTGCTGGGCGGGGTCAGTGCACGGCGGGGTCAGTGCACCCCGACCGTCGCCGGGTCGACCTCGGCCACCTCGTCCTTGCCGGTGGTGATCATGGAGCCGGCGACCAGCACCGCCACCACCGCGAAGATGGCCGCGGTCAGGAAGCCCCGGGATGAGCCGTGCGCGAGTACCTCGTGGAAGGCCCGGACGGCCGTGGCGTCGCTGACGGCGTCGGCGCTTGCCCGCACGCTGCCGGAGGCCTGCCGGGACAGTTCCACGAAGTGCTGCAGAACGGTCGGCTTGTCCTGGCCGCTCTGCACCAGCGCGCCGAGCACCTTGCCCTGGTGCCGCCCCTCGGACGCCGACGCGCTGGCGAACACCGTGGTGAGCACGGACAGGCCGATCGAGCCGCCGACCTGCTGGCCGACGTTGAGCAGCGCCGAGGCAAGGCCGGCCTCGTGCGGCTCGACGCCGGCGACCGCGACGGTGGTCAGCGGCACGAAGATGCTGCCGATGCCGTAGGACATCACCAGCAGCGACGGCAGCAGGTGCCCGCCGTAGCTGGAGTCGGCGGAGATGGTGGACAGCCAGAACAGGCCACCGGCCATCACCACCGATCCGAAGATGATCAGGTTGCGGGGACCGATCCGCGGCAGCAGCTTCGCCGAGATCTGGGCGGCGGTTCCGATCGTGAAGGCCACCGGCAGGAAGGCGAACCCGGTCTTGAGTGAGGAGTAGCCGAGCACGAGCTGCACGAAGTAGGTGACGAAGAAGAACATGCCGAACATGGCCGCGCCGATGATCAGCATGACGATGTAGGCACCCGAGCGGTTCCGGTTGCGGAAGGTGCGCAGCGGCATCATCGCGTAGGACAGCCTGGCCTGCAGGGCGACGAAGGCGCCGAGCAACACCACGGCCAGCACGAACGCCGCGACGGTGACGCTGTTGCGCCACCCCTCGGAGGCGGCGTGGATGAAGCCGTAGACGAGCGAGGCCATGCCGATCGTGGACAGCGCGCCGCCCAGCCAGTCGAACCTGCCGGACAGCCGGTCGCTTTCGTGGACGACGAGGTAGGCGCCGGCCACGAGGGCGATGCCGATCGGGACGTTGACGAACAGCACCCAACGCCAGGTGAGGTACTCGGTGAGGACGCCACCGAGCAGCAGCCCGAGTGCCGCGCCGGCACCGGCCACCGCGGCGAAGACGGAGAACGCCCGGGTCCGTTCCGGGCCTTCTTCGAACTCGGTGGCGATCAGCGACAGCGCGGTGGGTGAGGAGATGGCCCCGCCGACGCCCTGGATGACCCGTCCGATGATCAGGAACTCGAAGCTGTGCGCCAGGCCGCCGAGGAAGCTGCCG
>NZ_DASVQG010000272.1:0-2525 GCF_036389215.1 Jatrophihabitans sp.
ATTCAGGATCCGAGCGGGATCAGCTGGAGCTGGTCGCGCAGGTAGTCATCGATGCGCTGCAGTTGCGCTTTGCCGGAGCCGCTGCGTGGAATCGAGGTGGTGAACAGGATCCGGCTCGGTGCCTTGTACGGCGCCAGGCGCTCCAGGCAGTAACGCCGGAGGTTGGCCTCGGCGACCTCGCCGGCCGGAACGAGCAGGGCGCCCAGCACGGTCTGACCAGCCTCGTCCCGCAGGGCGAAGACATGGCAGTCACGCACTGCCGGATGGGTCAGCAGGACCTGAGCGACCTCGTCGGCCGAGATCTTGCGACCGTTGATGTTGAGTCCCTTGCCCAGCCGGCCGTGCAGGTGCAACCGGCCGTCGCGCAGCTCGCCCTCGTCACCGGAGCGGTAGAAGCCGTCGGCGGTCAGTCTGGCCTCGAACCCACCCGGGTAGTTCAGGTACCGGGTCCCCATCGAGGGGGTCCGTACCAGGATCTCGCGGTCGTAACCACGTTCGGTGTCGAACATGATCTCGGCATGGGGTAGCGGCCATCCCTGCCCGCTGCCCGGCACCGGGTCCAGGTCGAGGGTTACCGGACCCGTCTCGGCCAGGCCGTAGTAGTCCGACACCTGCAGGTCATACCGTGCGGCCAGCGTCGTCGCCGTGTCCGGGGACAGCCGGGCCGCCGAGGACAGGCTCAGCCGCACGTGGGAAACCCCCGCCAGCGGCGTGGCGGACTCCGCCAGCGCATCGTAGATCGCAGGGAAGGCCACCAGCACCGTCGGGCGCGCCGCCGCCAGCTGCCTGCTCACGTAACCGCGTGACGGCAGTCCGCTCGGGACGGTCAGGGTCGCACCCGCCAGCATGCTGGGGATCAGTGAGGTGTTGAATGCCAGGCCGTTGTAGAAGCCGGCGAAGCACAGCACCCGGTCCCGGCTGGCCAGCCTGCTTGCCGCGATCCAGGACCGGGCCGCGGAAAGCACGGCCGTGCCGGAGAACTCGATGCATGCCGCCGTGCGGGTCGACCCGGAGGTGAACCGGCACAGTTCGGTGCCGGGAGCCAGCGCCGGCACGGCGGCGCTGTGGCTGATGACGGTTGCCCGGTGACCGGTCGGCGCCGCTGCGGCAGGCCGAACCCGGTACCGGCCGCTAGCGTCGTCCACCAGCGGAACGCGCTGCCCGGCGATCGGTCCGGCGGAGTAGTCGTCCAGCACCAGGTCGACCCCGCAGGTCGCGATCAGCTCGCCAAGCTCGGTGTCGCTGGCCAGCGGGTCCAGCAACATGGGCACGCCTCCGGTGAACAGGGTGCCGACCAGCGCTACCGCGTACCGGGTCGAGTTGTGAGCCCGGATGAGCACTCGCGGGTTGGCGGGTCGTTGCTCGCCCAGCCAGCCACCGAACCGCGCGGCCATCCGCAGCAACCTGGCGGTGTCCACATGATCGTCGTCGCCGCCGCTCAGCTTGAAGGTCCAGGCCTCGGAACCCAGCGCGGCGGCCAGCTGCCGGGCAAGCAGGCCCGGGGCCGGCTCAGAACTCGCCATGTGCTGTCGCCTTCTCTCCGCGGTCGTTGCGGGCAGCGCCGGATTCGGCCACCGGGGCGCCCAGTGCGAGCAGGTACAGCAGTTCGCTGCCGCCGGGCAGCTGGGCGATCCGGGCCCACACCGCCGGGTCGAAGCCACCGATGGTCGAGGCAGCGATGCGGTCCCGGGTCGCGGCCAGGCACAGCAGCTGAGCAGCTGCGCCCGCCCGGAACAGGGCCTGCCGGATGTCGTGTCCCGTGGTGCCGGCAGCGACCAGGCCTGGTGCGGTATGCAGCACCACGAAGGCCTGCCCGTGCCCGGCGTGCGCCTGGCCCATGCAGGCCGCGATGAAGGACGCTGCGTCGCGGGGCAGCGAGTCAGGGGTTGCGGCGTAGCGCACCAGCCGCGCGCAGCGCGTGATGGCCGCCTGCTCGGCCGGGCTCAGTTCGAGACGGTCGTTGACGATCACGGTGGCCGACACTGCCGCGCGTCCGCTCGCCGCGCCGCCGGCCGGGGCTGCGGCATCATGTCCGAAGGTGGTCGGCAGCGGCGTGGCGAGTGCCCCTATGGTGGCGGCCAGTTGGGCGCCGGACAGTGGCTCGACGGCGAACCGCTTGGCCGAACGGCGTGCGGCGGACAGCTCCCGCCACTCCGCCCGCAGCGCGAGGTCGGGCTGTGCGTCAGGCAGCGCCAGCACGGTCGTGTCCCGCGGTTCTGCCGGGCCCGTGACGTCGGCCGCACCCTGCAGTGGGGCGACGATGCCGGCCCAGGCCCGTGCCTCGAAGTCGTAGGCCGGTCCGGCCCTGCGGGCCGGGGCTGCTTCGCGCACGCTGACCATCGGATCGCCCGCGTAGGCCCGAACCCGCGCGAGCTGGATGACTGAATGTGGCTCGTGGAAACGGGGGAACTCGTTTCTCAGTGCGGTTGCGGACGCGGCGGGCAGGCCGGCATGCAGCACGGCGGTACCGCTGCTGAGCGCGACACCCACGATGTTGACCGCTGCGTGCGCTGCGTCCAGCTGGG
>NZ_DASVQG010000273.1:0-2535 GCF_036389215.1 Jatrophihabitans sp.
TGGGGGGGCCCGCGTCGATGTCGGCACGCCTCAGCGGAACTCGTCCACCGGATCGCTGCTCAGGTCGTCCTCGTTGGTGAGCTGCTGGTTGAGTTCGTCCTCGTCGACGATGTGCATGGCGGCCTCCTCGGCGGTGGCCGCGCTGCCCGCCTTGCCTGCGTCGAAGGCCACCGGGGCGGCCTCCAGGTCCTCGTGGGCGCCCTCGTCCGGCGCGATCAGCCGGCCGGCGCGCGGAGCCGCCTCGTCGGTGACGTCGTCGGGAGTGATGTCGGGCACCTCCTGGGCAAGCCGCTGATCCAGGCTCTCGCCCTCGGCCTGCTCCGCGGCGGTGTTGCCGAACCGGGTGGCGACCGGGCTGTTGTCGGGCGGTGAGTAGCTGGTGTCCAGCGGCTCGTCGAGTTCGGCGCCCTCACCGGTCAGGGTCTCGGCCTGGTCCAGGTACTCCGCGTCGTCGTCGCCGCCGACGTAGACCTCATCGCCGAAGGCGGTGTCATCGGTTTCGCTCATGCCTTCACTACATCACTCCGGCGACGTTAGTGCGAGTTCGGCTGCCATCTTGCGCAGCACCCGGCCGAAGAACGCCGATCCGACCGCGGCGATCACCGGGTCGGCGATCCGGGGCGTCCACCGGGCTCGCACCTCCTCGACCCACTCGACCCGGGTCCCGCCGGGGCTGGGCCGCACCTCGATCTCGGCCCAGCCGGTCAGCCACGGCCCGAGCTTGCGAACCCGGCACCGGCCCGCAACGCCGTCGGTCGCCGGCCGCCACTCGGTGACCTCCATCGGGTCGTCGAACCCGAGTGGGCCCAGCCGGGTACGGCCGGTGAACCGGGCGCCGAGCCCGGTGACGCCCTCCGAGCCGGAACGGTCGATGGTCACGGTGGTCAGCGGAATCCAGCGGCTCTGGGCCGGCCAGTCGGTCACCAGCGCCCAGACTCTGGCGGCTGGGGCGTTGATCACCAGTTCGGTACGGATTCGGGCCATGCACTCGATCCTATGGTTGGCGCTCCGCCCGGTACGCCAAGGCCGATCCGGCTCGGGTTCAGGCTCCGGTGGCGCGCGAAGTAGGGTTTGAAGGACAACAGGACAAGGGAGTCTGAGATGACTGAGACCGCCACGACCGACGAGGTCGCGGTACTGCGCACCGGCAGCGGCGAGGATCTGCAGCTGCCGGTCGTGCCTTCCAGCGAGGGCTCGGCCGGGGTGGACGTGAGCAAGCTGCTCGCGCGCACCGGTCTGGTCACCTACGACCCCGGCTTCGCGAACACGGCGTCGTGCGCGTCCCAGATCACCTACATCGACGGTGACGCCGGCATCCTTCGCTACCGCGGTTACCCGATCGAGGACCTGGCCGAGAAGTCCAACTTCGCCGAGGTCAGCTACCTGCTGATCTACGGCCACCTGCCCTCAGCCGACGAACTCGCCGCCTTCACCTCCCGGCTCAACCGGCACACCCTGCTGCACGAGGACCTCAAGCGATTCTTCGACGGCTTCCCCCGGGACGCGCACCCGATGCCGGTGCTCTCCTCGGCGGTGTCGGCGCTGTCGACCTTCTACCAGGACTCGCTGGACCCGTTCAACGCCGAGCAGGTGGACCTGTCCACCATCCGGCTGCTGGCCAAGCTGCCGACGATCGCCGCCTACGCCTACAAGAAGTCGGTCGGGCAGCCGTTCCTCTACCCGGACAACTCCCTCGGCCTGGTCGAGAACTTCCTGCGGATGACGTTCGGTTTCCCGGCCGAGCCCTACCATGCCGACCCGGCCGTGGTCCGCGCCCTGGACCTGCTGTTCGTCCTGCACGCCGACCACGAGCAGAACTGCTCCACCTCGACCGTGCGGCTGGTCGGCTCGTCGCACGCGAACCTGTTCGCCTCGATCTCGGCCGGCATCAACGCGCTGTTCGGGCCGCTGCACGGTGGCGCCAACAGCGCCGTGCTGGACATGCTGCAGTCGATCCGCAACGACGACGGCGACGTGAAACGGTTCGTCGAGCGGGTGAAGAACAAGGAAGACGGCGTGAAGCTGATGGGCTTCGGGCACCGGGTCTACAAGAACTACGACCCGCGCGCGGCGATCATCAAGAAGACCGCCGACGAGGTGCTGTCGGCGCTCGGCAAGCGCGATGACCTGCTCGACATCGCGATGGAGCTGGAGGGCTATGCCCTGGCCGATGACTACTTCGTCAGCCGCAAGCTCTATCCGAACGTCGACTTCTACACCGGCCTGCTGTACCGGGCGATGGGCTTTCCGACCAAGATGTTCACGGTGCTGTTCGCGATCGGCCGGCTGCCCGGCTGGATCGCGCAGTGGCACGAGATGATCAAGGACCCGGAGACCAAGATCGGCCGGCCGCGCCAGCTCTACACCGGCCCCACCAGCCGGCCGTACCCGAGCGCCTAGCTGTACTGCTCGGAGACGTTGGTGCAGCGGCTGATGGGTGGGCCGCCGATTGCGGTGTGTCGGCGGTGATGGTTGTAGTGGTGGAGCCAGGGTGTCAAGGCTGTTCGGCGGGTTCGTTCTGAGGTGTAGAGGCGC
>NZ_DASVQG010000274.1:0-10578 GCF_036389215.1 Jatrophihabitans sp.
GGCCGTCACGGTGGAGCTGGCGCGGCGGCTGGAGGACCAGGGCTTCGATCTGCGGCACGTGTTCATCGGGTCCAAGCTGCTGCCTCCGGTGCCCGAGATGCAGCAGAACATCGACGTGATGGACAGCTGGAGTGACTCCCGGATCATCCGCTACATGGTCGAGGAGACCGGCTACACCGACCTGGACGGCCTGGACCACCAGCACACCGCGTTGATGGGCCGGATCTTCCGGCATGACGTGGGCGGCGGGTACCGCTACTTCATCGACACGGTCGCCGAGGGCCCGGCCTGGAAGCTGGCGACGCCGGTCACGGTGGTGGCCGCCGACGACGACCCCGGCCTGGCCCGGGCGAGTGAGGACTACGCCGGTTGGAAGCTGCTGGCCTCCGACGTCCGGTTCTGCCGGGTGCCGGTGGGTGGGCACTACTTCGTACGGACCAATCCCGGCGCGACCGCGGGGCTGATCCAGGACGCCTGGTCCTCGGCCGCCGAGCTGGAGGGCTGACATGGACGAGATCCCGGTGCTGTGCCTGCCGTTCGCCGGGGCGGGCGCCTCGGCGTTCCGGCGGGCGCAGGAATATCCCAGCGAGCTCGTCCGGATCTGCCCGTTGCAGCTGCCCGGGCGCGAGGAGCGCTTCGACGAGCCGGCCTTCACCGACGCGGTCGCGGCGGTCGATGACCTGCTGCCGATCGCGCTCGACCTGGTGGCCGGCAGCCCGGCCGTCGCGGTGTTCGGCCACAGCCTGGGCGCGGTGCTGGCCTTCGAGCTGGCGCACCGGCTGCGCCAGTTGCCCCGGCCCGAGCTGGTGCGGGTTTTCGTCAGCGGCTCGCCGGGACCGTGGACCCGGCGCGAGAACCGGGCCACCGGGATGACCGACGAGGACTTCCTCTCCCAGGTACGGGGTTTCGCCGGCTACAGCCATCCGGCGCTGGAGCATCCGGAGCTGCGCGAGATGCTGCTGCCGACCCTGCGCGCGGACGTGGAGATGCACGAGAACTACCTGGCGCCACCGGACCGGTTGCTCGATGTGCCGATCACCTCCATCCGGGGCAGCCAGGACGAGCTGGTGTCACGGGAGCAGGCGGCCGAGTGGAACGCGGCCAGTACCGCCGGCTGCCAGCTGCGGGAGGTGCCGGGCAACCACATGTACCTCGTCGACTCACCGGCCGAGCTGGTCCGGCTGATGGACTCCGAACTCGCCCCGGCGGTGTCGCGATGAGGGCCGTGCCGGCCGCGGACCTGGCTCCGGCAGCCGACCGGCGGCTGGCGGGCAAGGTGGCGATCATCACCGGCGCGGCACGTGGCATCGGCCGTGCCTGCGCGGTGGCGTTCGCCCGATCCGGTGCCGACCTGCTGCTGCTCGACATCGGCCACGACCTGTCGGGGGTGCCCTACCCGTTGGGCACCAGCAGCCAGCTGGAGCACACCGCCCAGCTGTGCCGGGAGGCGGGCGGCCCGGCGTCGACCGTGCTCAGCGTGCAGGCCGACGTGCGCGACCTGGACGCGGTCCAGCGAGCCGTCGAGGTCGCGCTGGACCGGTTCGGCCGCATCGACGTGGTGCTCAACAACGCCGGGATCGCCGCACCGTCGGGCAAGGCGGTGCACGACATCGAGGCCGACGAGTGGGACCTGATGCTCGACGTCGATGTCTCCGGCGCCTGGCGGATGATCCGGGCGGTCGGAAAGGTGATGAGCCACCAGCGCTGCGGCAGCATCATCAATGTCGCCTCGACCGCGGGGCTGGTGGGCTACCGAAACTTCGCCGGCTACGTCACCGCCAAGCACGCGCTGGTGGGGCTGTCCAAGGCGGCGGCGCTGGACCTGGCACCGTTCAAGGTGCGGGTCAACGCCCTGTGTCCCGGCTCGGTGCGCGACGACCCGGCGGTGGAGGGCCGGATGCTGGGTGAGATCGCGCGGTCGCTGGACGTCCCGGTGGACGAGCATGAGCAGACCTTCGTCACCGCGCAGCCGATGAATGCCTTGATCGAGCCGGACGACGTGGCGGGCGCAGCACTCTGGCTGGCCTCGGACGAGTCCCGCCAGGTGACCGGCAGCGTGGTGTCCGTCGACGGCGGGTTCACCAGCCGATGACCACTGAACCGATGACAGCTGAACCGATGACAGCTGAGCCGATGACCACTGAGCCGATGACAGCTGAGCTGATGACGGCGGCGGCCCGGCTGTGCCAGGCGGTCGCGGTACGGCTGGAAACCGGTGCCGATGAGGACCGGTTGCGCGAGAACGTCCGGCTGGCGACCGGGACCCGGCTCTGGGTGGAAGAGGTGCCGGCAGGCGCGGAGTCAGCTGTCGCGGTCCGCCGCCGGGAACGCGAGCTGTCACGCCCGGTGGACCCGCAGGCCGGCCCGGGCGTCCGGGTCGTGCTGCTGCGCTTCGCCGACGGCGCAACCGAACTGGTCGCCGTCGCGCACCGGGCGATGGCTACCGACCCCCGCTCCGTGGCCAGAGCGGTGCTCACCGAGCCGGTGCCGATGCGGCTGGACACCGGACTCGACGAGCGGCTGCGTGCCGGGTTGGCCAGCCTGGACCGAGCTGATCTGCCTGACTGGGGCCTCGGCCGGAGCGGCGCGGGCACCGTCGGAGCGCAGTCGTTCACCGTGGACAGGGCTGGTGGGGCATCGCTCGCTGTCACGCTGGCTGCCGCGCTCGGCCTGGTGCTCGCCAGGTGCACCGGGCAGCAGCGGGTCAGCATCGGGCTGGATCCCCTGCACAGCATGGAATTCGACTGTGCCGCCGACACCAAGGTGGCGGACTACCTGGCTGACGCCTGCCAGGCAATGGCGCATCCGGTGACCGGCGCGGCTCCGGTCATCGGGCTGGCGGTCAGCGAGATCCGGCCGTTCGCGCAGCCGGCGCATGCCCTGTCGGTCTGGGTCGAAGACGACGGCGACACGGTGTCGGATGGCATGGTGCCGGACGGCTCGGCGCGGGGCACCTGCTGGTACCGGCACAGCGCCTTCGACCCCGCCGTGGTCGAGCGGCTCGTCCGGATGCTGGGCACGGCGCAGCGCAACCTGGCCTTCGCCGCGCCGGACGCACCGGTCGGCGACGTGGCACTCCTGGATGAGCAGCACCTGCTGGAGCTGGCCGAGCTGGGCGGCCTGGGCCAGCCGTTACCGGCAGCCGTTGCCGGCCGGCGGATCGAGGAGCTGGTACGGGCACAGGCCGGATCCCGCCCGGAGGCGGTCGCGCTGTGCTTCGAGCAGCAGCGGTTGAGCTACCGCGACCTCGACGAGCGGGCCAATCGTGGCGCACAGGCGTTGCGCGCGTCCGGCGTCCAGCCCGGTGACCGGGTCGGGGTATGCCTGGAACGCTCGCTCGACCTGGTGGTGATGCTGCTCGCGGTGCTCAAGGCCGGCGCCGCCTACGTGCCGATGGATGCCGGCTATCCCGCCGAGCGGCTGTCCTACACCGTGACCGACGCCGGGCTCGCGGTGGTGATCACCGGGTCGGCGGAGTTTCCGGAGCTTGCCGGGGTGCGGCTGCTGCACCCGGACGCGCTGCAGGCCGAGGACTGGCCGGCAACCGCGCCGGTGAGCAGCGAAGCTGCCGACGATGCCGCCTATGTCATCTACACCTCCGGTTCCACCGGCCGCCCCAAGGGCGTCGTGGTCTCGCACCGCAACGTGCTGAGCCTGCTGGCCGCCACCAGGGACGAGTACAGGTTCGCCGGCTCCGACGTCTGGACGCTCTTTCATTCCAGCGCGTTCGACTTCTCGGTGTGGGAGATCTGGGGTTGCCTGAGTACCGGCGGCCGGCTGGTGGTCGTGCCGCACTGGACCTCGCGTGACCCGCGGCAGTTCGCCGAGCTCCTGCACACCGAGCAGGTGAGCGTGCTGAACCAGACTCCCAGTGCCTTCAGCCAGCTCAGCGAGGTCGATCGGCAGCGCCGGCTGCCGGACTCGCTGCGACTGGTGATCTTCGGTGGCGAGCCGCTGGACACCCGGCCGCTGCTGTCCTGGTTCGACCGCCATCCCGAGACCGGGTGCCGGCTGGTGAACATGTTCGGCATCACCGAGACCACCGTGCACGTCAGCGCCCAGACCCTCGGGCGCCGGGAGGCGTTGACCGGCTCCCGGTCGGTGGGCCACCCGCTGCCCGGATGGCACCTGAGCGTGCACGACCCGGACGGCCGCCCGGTGCCGCCCGGGGTGCCCGGTGAGATCTACGTCGGCGGTGCCGGCGTGGCCGCGGGCTACCTGGGCCGTCCGGAGCTGACGGCGCAACGATTCGTCGAGGATCCCTATGCATCCGGGCCGCGGTACCGCAGCGGAGACCGCGGCAGGCTGCTGCCCGACGGGCGGCTGGAACACCTGGGACGGCTGGACAATCAGGTCAAGCTGCGGGGTTTCCGCATCGAGCTGGGCGAGATCCGGGCCCGGCTGCTGGACGCGCCCGGCGTCGGTGCGGCGGCCGTCCTGCTGCGGCAGGACAGCGGTGATTCCGCCGCGGCCCGGCTGGACGGCTATGTCGTGCTGTCCGGCGGTGGTGCGGTGGAGCAGGTTCGCGAGCACCTGGCCCGCTTCCTGCCGGAGTACATGGTGCCCGGCACCCTCACCGCGCTGCCGGCGCTGCCCTTGACCGCAAACGGGAAAGTCGACGTGACCCGGCTGCCGGAACCGATCGGCGCGAGCGCACCGGATCCCACGGAGATCGACGGCGACGACATCGAGGCGAGGCTGCACGCGGTGTGGCAGCAGGTGTTCGGCTTCCGGGTCGGTTTCGACGACGACTTCTTCGCCCTCGGCGGCAACTCGCTGCTCGGTGTCCAGCTGTTCGCGGCAATGCGTTCGGTCGGCCTGCCGACGCCGCCGTTGCGGCAGCTGTACCTCAACCGGACGGTGCGGCGCCTGGCCGCGGTGCTCGAGCGGGCGTGAGCAGGTTCGGCAGCGCCGCCTGAACGTGCGCCCGCGCAACGTCCAGCCGCAACCGCCGCCCGTCCGCCGGATTCCGGAGCCTGGAGAGCGGCGCAGCGCGCGGATGATAGCGTAGGATATCAGCAGGAGGTGAACCATGTCCGACGTCCTGATCCGCGACGTTCCTGACGATGTTCTCGCGGCGCTCGATTCACGTGCTGCCAGGCTGGGCCTGTCCCGTAACGAGTATCTGCGCCGACAGCTTGCCCAGGATGCTCAGCGATCGACTGCAAAGGTCACCATGGAGGATCTGCGATGGTTCACCGAGACCTTCCGGGACTTGGCAGATCCAGAGGTCATGCGCCAGGCGTGGACGTGACGACGGCTGCAGAATCGCGGCGTTGGCTCATCGACAAGTCCGCACTGGTCAGGCTGCATGAAAGTTCGGATGCCTCGGACTGGGTGTCCCGCATAGATCGAGGCCTGGTGCGTATCGCCACCGTCACGGTCTTGGAGGTTGGGTTCTCCGCAAGGTCGGCAGACGATCTACGCGCGAAACTGCGCAGACCACCCATCGCGGCGATGCCGATCGAGAACATGACGCCCAGGGGTGAAGCCCGAGCCATCGAGGTCCAGGAGTTGCTCGCCAGACAGGGTCACCATCGGGCGCCGTCAATCCCGGATCTCATCATTGCCGCCACCGCCGAGCTGGCGGGGCTCTCGTTACTGCATGTCGATAAGGACTTCGAGTTGATCGCTGAGATCACGCAGCAACCGATCGAACGACTTGGCCTTGAATAGCGACGAGAGAGTGGCGCCCGGAAGTAGTGACGAACACCGCTGGGCGGCAGACGCTATGCCACGGTTCGACAAGTCACCAGCCCTGACCTGATCGATCAATCGGGCCAGGCCCGGCGACGATCCGCCGATCACCCCGTCGCGGGCTCAGCTACCGGCCTGTCCCGTCGAATGGGGAAGTGTCGGTGTCACGACCGGCCTGTTCCGGCGGCAGGCAGAACTCGCCGATCTGTGACTGATGAGGCTCACGGAACAGTTGTGATCAATGTGACATGCTGTCGGCGCCGGTGGCCCCATGCCGCCGGCTCACTGGTGAGGAGAGCATCGGGTGGCGTTGCGTAGCGCACGGCAGGCCGGCAATGCCGCCGTGGTCGCCGTCGCCCTGATCGGTGTGCTGCTGAGCGTGCTCAGCGCCCCGGCCGGGGCCGCGCCGAAGCCCGTCAATCCCACCGACGCCCAACTTGCCGCCGCCCAGGCCCGCAAGCAACAGGCCGCACAGCAGCTCGGCACGGTGTCGGGACAGCTGGTCCTGCTGCAAGGCCAGCTGACACGGGCCGCTGCCGACACCGATGCAGCGATCGCCGCCTACGACGCGACCAACATCGCGCTGCAGCAGGCGGTCGCCGACGTAGCCGCCGCCGACCAGGCGGTCACCACCGCCCGCACCACGGTCGCCGAGGCACACAAGCAGATCGCCGGTTACGTCTTCAGCCAGTACGTCTACGGGCGCCGGCCCTCGATCACCGCGTTGCTGTCGAGCAACGACCCGAGCGGCGCACTGCAGGCGATGGCCTACCAGCGTTACCTCGGCAACGCCCGGCAGCACCGGCTGGCGACCGCTCAGACGAACACGGTGGCGCTGTCGAACGCCGAGGCAGCCCGCAAGGTGGCGCTGAGCCGGGCCGAGGTGCTGCAGAAGCAGGCCGAGGTGCAGAAGACCCGGGCGATGGCCAAGCTCGCCACCTTCCGCCAGCAGCAGGCCGAGTTCACCCAGCGCCGCACGGAGCTGACCGAGCAGACCGCCGCCGCGGCGGCGAAGCTTGCCGGCCTGACCAACCAGCGCCAGGCCTACCAGCGCTGGCTGGCCCAGGAACAAGCCCGGATCGCGGCCGAACGTGCCCGGCGGGCGGCTGAACGAGCGCGACAGGCTGCCGAGCGTGCCCGGCAGGCCGCCGAATGGGCTCGCCAGGAAGCGCTGCGCCGCCAGCAACAAGCCGCCCGCCAGCGCTCGGCCAACTCCTCCGACCAGCCGGCGTCCAATCCGGCGCCGCCGCCCTCGGCCGCGCCACCGGAGGACGACCAGCCCTGGACGCTGCCGTTGCCGGCCGGCAGCTTCTACATGTCGACCTGCTTCTGCATGCGCTGGGGGGAGTTCCATCCCGGCGATGACCTGGCCGCCTCGTACGGAACGCCGATCTATGCGATCGGGGCCGGAACCGTGGTCGCGGCGGGTCCCGCGCAGGGCTTCGGCAACTGGGTCGTGATCGATCACGGCAATGGCTTCACCTCCATCTACGGCCACATGAAGGTGCTGGCAGTCTCACCCGGGCAGTCGGTCCGGGTCGGACAGAACATTGCCTACGTCGGCACCGAGGGCCACTCCACCGGTCCGCACCTGCACCTGGAGGTCCGGATCGGCGGGATGTCGGGACCGCCCGTGGACCCTCAGGTATTCCTGGCCCGCCGCGGCGTCAGCATATGAGCAAGCCCGTCGGAGATGTGGCAGCAGGACAGCAGATTTTGTCCGGTTGACCCCCGCTCGCTATCGAATTCGAGACGCTTTCCCCTTGTCACAATGCATCAGTGGGTGTAAGCCGGTATGACCCCCGAACTCCAAGCAGCAGGAGGTCGACCATGTCTCCTATATTCGTGCGGGTGGATGTCTGGACACTGGCAGAGGATGACCCGGTAATCACCGCCTACGCCGACGCTGTGGCTGCGATGAAAGCCAAACCTGAGAGCGACCCGACGAGTTGGGCCTACCAGGCCGCGATCCACGGCACCTACAGCGTTCCGCCGCTTCCCCAATGGAATCAGTGCAGGCACGGCAGCTGGTACTTCGTCTCCTGGCACCGGATGTACCTCTACTACTTCGAGCGCATCGTTCGCGCTCAGGTCATCGCCAACGGCGGACCGGAGAATTGGGCCCTGCCGTACTGGAATTACGACGGAGGCGGCGACCACAACACCCTGCCACTGGCATTCCGCAATCCGAACCGGCCGGACGGGACGCCGAACCCGCTCTACGTCAACAACCGTAGGCCGGGCATCAATGCCGGCGCGGGCCTGCCCGGCGCGATCACCTCACCGGCCTTCGCGATGAGCCGCCCGCAATACATCGGAGCGGCCGAGTTCGGCGGCGGGGTCACCTCGTCGGCGGGTCAGTTCTGGGGACAAACCGGACGGCTCGAACAGACCCCCCACAATGATGTGCACGTGGCTATCGGCGGTCTGATGGGCGATCCGGACACTGCCGCCGAAGACCCGATCTTCTGGTTGCACCACGCCAACATCGACCATCTCTGGTGGCTCTGGGCGCAGCACCACGCAAACCCCGGCGCACCGTGGGACGGGAAGTCCTTCCAGTTCGTCGATGTGGGTGGCGTGCCAGCCTCGCTCACCGACGGTGGGGTGGTGGACACGATCGGGCAGCTCAGCTACACCTACGATCATCTGCCGTACCGGATGCGGATCCCCTGGCCTCCGATAGAGAAGTTGAGGTTGCCCGTGAACTGGCCCAGGCCCTGGCCGCAACGACGTGAGATTCCCCCGGAGCCGGCCCAGGTGGGCCCGGCGCCTGAGGTTCGCCAGCTAGTCGGTGCCACCGACGATCCTGTTCAGCTGGTCGGCCTCACCCATCGGGTGCCCGTCACGATCGACCCAGGGGTCACTCAGGCATTGCAGGATGAGGCACCCGCTGCCGACCACGAGCACCGTGCTTTCCTCGACATCGAGGACATCACTGCCGAGCGCAATCCCGGCACCGTGTACGGGGTCTACCTCAACCTTCCCGAGGATCCGAGCGACGAGCAGATCGCCGAGCACCATGTGGGCAATGTTTCGCTGTTCGGTGTCGAACGGGCAAGGAACCCGCGCGGGGACGAAAGCCCCCATGGGTTGCGGCTGTCGATGGAGATCACCGATCTGCTCGACCAGCTCGCCGGCGCGGGCGGCTGGCAGGAGGGTGAGCAGTTGCAGGTGACGTTCCGGCCGCTGACCTTGCAGCCGCCGAGCGGTGAGGATGAGCTGGCTCCCCCGATGGCCGACGTGGCCCATCCCGACCTGCCCGTCACGATAGGCCGCGTCAGCGTCCACTTCGCGTGATGACCAACGCCGGTGTCGGCGTCGGGGCGGCGTACCGGCCGCGACCGCGCACTCTGCACCGGCTGAGGCGGCGGCGTCCAGAACTGGGCGCTGCCGTGGTCGTCGGGCTCGCCTGGGTGCTGCTACTGGTGCTCGACAGCTCACACGGCGGCGCGGCGATGACCGGGGCGTTGCTGTCCATGCCGGACATGGCGGCGCCGGCCGGCAGGTGGCCGGGTGCTGACCAGCTGTCGCACCTGATCATCATGACGGTGGCGATGATGGGTCCGGCCGCGTTGAGCGGTATCCGGCACACCGGCGTGAACAGCCTCCGCTGGCGTCAGCAGCGTGCCATGGCCGAGTTCGGGTTGGCCTACCTGGCCGTCTGGACCGCCTTTGCGATCGTCGTCCTGGCAGGCTCGTCGCTGGCCTCCGGCGTTGGCGAACCGGCTTTGTTCTGTGCGGTCCTGGGGATCGCCGCGGCCTGGCAGCTCACGCCGTACAAGCGGCACTGGCTGCGCAGATGTCACCGAAGCGTCCCGCTGCCGCCGCGAGGCTGGCGGGCGGAGAAGGCCGCGCTCACGTTCGGCCTCCGCAACGGCGGTGCGTGCCTGGGATCGTGCTGGTGCCTGATGCTGGTCATGGTCGTGGCGCCGAGCGGACAACTGTTGTGGAGTGTGGTGCTGTGCGCGGTTTCCACCCTTGAGCGGCTGTTGGAACGGCCTGGCCGCGTGACCCGGCTCGCCGCGGTCGCGTTGGGCGTCGCCGCGGTCTGGACGCTGGCCCTGGGCATCTCCTGATGGTCCTTCCCATGCCTGGAAGGAGTTGCTAGCGTCGAGAAGCCGCTCTTACTCGCTGTGACCGACTGCTTTCGGCATGGCGAGGGAGGTACCAGGTAAGGAGCACCATGATGCGTCGGACGCCGCGGAACCTGCTGACCGGCCGGATGGCCCTCCTGATACCCACCGTCCTGATCGCGGCATTGATCGCCACATTCGGCGCGGCCGGGCCTGCCCGCGCCGCCGATCCTCAGCCGGGCGCGGTGTCGGTGCCCGGCAGCTTCGGCAGTGAGGTCGGCTGCCCCGGCGACTGGCAACCGGAGTGCTCGCAGCTGCAGCTGGCCCAGCGCGGCAATGACGGCATCTGGTCGCTCACCCTGGCACTGCCAGCGGGAAGTTATGAGTACAAGGCCGCGCTGAACAAGAGCTTCGACGTCAACTACGGCAAGGGCGGCGTGCAGAACGGTCCCAACATCGCGATCACCGTCCCGGCCGGCGGCAAGAACGTCACGTTCTACTACGACAACGCCACGCACTGGGTGACCGATGACCTCAGCACCCCGATCGTGACGGCCGCCGGTGACTTCCAGTCCGAACTCGGCTGTCCCGCCGACTGGTCCCCGGACTGCCTGAGGTCGTGGCTGCAGGACCCGGACGGGGACGGCACCTACACCTTCACCACCACCGCGATCCCGCCGGGCAGCTACCAGGTCAAGGCAACCGTCGGCCTGTCCTGGGACGTCAACTACGGCGCCGGTGGAACACCGGGCGGTGCGAACATCCCGTTCAAGGTGAGCGGCGCGGGCGAGGCCATCACCTTCAG
>NZ_DASVQG010000275.1:0-14171 GCF_036389215.1 Jatrophihabitans sp.
AGACCCCTGCCGAAGCCGAGTCAGCGGCTGAGGCCATCCTGGGAATGGACATCAAGGGCCACACCGTGCACCGGGTGCTGGTCGACCCCGGCGCTCAGATCGAGGCCGAGTACTACTTCTCCTTCCTGCTCGACCGATCCAACCGCACCTTCCTGGCGATGGCCTCGGCCGAGGGCGGCATGGAGATCGAGGAGCTGGCCGTCGAGCGCCCCGAGGCACTGGCCCGGGTGCCGATCGACGCCATCACCGGGGTGGATCTCGCCAAGGCCACCGAGATCCTGACCGAGGCGAACTTCCCGGCCGAGGTGATCGACAGCACCGCCGAGACCGTGGTGAAGCTCTGGGAGACCTTCGTCAGCCAGGACGCCACCCTGGTCGAGATCAACCCGCTGGCCCGGGTGGCAACTGGCGAGGTCCTGGCGCTGGACGGCAAGGTCACCCTGGACGACAACGCCGACTTCCGGCAGGCCGGAAATGCCGACCTCGAGGACGTCGCCGCCGCCGACCCGCTGGAGGCCAAGGCCAAGGAGAAGGGCCTCAACTACGTCAAGCTCGACGGTGAGGTGGGCATCATCGGCAACGGCGCCGGCCTGGTCATGTCGACCCTGGACGTCGTCGCCTACGCCGGTGAGCACTTCGGGGGCGTCAAGCCCGCGAACTTCCTGGACATCGGTGGCGGGGCGTCGGCCGAGGTGATGGCCAACGGCCTGGAGATCATCCTCGGCGACCAGGCGGTCCGGTCGGTGTTCGTCAACGTCTTCGGCGGCATCACCTCCTGCGACGCGGTCGCCAACGGCATCGTGACCGCGCTGGGCATGCTGGGCGGTTCCGCGAGCAAGCCACTGGTGGTCCGGCTGGACGGCAACAACGTCGAGGAGGGCCGCCGGATCCTGACCGAGGCCGCGCACCCGCTGGTCACGCTGGCCGACACCATGGACGACGGCGCCGAGAAGGCCGCCGAACTCGCGAACAGCGCGAAGTAGGGACTGGCAGCTATGGCGATCTTTCTGAACGAGAACTCCAAGGTCATCGTCCAGGGCATGACCGGCTCCGAGGGCATGAAGCACACCCGCCGGATGCTGGCCTCGGGCACCGACATCGTCGGCGGGGTGAACCCGCGCAAGGCCGGTTCGACCGTGGACGTCGACGGCACCGACGTGCCGGTGTTCGGCTCGGTCGCCGACGCCATGGCCAAGACCGGCGCCGACGTCTCGGTGCTGTTCGTGCCGCCGGCCTTCACCAAGGGCGCCATCGTCGAGGCCATCGACGCGGGCATCGGGCTGTGCGTGGTGATCACCGAGGGCGTGCCCGTGCACGACTCCACCGCGGCGTGGGCCCACAACCTCAGCAAGGGCTCCCAGACCCGGATCATCGGGCCGAACTGCCCGGGCTTGATCAGCCCCGGCAAGTCCAACGCCGGCATCATCCCGGCCAACATCACCGGTCCGGGCAGGATCGGGCTGGTGTCCAAGTCCGGCACCCTGACCTATCAGATGATGTTCGAGCTGCGCGACATCGGCTTCTCCTCGGCGGTCGGCATCGGCGGTGACCCGGTGATCGGCACCACCCACATCGACTGCCTGCAGGCCTTCCAGGACGATCCCGACACCGAGGCCATCGTGATGATCGGCGAGATCGGCGGCGACGCCGAGGAGCGGGCCGCCGCCTACATCTCCGAGCACATCACCAAGCCGGTGGTGGGCTATGTCGCCGGCTTCACCGCGCCCGAGGGCAAGACCATGGGGCACGCCGGTGCGATCGTGTCGGGTTCCTCGGGCACCGCGCAGGCCAAGAAGGAAGCCCTGGAGGCGGCCGGCGTCCGGGTCGGCAGGACCCCCAGCGAGGCCGCCCGGCTGATGCGGGAGCTGCTCAGCTCCTAGTCCTGCCGCGCTGCGCTTCCTCGGCTGACCCGGACCTTTCGTCCGGGTCAGCTGCTCTCGCTGGCAGGGCTGCCCGCGGGCGGTCGAGCGCTGTCTCGGCTTGGGGTCGGTCCGGTTGCGGCTCGGCGTTTTGCCGGGGCGCCGATGGTGCTGGGTATAGCTTGAGGCCGGTTGTGAACCAGCTATGAGCCCTCATAGATCGGGAGAGCCACGATGACAGAAGAGCCTCGGCAACCTGGCGCCGGTAACGTGCCGCCGGAAGCCACCTCGCAACCTCCCGGCTACGGGGAGCCGGCCACGCAGCCGGGTTATGCGCAACCGGGGTACGCGCAACCGGGTTATGACCAGCCGGGCTATCCGCAACCGGGCTATCCGCAACCGGGTTTCGGCCAGCAGCCGCCGGTGAACGACCCTGGCTACGGGCCGCCGGGTTACGGCCAGCCCCTCCCCGGCGAATCCGGTGTCGGCCTGTCAGGCCTCGGCGAGCCCGGCATCGGCCAGCCCGGCATGGGCCAGCCGGCGCTCGGCCAGCCCGGCTTCGGCCAGCCGGTGGGCGGCCAGCCGGTGGGCGGCAGGTCCGGCCCCGGCCCTGCGGGGTTGCAGGACTTCGATCCCAAGAGCGTCGACCCGCTCGACTGGGGGATCATCGCCGCCGGCGTGGTGGCCTTCATCTTCTCGACGTTCAACTACTTCACCTACAAGGTCGAAATTCCGCCCTTCTCCCGGACGGTCTCGGTCAGCGCCTGGCACGGCGTGCTGGCACCGATCGCCACCCTGCTGGCGATCTTCGCCGCGGTGCTGCTGGCAGCGGAGCTGATTGCGAAGATGCGGCTGGCGTTCCCGGTCCGGCTGGTGGTGCTGGGTGCCTTCGCCCTCGCCTCGCTGCTGTTGCTGCTCGCGCTGTTCGTGATACCCGGGAACACCGGCGGATTCGATGTGCTGGGAGTCAAGATCGACAAGGGCCACGGCATCGGGTACTGGATCAGCCTGCTCGCCGTGCTGGCCGGAACAGGCCTTGCCTTCAAGCGGTTCACCGACACCGGCGGCACGCTGCCCACCCGGGGTTAGGACGTTTCTCGGACGTCTAGACCGGTCCTCACACCCCGGCGGCCCGTGGCGATGACGCGCCACGGGCCGCGGTGCTGTGTCATCGCCTAGATTCAGGCCATGAACTCCCTCGATCAACTCGCCGCCGGAGCCCTGGTCCGGGCCCGGCCGTGGGACGTGGTGGGTGCCGCGTTGGGCGCTCCGATGCTGCTCTGGGGATTTCTGGGGTGGTTCGGCACTGTCGGCGATTCCGCCGGCGGGACGCCCGGTTTCTATTCCGGCACCGGAGCGGCGGGCATCGCCCTGGTGCTGGCAGCCAGCGCGCTGACCGTGAACCAGATACTGGCCGGGCGGGCGCACCAGGCCGAGAGCCCACCGGTGGCCGCGCTGCTGGCCGCTGCCGCCGCGGTGATCGTGCTGGGCGGGATGATCGCCAAACCCGACAGCGCGACCGTCCAGGCAGGCTCGGTGGCCGGCCTGCTCACCGCGACGGGCCAGGCGGTTGCCCTGATGTTCGGCTGGCTGCGCGGCAGCAACAAGTCGGTGCGGGCCGATCGGGTGCGGGCATTGCAGGCCCGGCAGGCGGCCGCCGACCAGGCAGCCGCGCAGGCGCCGGGTTATGGCCAACCCGGCTTCGGCCAACCCAGCTATGGCTATGCCCAACCCGGCTATGCCCAACCCGGCTATGGCCAGCAGCCGTACGGGCAGCAGCCGTACGGGCAGCAGCCGTACGGGCAGCCCGGATATGGCCAACCGCCCTACGGCCAACCCGGATATGGCCAGCCCGGATATGGCCAGCCGAGCTACGGCCCGGCCGGATATGGCCAGCGGTCCTATCCGCAACCCGGCTACGTCCAGCCGCCGCAGCCCGGTCAGCCCGGGTACGGCCAGCCCGGCCAGGCCGGGTACGGGCAGCCGGCGCAGCCTGGCTATGGCCAGCCGGCGCAGCCCGGTCAACCCGGCTACGTGCAGTCCGGATGGCAACCAGCCGGCCGATCCGAGTGGGGACAGCCGCGCCAGCCCGGCCAGCCCAGCCAGTCAGGCCAGCCCAGCCAGTCAGGCCAGCCGGGCCAGTCAGGTCAGCCCGGCCAGCCAGGTCAGTCGGGCCAGCCGGGTCAGTCGGGCCAGCCGGGTCAGCCCGACCAGCCCCCGCAATGGCCGCAGTCACCGCGCTGACCCACTGACGCAGACACGACGCTGGCTCACCGATCAGAGCACGCAGTCACCGCGGTGGCAGCTGCTGCGATAGGCGCCACATCCGGCGCGCCTGGTCAGACATCCGGGCCCGCTTTGCGAGCCTGGGAGCGTGAGTTCCGCCGATCAGCAGTACCCACCCGGCTGGCTGACCCGATTTCGCCATGGGGTCGTCTCCGGGATCGGGCTGCTGCTGATCGCCCTGGGCTGCTGCGCCGTCCCGACCTTCGTGGCCTGGCTCATGCCCGGCGCCGACACCACCCCGGCTCTCTCGGCGTTGAAGGCGGCGGCGCTGGTGGTGCTTACCGGCGCCCACGGCGGGGTGGTGCTGGCCGGCACCCAGGTCACGCTGGCGCCGCTGCTGGTGACCGGCCTGCTCGGCTGGCTGGTGGCCAGCCATGCCCGGCGGCAGGATTCCTGGTCGGGTTTCACCGGCCTGGTGCTCGGTTATGCAGCGGCCTCGGCGGTGCTAGCCGGATGGTCGCGGCTGGGCAGCACCCATGCGCCGGTGCTGCGCAGCACCGTGGCGGCACTGCTGTTCGTGCTGGCCGTCGGTGGTGCTGCCCGATCGGCCGAGTACCTCTGGTCCAGGGTCGCGCAACGGTGGCAGCACGTGTGCCGGGCAGCCGGCCTGGTCACCGCCGGTTACCTGGCGGCAGGCTCCCTGCTGTCGGCCGGCATGCTGCTCGCGCACTTCTCCGACGCGATGGCCCTGCAGCGCCAGCTCGCGCCGGGTGCGGCCGGCCTGCCGGTCGCGCTGCTGGGCATCGCGGCAGCGCCGAACGCGGTGCTGGCCGGCGTCAGCTACCTCACCGGTCCGGGCTTCGATGTCGGCACCCACACTTCGGTGTCGGCTTTCTCGGTCAGCTCCGGCCGGCTGCCGGTGTTCCCGCTGCTGGCCGGGCTGCCGCACCACCAGCCGGCGGCCTGGGCCGGTTCCCTGGTGATCGTCGGCGTGGCCCTGCTGGCCGGCTGGGCAGTACTGCGCACACTGCCGGCGACGCAGTCCTGGCCGCACCGGCTGGCCGACTGCGCCGCCGCGGCGGGGATCGCCGGCGTCCTGCTGGCGGTGCTCACCGGGCTGGCTGCCGGTGACCTGGGATCGGGGGCGTTGCGGGGCATCGGAGCGGCGTGGTGGGCGGTCGGTGTTGCCACCACGCTGCTGGTGCTGCCGGCAGCCGGGCTGTGGCTGGGTGTCCAGCTGCTGCGCGCCAGGTTCGCCGAGCAGGTCGTCACCGGCCTGTACGCGCTGGCCTCGGAGTTCTCCGCGGACGAGTCTTCCGGGGACGGCGAGCCCTCCGAGCTCTCCGGGGACGGCGAGCCCTCCGAGCTCTCTGGGGACGGCGAGGAGCCCGACTCCGACGAGCCGGGTGTCAAGGTCGCGGCCCGCGCGCGCAACGCCAGCTAGCAACGTCGGCCCGCAGGGCCAGCCAGCAGGGCCGGCCTGCAACGCCAGCCGGCAGGGGCGCCACCCCACCGGGGCCGGCTGCCGGTCCCAGTAGGGTAGGCGCCGTGACCGCCCGGCTCGTCGTTCTCGCGTCCGGCTCGGGAACCACCCTGCAGGCGGTCCTGGACGCCGCTGCCGATCCGGATTTCGGGGCCCGGGTGGTGGCCGCGGGCACCGACCGGCCCGGGTGTCCCGCGATGGCGCGCGCGGCCGCGGCGGGCGTGCCGACCTTCGCGGTGCCGCTGGCCGGCTACGCCGACCGCGCGGACTGGAACGTCGCGCTCGCCGAGGCCATCGCCGGGCACCGCCCCGACCTGGTGCTGCTGGCCGGGTTCATGAGAGTGCTGGACGCGGCCACGGTGAGCCGGTTCGAGATGGTCAACACCCATCCGTCGCTGCTGCCGTCCTTCCCGGGCGGGCACGCGGTCAACGACGCGCTGGCGCACGGGGTCAAGATCACCGGCGTCACCGTGCACCGGGTCGACGCGGGGGTCGACTCCGGGCCGATCCTGGCCCAGGCGGCCGTACCGGTGCTCGACGGCGACACTGCCGACACCTTGCGCCAACGCATCCAGGCCGCGGAGAAGCCTTTGTTCCTCGACACGATCCGCCGGCTGTGCCTTCGCTCCGGGCCTGCGTCAGCAGTGCGTCCCTGACCTTACGAGGAGAGCTGTCCATGACCCGAATTCCCGTCCGCCGCGCGCTGGTGAGCGTCTATGACAAGAGCGGGCTGGCAGAGCTGGCGCGGGGGCTGCACGAGTCCGGTGTCGAGATCGTCTCGACCGGCTCGACCGCTGCCACCATCGCCGAGCTGGGGGTGCCGGTGACGCCGGTCGATTCGGTGACCGGCTTTCCCGAGATCCTCGGTGGCCGGGTGAAGACCCTGCACCCGCACGTGCACGCCGGCCTGCTGGCCGACCAGGGCAATGCCGAGCACCTGTCGACCGTCCGGGAGCTGGGCATCGACACGTTCCAGCTGGTGGTGGTCAACCTGTATCCGTTCCGCGAGACGGTGCGGTCGGGCGCCGGCCCCGACGAGGTGGTCGAGCAGATCGACATCGGCGGGCCGGCGATGGTTCGGGCCGCGGCGAAGAACCACGGCTCGGTGGCCGTGGTCGTCGACCCGGTCGGCTACCCGGACGTGCTGACGGCCGTCGCCGCCGGTGGCTTCGACCTGGCGACCAGGCAGCGGCTGGCCGGCCGCGCCTATGCCCACACCGCCGCCTACGACGCCGCGGTCGCCAACTGGTTCGGCGAGCGGAGCGTCGCCGCGGACGCCGCCGATGCCGCGGTCGCCGGTGCCGAGCCGGCCACCTCGTCCTGCTGGTCGCCCTACGTCGGGGTGGCCCTGGAACGCGCCGAGGTGCTGCGCTACGGCGAGAACCCGCACCAGCGGGCCGCCCTCTACATCCAGCAGGGCGCCGAGCCGGGCATCGCGCAGGCCGAGCAACTGCACGGCAAGGCAATGAGCTTCAACAACTACGTCGACGGCGACGCCGCCTACCGGGCCGCCTTCGACTTCGCCGAGCCCTGCGTGGCAATCATCAAGCACGCCAACCCGTGCGGCATCGCGCTCGGCTCCGACATCGCCGAGGCGCACGCGCGGGCGCATGCCTGTGACCCGGTGTCGGCCTATGGAGGCGTGATCGCCAGCAACCGACCGGTCACCGCGGCCCTGGCCGAGCAGGTCGCCGACATCTTCACCGAGGTGATCCTGGCGCCGGCCTTCGAGCCGGCCGCGCTGGAGGTCCTGACGGGAAAGAAGAACCTGCGGGTGCTGGTGATTCCGGGCCCACGGCCACGCGCCGCCGAGCCCCGGCCCATCTCGGGCGGGGTGCTGATGCAGGATGCCGACGCCCTGGACGCCCCTGGTGACGAGCCGGCCAACTGGACGCTGGCATGCGGGCCGGCGCTGGCACAGGCCGAGCTGGCGGAGCTGGAGTTCGCCTGGCGGGCGGTGCGCACCGTGAAGTCCAACGCCATCCTGCTCGCCAAGGACCGGGCCACGGTCGGGGTCGGCATGGGCCAGGTCAACCGGGTGGACTCGGCGAGGCTGGCGGTGGCCCGGGCGGCGGAGCGGGCCGCGGGCAGCTATGCCGCCTCGGACGCCTTCTTCCCGTTCCCGGACGGCTTGCAGGTCCTGATCGACGCCGGGATCCGGGCGGTGGTGCAGCCCGGCGGTTCGATCCGGGACGCCGAGGTGACCGCCGCGGCCGAGGCCGCCGGGCTGACGATGTACTTCACCGGCACCAGGCACTTCGCGCACTGATGGCCACCCCCGAGGACGGCGGGCCGTCGGCGACCGGCACGTCCGCGCCGCTGCCGGGCTGGTTCGCCGAGCTGGTGGCGGGCGGGCCGGAGATCGCCGACGAGGACTTCGTCGGTACCGATCTGCGGGGGCTCTCGTTACGGCGGTTGCACTTCAGCCGGTGCCGGTTCGACGAGGCGTCCCTGGACGAGCTGAGCACCGAGGCGTGCAGCTTCACCGACTGCGGCTTCGACCGGGCCGAGCTCAACGCTTCGGCGCACCTGCGTACCGCGTTCGTGGCGTGCTCGTTCGACCGGACCCGGTTCACCGGCGCCAGCCTGACCGAGTGCAAGCTGGCCGGCTCCGTCTTCACCAACACGACGCTGCGCTCGGTCACCATCGCCGGCGGCGGCGACTGGAGCGCGGTGTCACTGGGCGGCGCCGACCTGCGCGAGCTGAACTTCGCCGACGTCAAGCTGGTGGACGCCAACGTCACCGGCGCCAGGCTGGACCGGTGCGTGTTCTCCGGGGCGAACCTGCGCGGGCTGCGCTGGGGGCAGGCATCCCTGCGCGACGCCGATCTGCGCGGAGCGGTGATCGACGGCCTGGACCCCAGGGTGGTCGATCTCACCGGCACCCGGGTGGAGGTCGAGCAGGCGCTGGCCTTCGCGCAGTACCTGGGCCTGCGGATCGGCTGAGCGCCTCGACTCCCCGAGCCGCCGAGCCGCCGACTCCCCGAGCCGCCGAGCCGCTCAGCGGTGGGTGGCAAGATGTGCCCAGTGACGGCAACGATTCTGGACGGCAAGGCCACCCTGGCCCTGATCAAGGCCGAACTGGCCCAGCGGGTCGCGGCGCTCGCCGCCCGTGGCGTGGTGCCGGGGCTTGGCACCGTGCTGGTGGGCGATGATCCGGGCAGCAGGTGGTACGTCTCGGCCAAGCACCGTGACTGTGCCGAGATCGGGATCGCCAGCATCCAGTGCGAACTGCCCGCCACCGCCACCCTGGCCGAGGTACTGGCCGTGGTGGACGGGCTCAACGCCGATCCGTCCTGCACCGCCTTCCTGGTCCAGCAGCCCACCGGCCTGGACGAGTTCGCGATCCTGAGCCGGGTCGATCCGGGCAAGGACGTCGACGGCCTGCACCCGTACAACCTCGGCTCGCTGGTGCTCGGGCAGCCCGGCCCGTTGCCGTGCACCCCGATGGGCGTCATCGAGTTGCTGCGCCGCTATGACGTCCCGATCGCGGGGGCGCACGCGGTGGTGATCGGCCGTGGCCTGACCGTCGGCCGGCCGCTCGGACTGTTGCTGACCAGGCGCTCGGAGAACGCCACGGTGACCCTGTGCCACACCGGCACCCGGGACCTGGCCGAGCAGGTGCGCCGGGCCGACATCGTGGTCGCCGCCGCCGGGGTGCCGGGCCTCATCACCGCGGAGATGGTCAAACCCGGAGCTGCCGTCCTCGACGTCGGGGTGAGCCGGGTCGAGGGCAAGATCGCCGGCGACGTGGCACCCGGCGTGGCTGAGGTGGCCGGATTCCTGGCTCCCAATCCCGGAGGCGTCGGCCCGATGACCCGGGCGATGCTGCTGGGCAACGTGGTTGCCGCCGCCGAGCGCCTGGCCCCGAGCTAGGCAGCGCCGGGCCATGGCGAGTTCGTCGTCCAGCCGCGATCTGAAGGAGATCCCGTTCGGCGTGGTGCTGCTCATCGAGCTGATCGCGGTGCTGTCGATATCGGTGTTTCCGCAGCACTGGCTGCGGGCGGTCGGCGGGATGGCGCTGGGAATGCTGGTCGCCGGGTTCTTCCGGCTGACCCTGACCGACCAGCAGGCCGGCCTGCTGCGAGTACGCCGGCGGACCTTCGATGTCGCCTGTTACTGGGGCCTGGGGGTGCTGACCTTCGTCGTCGCGGTGGCCCTGCCCCGCTAGGCAGCGCACCCCGCCCTTCCAAAGGTGGCCCGCAGCCGCCGTCGGGGTGCGCGGTAGGGTCGCCGACATGACGAAAACTCCCGTGAATGTGACCGTCACCGGCGCCGCCGGCCAGATCGGCTACAGCCTGCTGTTCCGGATCGCGGCCGGGCAGTTGCTCGGCCCGGACGTGCCGGTCCGGCTTCGGCTGCTCGAGATCGCCCCGGCGCTCAAGGCTGCCGAGGGCACCGCGATGGAGCTGGACGACTGTGCCTTTCCGCTGCTGGCCGGCATCGACATCACCGACGACGCCCGGGCCGCTTTCGACGGCGTGAACGTGGCGCTGCTGGTCGGTGCCCGGCCACGCACCGCCGGCATGGAACGCGGCGACCTGCTCTCGGCCAACGGCGGCATCTTCAAGCCCCAGGGCGAGGCCATCAACGCCGGCGCCGCCTCCGACGTCCGGGTGCTGGTGGTGGGAAACCCCGCCAACACCAACGCCCTGATCGCGGCCGCGCACGCCCCGGACATCGGCAAGGATCGCTTCACCGCGATGATGCGGCTGGACCACAACCGGGCGTTGAGCCAGCTGGCGAAGAAGACCGGCAGCTCGGTGGACCAGATCCGCAAGCTGACCGTCTGGGGCAACCACTCGGCCACCCAGTATCCCGACATCCGGCAGGCCGAGGTGGCCGGCAAGAACGCCGCCGAGCTGGTCGCCGACCAGGGCTGGATCGAGAACGACTTCATCCCGACGGTCGCCAAGCGCGGCGCCGCGATCATCGAAGCCCGCGGTGCGAGCTCGGCCGCCTCGGCTGCCAACGCCGCGATCGACCACATGTCTGACTGGGTCAACGGCACCGCCGAGGGGGACTGGACGTCGGTCGGCATGGTGTCCGACGGCTCGTACGGCATCCCGGAGGGCCTGATCGCCGGCTTCCCGGCGGTCTCGGTGAACGGCAGCTGGCAGATCGTCCAGGGGATCGAGATCGACGAGTTCTCCCGCTCGCGGATCGACGCCTCGGTCGCCGAGCTGGTCGGCGAGCGGGACGCCGTCACGGAGCTGGGCCTGATCTGATCGGTGCACTCCGCCGGCGATCGGAGCTGATCCGATCGCCGGCGGATGTCACCGGGAACCCGTCACCGCGAACCCGTCACCGCGAACCCGTCACCGCGAACCTGTCACCGCGAACCCGTCACCGCGAACCTGTTGAGTCAGAGTTCGCCGAGCGCTGCCTGCCGCAGGATGTCCAGGCCCAGGCTGCCCAGCTCCAGGGTCCGGCGGTGGAAGGCCTTGAGGTTGAAGTCCGCACCCTCGCGGGCCTTGCTCTCCTCGCGTAGCCCCAGCCAGAGCCGCTCGCCGATCTTGTACGACGGTGCCTGGCCCGGCCAGCCGAGATAGCGATCCAGCTCGTAGCGCAGCACCTCGGTGCCCATGTTCGAGTGACGTGACAGGAACTGCCACGCCTTGTCATAGGTCCAGGCCCCGCCACCGACCTCGGCGGGTGCCGGCAGCTCGCAGTGCACCCCGATGTCGATCACCACCCGGGCCGCTCGCAGCGACTGGGCGTCCAGCAGCCCCATCCGGTTGCCCGGGTCGTCCATGTACCCGAGGTCGGCCATCAGCCACTCCGCGTACAGCGCCCACCCCTCGCCGTGCCCCGACACCCAGGCCGCCAGCCGCCGCCAGCGATTGAGCAGGTGCTTGCACTCCACGGCCTGCGCCACCTGCAGGTGATGCCCCGGGACGCCCTCGTGGTAGACCGTGGTCAGCTCCCGCCAGGTGGAGAACTCGGTCACGCCGGCCGGCACCGACCACCACATCCGGCCCGGACGGGAGAAGTCGTCTGACGGGCCGGTGTAGTAGATGACGCCGGTGTGGGTGGGGGCTATCCGGCACTCCAGCCGGCGGACCTGCTCCGACATCTGGAAGTGGCTCTCGCCCAGCGCCTCGATCGCGGCGTCGGATCGTTCCTGCATCCAGGCCTGCAGCTGGTCGGTGCCGTGCAGCAAGCGGGCCGGGTCGGCGTCCAGGATGTTGATCGCCTCGGCCACCGTGGCGCCGCCCTCGATCTCATCGGCGGTCTCGGCCATCAGCCGGTCGATCCGGGCGACCTCGTTCAGGCCCCAGGCATAGGTCTCCTCCAGATCCACCGCCGCGCCGAGGAACCGGCGCGAGAGCACCGGGTACCGCTCCGCTCCGACGGCATCGGCGGCCGGTGCCTGGCTGAGCAGCTCCTCGGCGAGGAAGTCGCGCAACCGCCGGTAACCGGCCTCGGCGGCCCGCGCGCCGTGGTCCAGGTCCGCCCGCAACCCGTCCGGGACCGCTGCCGAGCCGTCGGCGCCGGCGACGAAGCCGGCGAAGAACCCGTCGGCACCGAGGTTGTCCTCGCATTGGGTGATGCAGGCCTCGACCTGCCTGCGTGGCGAGACGTCGCCACGGCTGGCGGCCAACCGGAGCGACTCCAGGTAGCCCTCGATCGCCGCGGGCATGGCATCGAGCCGGCTGGCGATCCGCGACCATTCCTCCGCCGTGCCGGTCGGCATCAGGTCGAAGGTGTCGCGCAGGTTCTGTACCGGGCTGGCGATGTTGTTCAGCTCCGACAGGGACATGCCGAGCTCGTGCAACTCGAGCTCGACCGTCAGCCGTTCGGTCATGGCCGCGATGGTGACCTTGTCGGTGTCGTCCACCGGACTCGCCTGGCCGAGCTCCCGCAGGGTCTGCCGGTGCAGGTCGGCGAGGGCCTGCAGGCCGGCCGGGGACAGGTCCGGCATCCGGTCGTCGTAACCCGGGACACCGATGAAGGTGGCTGCCAGCGGGTCGAGTTCGAGGTGGGCATCCAGGTGGCGTTCAGCGAGGGCGTCCACGGCGGTGCGGTCACGAGCCGTAGCGACGGCGGGCCTGGCGTCGGCGGCGTCGGCGGCGGAGGGGGAGGTCATGCTTGTGAAACCTAGTACCCGTGGCGTGGGGCAGCCAGGCGGCAGTGACCCGCAGGCGGGGGAGCCAGGCCGGATCGGCGGCAGGTCGATCACCTAAACTCGCCAGGAAGAAGCGCCACACGGTTTCCCGGTGCGGCGCCCGAGCACCGGCGAGAGGCGATCGATGTCGAAGATCAAGGTGGAAGGTACCGTCGTCGAGCTGGACGGCGACGAGATGACCAGGATCATCTGGCAGTTCATCAAGGACCGGCTGATCCATCCGTACCTGGACGTGAACCTCGACTACTACGACCTCGGCATCGAGCACCGCGACGCCACCGACGACCAGGTCACCATCGACGCCGCCGAGGCCATCAAGCGGCACGGGGTGGGCGTCAAGTGCGCCACCATCACCCCGGACGAGGCCCGGGTGGAGGAGTTCGGCCTCAAGCAGATGTGGCGCTCGCCGAACGGGACCATCCGCAACATCCTCGGCGGCGTGATCTTCCGCGAGCCGATCATCATGGCCAACGTCCCCCGGCTGGTGCCGGGCTGGACCAAGCCGATCGTGGTCGGCAGGCACGCCTTCGGTGACCAGTACCGGGCCACCGACCTGGTGGTGCCCGGTGAGGGCACCCTGACCCTCACCTTCACCCCGAAGGACGGCGGCCAGCCCACCGAGCTCAACGTCTTCGAGTTCCCCGGTGCCGGGGTGGCACTGGCGATGTACAACCTGGACGACTCGATCCGGGACTTCGCGCGGGCGTCGATGAACTACGGCCTGCAGCGCAACTACCCGGTGTACCTGTCGACCAAGAACACCATCCTCAAGCGCTATGACGGCCGGTTCAAGGACATCTTCGCCGAGGTCTTCGAGTCGGAGTTCAAGGCCGACTTCGAGGCGGCGGGGCTGACCTACGAGCACCGGCTGATCGATGACATGGTGGCCGCCGCGCTGAAGTGGGAGGGCGGCTACGTCTGGGCCTGCAAGAACTACGACGGCGACGTGCAGTCCGACATCGTGGCGCAGGGCTTCGGCTCGCTGGGCCTGATGACCTCGGTGCTGGCCACCCCGGACGGCAGGACGGTCGAGGCCGAGGCCGCGCACGGCACGGTGACCCGGCACTTCCGGCAGCACCAGAAGGGCCAGCCGACCTCCACCAACCCGATCGCCTCGATCTTCGCCTGGACCCGGGGCCTGGCGCACCGCGGCAAGCTGGACAACACCCCTGAGGTGACCGCGTTCGCCGAGACCCTGGAACGGGTGTGCGTCGAGACCGTCGAGTCCGGCCAGATGACCAAGGACCTCGCGCTGCTGATCTCGAAGGACACTCCGTGGCTGACCACCGAGGACTTCCTGGCCGCGATCGACGAGAACCTCAAGAAGGCGATGGCCTAGCTGTACTGCTCGGAGACGTTGGTGCAGCGGCTGATGGGTGGGCCGCCGATTGCGGTGTGTCGGCGGTGATGGTTGTAGTGGTGGAGCCAGGGTGTCAAGGCTGTTCGGCGGGTTCGTTCTGAGGTGTAGAGGCGC
>NZ_DASVQG010000276.1:0-1514 GCF_036389215.1 Jatrophihabitans sp.
GGCGCTGGTGCGGCGGACTCCGGCGGCACTGCAGCCGGCGGTCATCGTCGAGGAGCCCGCCGACCCCGGCAGCCGGCTCAGGTTCGCCCGGCGAACTCGCCAGGGGCAGCTGGGCGCGGGTGAGCTTCGCCGAGTCGCGGACTGGCTGTTCAACACTCCGGCGGTGTCATGAACCGGGCACCGGACCTGGCCGAGGAAGTCATGGTGGTCACCGGCGCCGCGCGCGGCCTGGGTCACGAGATCACGCTGGAACTGCTCGAACGAGGCGCCCAGGTGGTCGCCGGATGCAGCGGGGACCCGGCTCCGCTGGAATTGCTCGCCGAGAAGTGGCCCGGTCAGGTCTGGCCGGTCGTCGGAGACATCGGTGAGGAGGAGACCAGCGTCCGGCTGATCGCGCAGGCCGCGCGGCTCGGCGGTCCGACGGCGATCCTGCACAACGCGGCGATCTCCCGAGACAGCTTGCTGGTCCGAACCACCATCGAGGAGTGGGAGGACGTGCAACGGGTCAACCTGGGAGGTGCGTTCCTGCTGTCCAAGCACGCGGTCCGCGCCATGATGCGTGCTCGCCGCGGCCGCCTGGTCTACATCTCCTCCATCTCCGCCGTGCTCGGAAACGCCGGCCAGGCCAGCTACGCGGCGAGCAAGGCGGGACTCGACGGCCTGTCGCGCAGCATCAGCCAGGAATACGCGCGGTACGGCATCCAGAGCTGCGTGCTGGCCGCGGGCCTGATCGACGTCGGGCTGGGCGCCCGGCTGGGCGAACAGGATCAGCAGGCCAAGCTGTCTCGGGTTCTACTCGGGGCGGCGCAGCCTCGCGATATGGCACGGATCGCCGCCTTCCTGGCGTCACCGGCAGCCAACTACATCAACGCCACGACCGTGCGGGCCGACGGAGGAGTGCGATTCTGATGAATGACCTGATGACCGCCACGGTACGGATTCAGGCGCCGGCAGCCGCAGTGCTCGACGTCCTGCTGGACGCCGAGCGGCTGCCGGACTGGAACCCGGCGTTCCTGACGGTGGCGCCGGCTTCGCCCGGCACGCCGGGCAGCCACCCGATCCGGGTACGCGGCGGACTGGCGGGGACATACCGCTACACCGAGGCGGGTCCGCTGCGTGTCGAGGCAACCTGGGAAGTTCCAGGCCTGTCCGAAACCAACTACTGGAGCCTGCGAGCCGAGGGGGGCGAGACCGTGGTCGAGCACGGCTTCCGGCACCGGGGCATGTTGGCTGCCGTATTACGCGGAGCATTCGCCACCGTCGCACGGCAACGGGTGGACCGTCTCAAATCGCAGGTCGAATCCGGCTGAGGCCCCGCGACCGCGTTATCGACGAGGACCGAACCCCCGGGTGGCGTGAAGTACCCGGGGCAGGGCTAGCTGTACTGCTCGGAGACGTTGGTGCAGCGGCTGATGGGTGGGCCGCCGATTGCGGTGTGTCGGCGGTGATGGTTGTAGTGGTGGAGCCAGGGTGTCAAGGCTGTTCGGCGGGTTCGTTCTGAGGTGTAGAGGCGC
>NZ_DASVQG010000277.1:0-3035 GCF_036389215.1 Jatrophihabitans sp.
GCGCCTCTACACCTCAGAACGAACCCGCCGAACAGCCTTGACACCCTGGCTCCACCACTACAACCATCACCGCCGACACACCGCAATCGGCGGCCCACCCATCAGCCGCTGCACCAACGTCTCCGAGCAGTACAGCTAGCCAGCGGTCCACCGTTCGCTGGTTCTCCCTGAGCAGGCCGGAGATGGCGTTCTCCGCGGTCTGGCGGTCGTAGAAGGTGGAAGCACCTCTGATGTGCGGTTCGGTGGCGAGCCGGTTTCGCAGGTAGTCCTCGGACTTCCCGACGTGCTTGGCCAGGGTGTGGGCGTCGTCAACTGCTTCGTGAGCCATCAAACCGCCACCCGGCACCAGGTGGACCACGTCCTCAGCTGCCCGCACCGACCGGAACGCGCTGCCGCCCAGCGGGATAGCGGCAGCCAGTTCCAGTCCCAGGCTGGTGGCGCTGACAGATTCACCATGCGCTCGGCGGGTGCTGTCCACCGCCAGCTGTGCGACGGCGAGGACGGTGGCGGCGGCCAAGCAGGCGGCACCGGCCGGTGGGCAGATGAACAGCAAGCCCAGCCCCAGAACCGACAGTCCGGCGTTCAGCTCGCCCAGGCAGGCAGAGACATTGCGCAGCGACGGGTGCAGCACCGCCTGCTCGAACGGGCTCAACGCCGTCGCCGCGGCGTGTCCCAGCTGGTGACTGAAGGCGCTGAAGCCGTGCAGGTCCCGGGTCGGATCGTGCTCGTCCACGCACCGCAGCGCCCGGACACAGCGCTCCAGCCCCTCGGTCCACCGGTCATAGCCGGCTTTGAAGGCCCGGGCGAGGGGCAGCAGCTCGGCGCTCGGGTCGGCCACCGCTGCGGCCAGCGCGGCACTCGATACGCCACCCCGGCTCGCGAGCTCGTCGCTGCGTCGCTGCAAGTGCCGGCGGATGCCGATCAGCTGACCGGCCGTGTCGTCGAGCACACCGGCGTAGCTGTTCAGCGCCGTGGCATAGCCGTCGTACCGGTCGGCGGTAACTGACAGCTGCGGCGCGTGCAGCCGAAGCTGGGCTACCAGGGCCTGGTGTGCCGCTCCGCGCCAGAGGCTGGACTCCACGCTGGACAGCAGCACATCCGCGGTGCGGCGCAGCTCAGCGGCGAGTGCTCCGGACCGGCGGGCAACGGCCCGCAGCCGGGTCGGATCACCGGCCGGTACCCGCTGCGCCAGGCAGAGCCGGGCCGCCGGCAGCCCGTCAGCCGGCAGCTCGAACCGGTCAGGCCCCATTGACGTCCCGCAGGCAGCTCGCATGAGCAGCACGCTAGGCAAGTCCGGCTCAGCACCCCGGAAGTTATCCACAGCCCGGGATGCTCGAGCGTGGGATCACCACCGGACGGCGAGATAGTTAGTTATGTCGCTACAATTGTTGTAGAGGCAAAGGAGTGGCGGATGCCCGAGCTGACGAAGCGACGCCGGATGCTGGTGCTGGCCATCTGCTGCCTCAGCCTGCTGATCGTCGGCATGGACAACACCATCGTCAACATCGCGCTGCCCTCCATCCGCACCGATCTGAACGCCTCCGTCGAGGGGTTGCAGTGGACCGTCGACAGCTACACCCTGGTGCTGGCCAGCCTGCTGATCCTGGCCGGTTCGTCGGCTGATCGGCTGGGCCGTCGGCGGACGTTCCAGATCGGCCTGGTCCTGTTCACCCTCGGCTCGCTGCTGTGCAGCCTCGCTCCCGGTCTGGGCTGGCTGATCGTTTTCCGGATGGTGCAAGCCGTCGGCGGCTCGATGCTGAATCCGGTAGCGATGTCGATCATCACCAACGTCTTCACCGAACCGGCCGAACGCGCCCGTGCCATCGGGATCTGGGGTGGCGTGATCGGCATCAGCCTGGGCGTCGGACCGATCGTCGGCGGCCTGCTCACCGAAACCGTCGGCTGGCGGGCGATCTTCTGGATCAACGTGCCGATCGGGCTGGCCGCCGTGGTGCTCGCGGCGCTCTTCGTTCCGGAGTCACGCGCGCCCCGGCCGCGGCGGGTGGACCCGATCGGCCAGCTGCTGGTGCTGTTCCTGCTGGCCTCGGTGACCTATGCCATCATCAACGGCCCGCGGGCGGGATGGGGTTCGCTGGAGACCTGGGCGCTGTTCGGGCTCGCCGTACTGGCGGCACTGGCCCTGCTGCGGTACGAGCCGCGCCGGATCGATCCGCTCATCGAACTCCGGTTCTTCCGCAGCGTGCCGTTCTCCGCCGCCACCGTCATCGCCATCTGCGCATTCGGTGCCTTCAGCGGCTTCCTGTTCCTGAACACCCTCTACCTGCAGGACGTCCGGCAGCTGTCGGCGTTGCACGCCGGGCTGTTGTTGCTGCCGATGGCACTGGTCACCGCGCTGCTCGCACCCGTCTCAGGGCGCATCGTCGGTTCGCGGGGCCCGAGGGTGCCGCTGTTCCTGGCCGGGGTCGCCATGTGCGCCGGCGGCCTGGCACTCACCGGGCTGGACCGTTCAACCGGCTACGGCTGGCTGGTCAGCAGCTACGTGATGTTCGCGATCGGTTTCGGCATGGTCAACGCCCCGGTCACCAATACCGCCGTCTCCGGAATGCCGCGGTCCCAGGCCGGCGTGGCGGCGGCGGTGGCCTCGACCAGCCGGCAGGTCGGCGCGGCGCTCGGAGTGGCCATCATCGGTTCGGTGATCAACACCGGGTCCTCCGGTGCCATGGCCGGCGATCTGGTATCGGCGAGCCGGCCGGGCTGGTGGATCATCGTCGGCGCGGGCGCGTGCGTCCTGGTGCTCGGCGTGGCCAGCACCGGTCGCCGTGCTCAACGCAGCGCCGACCGGACCGCGGAGTTGTTCTCCGCCGAGACAGCCGCCGCCGAACCGGCCATGCTGAGCACCTCGTGACCCCCCGGGTAACCAACTCGCCAGCATGGCCAGCCGGTTCGCAGGTCGGGCGTGCCGCGGACGCCGCCGCGCAGGCCTGGACGGCGATGCGCACCCTGGTGCTCGAGGTGCACGACCGGCGAGCAGCCGTGTCCGAGGCGCTTGATCTCAGCTTCAGCCGGGCCAGGGC
>NZ_DASVQG010000278.1:0-17782 GCF_036389215.1 Jatrophihabitans sp.
CTGACGCTGCTGCGCGACCAGCGGCTGGCCGAGATCCCGGCTGAGATGCTGCCGGCAGACCTGTACTCCCTCAGCCAGGAGCAGACGCTGGCCTGGGAGGCCGGTTTCTCCGAGGCCGCCCGGGCGACGGTCCGGATCCCGCTGCCGGCGGCTGCCGCCGAGGCTCCCGCGGGCAGCCCGTCGGCATCCGGGCCGGGATCAGCGTCGGCACCGGCGGAGTCCTCACCCGTGACGGGGCTGGCGGACCAGGACACCGAGGCGGTGGACGAGTCGGCTGCCGAACCTGCCCCGGCTGCTGGATCCGAGCCCGCTGCCGAGGTGCCGGTCGGCTCGACCGGCTCCTCCCGCACCTCCGGCTCAGCAGGCCGGGACGAGCTCGGCGACGACTCCGGGTGCCAGATCGGGATGACGCTGGACGGCAACCGGGTGTGCTTCGACCCGCACGCGGCGCTGCGTGCGGGCAAGAGCCCGGTGTTCGCCGTCCTGGGCCACGCCGACGAGCGAGCCCGGCTGGTGTTGAGCGTGGCGCAGGACGCCGCGGCCCGGGGCACCGGGGTGGTGCTGCTCGACCTGTCCGGCCAGCTCGCCTCGCGGGCGGCGGGTCTGGGCAAGAACGTCCGGATCGTTCGCCGGCCGCAGGCCTCGGTGCCTCGGCTGGAGGACCTGGTCCAGGGAGCCGTCGGGCTGGGTGGCCTCTGGGACACCGTGGCGGGGCTGTCCCGCGGCGCCGGCCTGGCGCAGATGTTCACCGGCTCTGGCGACGAGCGGATCGAACCGGGCTATGTCACGGTCATCGGGCTGTCCGGTGACCAGCTCGGCGCCGCGCTGCCCGCGATGCAGATCATCGGCCAGCTGGCGTCCAAGGCGGACTTTCCCCGGCTGCTGCACGTCGACCTGCCGGCCGGCATCACCGTGCCGGCTCCGTTCGTCTCGCGGCTGGGCCGGATCGTGCGGACGGCCCGGCAGCAGAACGCCGCCGTCGGGCTGTCCGCTGAGGACGCGGACACCGTCGGACAGCTCACCGGCGGCGGCGCGCTGCTGTCCACCGCGGTGGCGTTCGCGACCGCCAGCCCGGCCGAGGCCGACCGGCTGCGCAACCTGCTCGGGGTGGACGCCCCGATCCTGCTTAACCCGCCCGGCTCCTCCATCCGGCCCAGCGACGAGACCTGGGCGGCGATGCGTGACCTGCACGGCCGCCTCGGGCAGGTCCGGATGGAAGGCTGGTAAGCGTTTCGTTACCCAATTGCCGTTTGGCTGCCTGAGGACGGCGGCGCATGCTGGACCGGTGATGCCCGCCTGGCTGATCTGGTTGGTTCTCGCCGCGGCGCTCGGCGCGATCGAGATAATGACACTCGCCTTCGCCGCCGGGCTGATGGCCTTCGCCGCGCTGGCAGCGGCGATCGTCGCCGGGGCCGGTGGCGGCCTGGAGGCGCAGGCGATCGCCTTCGCGCTGACCTCGTTCGCCTCGCTCGCGGTAGTCGTTCCGCTGGCCCGCCGGCGAGGCGTCGCCCGGGCCGGCTACCGCAGCGGCACCGACGCGCTGCTGGATCATCCGGCGGTGGTCCTCACCGAGGTCGACGCACAGTCGGGCACGGTCCGGATCGGCGGCGAGGTGTGGTCAGCCCGGGCCTACGACGAAACCCTTGTCCTGCCGGTGGGAACTCGGGTCAGCGTGTTCCAGATCGTCGGGGCGACCGCGCTCGTCTATCCCAGGGAGTTCTCATGATCGCTGTCCTGATCATCGCGATCACCGCGGCGCTGGTGCTCGCCGTGCTCAGCCGCACGATCCGGATCGTGCCGCAGGCGCGGGCGTATCCGATCGAGCGGCTCGGTTCCTACAACCGGACGCTGTCGGCGGGTTTCAACACCCTGGTGCCCGGCATCGACCGGATCCGCGCCAAGATCGACCTGCGCGAGCAGGTGGTGTCGTTCGCGCCGCAGCCGGTGATCACCGAGGACAACCTGGTGGTGCACATCGATACGGTGCTGTACTTCCAGGTGACCGACCCGCGGGCAGCCACCTATGAGATCGCGAATTACCTGCAGGCCATTGAGCAATTGACGGTCACGACGCTGCGCAACGTCATCGGCGGCCTGGACCTGGAACGGACCCTGACCTCGCGCGAGGAGATCAACGCCCAGCTTCGCGGGGTCCTCGACGAGGCCACCGGCAAGTGGGGGATCCGGGTGAACCGGGTCGAGCTCAAGGCGATCGACCCGCCCAAGTCGATCATCGACGCGATGGAGAAGCAGCTGCGCGCCGAACGCGACAAGCGCGCCACCATCCTGACCGCCGAAGGCCTTCGGCAGTCTCAGATCCTGACCGCCGAGGGAGCCAAGCAATCGGCGATCCTCACCGCCGAGGGGCAGCGGCAGTCCCAGATCCTGATGGCCGAGGGGCAGGCCAAGGCGATCGACATCGTCTTCACCGCCATCCACGAAGGCCGTCCCGATCCGGAACTGCTGGCGTATCAGTACCTGCAGGCGCTGCCGAAGATCGCCGAGGGGCAGGGCAGCCAGGTGTGGATGATCCCGAGCGAACTGACCAAGGCACTCGACGGTTTCGCCGCCGCCTTCAGCGGCGGCAAGAATCCGGCGCGGCCGGAGGCAAGCAACGGCGTCGTACCGCAGCCGGGAACCGCGATAGGGCGAGGCTAGCCAGGCCGCACCAACCCACAGCGGTTCAGCGGTCCAGGTCAGACGTCAAGGTCAAGGACCAACGGCGCGTGATCCGACGGGCCCTCACCGCGCCGGGCGTCGCGATCCACCCACACCGACCGGGCGGTCCGGGCGATCGGGTCGCTGACCAGCGCCAGGTCGATCCGCATGCCCCGGCCCTTCTGGAACCCGAGCATCCGCATCTCCCAGAAGGTGTAGGGAGGCCGGGTGTCCTCGGGATCGATGGAGGCGCGCGGCATCAGGTCCACCAGCGGCGGCTGCCCGGCACCGGCCTGCCGGACGGCCGCGAGCGCCGCGCGTTCCGGTGCGCTGACATGGGTCGAGCCGTCGAAGGCGACGATGTCCCACACGTCGTCGTCGTTCGGCGCCACGTTGAAGTCCCCGAGCAGTCCGTAGGGCGCATCAGGCCCGAGCGCGACCCGCTCGGCCGCGCACTGGGTGCCGAGCGCCTGCAGGAAGCGCAGCTTGTAGTCGAAGTGCTGGTGACCGACGACCCTGCCGTTGGGGACGTACACCGACCACAGCCTGATGCCGGCACAGGTGGCGCCGAGGGCCCGGTCCTCGACGACTCCGTCGAAGTCCGGTTGCCCCGGCAGCCCCCGGGTCACGTCGGTGAGCCCGACCCGGGACAGGATGCCCACCCCGTTCCACCGGCCGTTGCCAAGGTGCGCGGATTCATACCCGAGGGCCGACAGCTCCGCGGCTGGCCAGGACTGCTCGGTCGCCTTGGTCTCCTGCACCAGCAGGACGTCGGGCTGGCGGTCCTCCAGCCAGGACAGCAGCCGCGGCAGCCGTGCCTTGACGGAGTTCAGGTTCCAGGTCGCGATGCGCATCCCTAGATACTGTCATCGCCTGGCTGGGACGCTGGATCAGTGGGTCATGGCACCGGGCGAACGCAGCGTGGGGCAGACTCGTGGAATGGCGCATCGATTGTCAACCATCACCGCACCTGACGGGCGCGCGCTCGGCGTCGCGCAGTGGGGTGCCCCGGACGGTTCCCCCCTCTTTTCCCTGCACGGCACACCTGGATCCCGGTTCGGTCGTCACCCGGATGAGGCTGCGCTCCAACGCGCCGGGCTGCGGGTGGTGACCTATGACCGGCCCGGCTACGGAGTGTCGGCCCGTCTGCCCGGGCGACGGGTAGTCGACTGCGCCGCAGATGTCACCGCCATCGCTGACGAGTTGGGCATCGACCGGTTCGCTGTCACCGGCGGGTCCGGCGGTGGACCGCACTCGCTGGCGGTGGCCGCCCGGCTGGGTGACCGGGTGGAACGCGCCGAGTGCGTGGTCGGCGCCGCTCCCTTCGACGCTGAGGGGTTGGACTGGTGGGCGGGCATGGACCCGCAGAACGTCCGGGAATTCCACTGGGCGCTCGAGGGTGAGCAGGTTCTGCACGAGCACCTCGCACGGCTGGCGGAGCAGGACCTGGAGCGGATCGCGAAGGATCCGTCGAAGATCCTCTCCGACGACTGGCAACTCGCCGACGCCGACCGGGAGAAGCTCTCCCGTCCTGATCTTCAGGTGGTGTTCGTGGAAGCAATGCGGGCCGCGTACGCCGCCGGAGTGTGGGGTTGGGTCGACGATGACCTGGCGCTGCTCACCGGGTGGGGCTTCGACCTGGATGAGATCCACGTGCCGGTCACCATCCGCTACGGCACCCAGGATGTCCTTGCCCCCGCCGGTCATGGCGCCTGGCTGGCCGCCCATGTTCCCGGCGCGAAGGTCGTCGTAAACCCCGAAGCCGGTCACCTCAGCGATCCCGACACCCGGATCGAGGAATTGCGCGAGCTGGTCGCGGCGGGCTGATCGGCCGCTACCGGTACCTCGATACGGTGTTGCGGACTATGGTGCGGTCATCAACTAGGGCCGGGGGCTACTGTGCGACAACGTATCGAGAACGGCGGGCTCACCGTCCAGGCCATCGCCGGAAACCACGCGGTATTCCTCGGCTTCGACCTCACCGACGAGGCCCGGGACGGCTGTCTGGGATTTGCGGTCCACCGGGAGGACCTCACCGGCAACACCGCCCGCTGGCTGTCGGGATTCAAGACCTTCAAGTCCCAGGTGCCTGACCCGGCTCTGACCGCGATCTACCAGACCGAGGCCCAGCCGATCCAGTCGATGTGGTGGGGCGACTACACCGCCAAGCCGGCCCACCGGTACCGGTACACGATCCTGCCGCGGTACGGCACCCCCGCCGAGCTGACGTCCAAGGACTCGGTCTCAGCGACCCTCGAACTCACCACCAACGACCCGGGCACCGGCACCCACGGGATCTACTTCAACCGTGGTGTCGCGGCCAGCCAGGCCTATGCCGCCCGGTTCGGGGACGCCCCGGGCAACCTCCCGCCCGACAAGCGCGAGGAGGCGATGACCTGGCTCTCGCGCGGCTTGCACGAGGCGCTGATCGCCTTTCTCCAAGACGGCGCCTCGGCCTCGCTGGCCATCCGGGCCGCCGTCTACGAGCTGACCGAACCCACTGTGCTGAAGGCATTCGCCAAGGCACACGCGGCCGGTGCGGACGTCCGGATCGTCTATCACGCCGACGGTGATCAGGGCGAGCTCAACGAGGCCGCGATCGAAGATGCCGTGCGGAATTCGAACCTCGACCGTTCGATCCTGATCCCGCGGACCCACGCGGTGATCGCGCACAACAAGTTCATCGTGCGCGCCGACCGCAACGGCGCGGGCGCGCTCAGCCCGGCGCAGGTGTGGACCGGGTCGACGAACCTCAGCCAGGGTGGCATCTTCGGGCACTCCAACGTCGGGCACGTGGTGCGAGACCCCGAGGTCGCGCAGCGGTTCCTGGAGTACTGGACCGAGCTTTCCGCCGACCCGGCCCGGCACGCGCTGCAGGCCTGGGCGGATGCGCACAGTGCCTTCGACACCGATGCGCTGGCGACCGGCGGGACCCACCCGCTGTTCAGCCCGCGGACCGCGCTCGATCCGCTGGACTGGTACGCGGCGGGCTTCGCCGCAAGCGCGGTGAGCACGCACATCACGCTGCCCTTCGGGCTGGACGACGCGCACTTCGAAGCCCAGCTTGCCGGCGCGCACACCCCCGGAGTGCTGCGGTTCGTGCTGCTCAACAAGCCTGACAACCATCAGCGCAGCTGGTCGGCCGACCCGATGGTGCAGGTGGCCGTCGGCGCGCTGGGCACACCGGAGTCACTCGGTGGCTGGGCGGCCGAGCACCTGACCGGGTTCAACCCGCACGTGCCGTACCTGCACACCAAGGTGTTGCTGATCGGCCCGCTCGGCCCCGCGCCGGTCACCATCTCCGGCTCGGCGAACTTCTCCACCGCCTCGACGACGTCCAACGACGAGAACATGCTTGTGATCACGGGTGATACCGAGGTGGCCGACGTCTACTTCACCGAGTTCAACCGGATCTTCGACCACTTCTACGCCCGGTGGTGGGCGCACCGGCTGCACCAGCACGCCCCCGACCCGCACGACTACCTGACCGAGGACGCGAGCTGGCAGGAGCCCTACTTCAAGCCCGGAAACCCCAAGAACGCAAGGCGAATCCTGTATTCGGGCTGACCGGCTCAGGCCGCCACGCCGTCGCCCGACAGGTCCGGCCGCCCGGCTGATGAGCCGTTCTGGATCCAGTGGCCCAGGCACTCCGGTGAGAAGAGCTGGTCGGCCACCAGGAAGGCGGCGCCCAGCAGGCCGGCACGGTCCCCGAGCGGCGAGGTCGTGATGCGCAGGTCGCGCGTGCTCAGGGCGGTGGAGCGGCCGTAGACCGTCCGCCGCAGCTCACCGAGGAAGATGTCGCCACCGGAGCTGACCTGCCCGCCGAGGACGATGAGCGACGGGTTGTAGAAGTTCACCAGCGTCGCCAGCACGCGGCCCACCAAGCGGCCTGACCGGGTCAGCAGGGCCAGGCTTGCCGGGTCGCCTGCGCCCGCGGCGGCCGTCACGTCCCGAGCGGTGATGTGGTCGGCAGCGGCCAGCACCTCCGCCAGCGCGGCACTGCGCCCGGACCGCGCGATCGCGAGCCCGTCGCGGCTGAGCGCGTACCCGCCGGCCAGTGCCTCCAGGCAACCGGTGTTGCCGCAGCGGCACAGGACGCTGTCGTCGTCGAGCACCGACACGTGACCGATGTCGCCCGCGGCGCCCTGGGCACCGCGATGCAGGTGCCCTGCCGAGATCAGCCCGGCGCCGATTCCGGTACCCACCTTGACGTACAGCAGCTCCAGCTCGTTGCGGCCGATCCCGGCACGCAGTTCGCCCAGCGCCATGACGTTGACGTCATTGTCCACCCAGGCCGGCGCCTGATAGGTGGCCGCGAGCCTGTCGCGCACCGGGTAGCCATCCCAACCCGGCATGATCGGCGGCGCGATCGGGCGTCCCTTGGAGAACTCGACCGGGCCGGGCAGTCCGACGCCGACGCCCCACACCGGCACCCCGGCCGGTCGTGCGGCCAGCAGTTCGTCGAAGATCTGCTCGAGCCGGGCCAGCGTCGATTCGGGACCGGCCGCCACATCGCAGGCCTCGGTGCGCTGGGCGAGCAGCACGCCGTCCAGGTCGCTCAAGCCGGCCTGCAGCTCGGTCGCGCCCAGTTCGGCGACGAGCAGGCAGCCGACCTCGGCGCGAAATCGCAGTTCGCGGGACGGCCGCCCTCCGGTGGACGGTGCCAGGCTGCCTTCATCGACCAGCCCGAAGTCGATCAACTGGGTCACTCGCTGGCTGACGACGTTGCGACCCAGACCGAGGTGCCTCACGAGGGCGGGGCGGGTCCGCAGCCGGCCGCCGCGCACGGCTGCGAGTACAGCGGCGAGGGAGTCGACCTGATCAGCGGCCAGTCCTTCGGCTGGGTGCTTCGAACTCATGCGCCGCCTGGTCTCTCACTCGGATCCGTTGATGGCAGAGGCCGTACTTAGCTCATATGCAGGCATAAGTATCCCCATACTGCGCACCTCAGAGCAAGATCATGCCAGAGTTTGAGTTTCAAGGGGTTGACTTTTGCATGCCGCGTGCAATACGTTGCCAGGACGGTGATTACGGTCACCGCACTGAGCACATGCCGAGGTCGCCGGGGGAGGCAACCGCTGTGAGTCCAGCCGCCGTCAGGCCAGCCGTTATGAGGCCAGCCGCTGTGAGTCCTGCCGCAGGAGTACGGGCCGGTTCCGCGGCTGCTGGCCGGAGGCACGGATGAAGACTCGCGCCCAAGCCGCGATCGTGGGAACCGGTTTCATCGCCGGCGTGCACGCGCATGCGGTGCGGGCCGCGGGCGGTGAGGTGGTAGCCGTGCTCGGCAGCGGCCCGGCCACCACGGCCAGCGGCGTCGAGGCCATGGGCGCCCAGCGCGGCGCCGCCGACCTCGCGGAGTTGGTGGCCGCACCCGATGTCGACGTCGTGCACATCTGCACGCCCAACCGGACGCATCTGGAGATGGCGCAAGCCGCGCTGGCCGCGGGCAAGCACGTGATCTGCGAGAAGCCGCTGGCTACCTCCGTCGCCGATGCGCGGCAGCTGACCGAGCTCGCCCGGACCGCTGGGCGGGTGGCCAGCGTGCCGTTCGTCTACCGCTTCTACGCCTCGGTTCGCGAAGCCAGGAACCAGATCGCCCGCGAGGCCGCCGGCCCGCTGTGGCTGTTGCACGGCACCTACCTGCAGGACTGGCTGGCCGCGCGCGAGGCGACGAACTGGCGGATGGATCCCGCCCTCGGTGGCGCCTCGCGCGCCTTCGGCGACATCGGCGTGCACTGGTGTGACCTGATGGAGTTCACGACGGGACACCGGATCATCCGGCTGGCCGCACAGCTGGGCAACGCCCACCCGAAGCGAGGCGTCGGCAACGATCAGGCCGAACCCGGCACCGAGGACGGCGCGGTGGTCGTCTTCCAGACCGATCGCGGGGCCATGGGGTCGGTGGTGGTGTCCCAGGTGAGTCCCGGGCGCAAGAACCGCCTGTGGTTCTCCTTCGACGGCCCCGACGCCTCGTACTCCTTCGACCAGGAGATGCCCGAGTCGCTGTGGATCGGCGGCCGCGACCAGAACGCGGTCGTGATGCGCGGCACGGACGTCTTCGGCCAGCCCGCCTCGACGTACTCGCGGTTGCCGGCCGGTCACCCGCAGGGTTATCAGGACGCCTTCAACGCCTATGTCGACGACGTCTACGCCGCCATGGAAGGAGACGCTCCCGACGGGCTGCCGATGTTCGACGACGGTCTGCGCGCGGCGATCCTCACCCAGGCAGTCGTGGACGCCTCGACGTCACAGGCTTGGGTGGAGGTGCCGGCATGACGGAGGCCGGCATGACGGAGGCCGGCATGACGGAGGCCGGCGTGACCGCGGGCGGCGAGCCGCTGCTGCGGCTCACCGGAATCGTGAAGACCTTTCCCGGCGTGCGCGCCCTCGACGGCGTGGAGCTGGAGGTGCTGGCGGGCGAGGTGCACTGCCTGCTCGGGCAGAACGGCGCCGGCAAGTCCACCCTGATCAAGGTGCTCGCGGGAGTGCATCGCCCGGACTCCGGGTCGTTGCTCTGGCACGGCGAGGAGGTCTCCTTCAGCGGGCCGCAGGCCGCCACCAAGGCGGGCATCGCCACCATCTACCAGGAACTTGACCTCGTCGATGACCTGACGGTGGCCGAGAACATCTTCCTCGGGCACGAGCAGGCCGCCGCCGGCTTCGTCCGCCGCGGCAGGATGCGAGCCGAGGCCACCGCCGTGCTGCGCCGGCTCGGCCACGGCGACATCCCGGTCAACCGCAAGGTCGGCCGGCTGCCCGCCGCGGCCAAGCAGATCGTCAGCATGGGCCGCGCGCTGTCCCACGACGCCCAGCTGCTCGTGATGGACGAGCCCAGCGCGGTCCTCGCGCACGACGAGGTGGCGAACCTGTTCCGCGTCATCCGCGAGCTGACCTCGCGCGGTATCGCCGTCGTCTACATCTCCCACCGGCTGGAGGAGATCCGCGAGATCGGGGATCGGGTGACCGTCCTCAAGGACGGGCGCACGTCGGCGGTGAACCTGCCGGCGCGCACGACCAGAACCGACGACCTGGTCACCCGGATGACCGGGCGTTCCATCGAATACGTGTTTCCCGAGCGTGCCGGGCGCCCGGAAGGCGAATCCGCTGAGCGCACCGATGCCAATCCCAGCCCAGCGCTGCTGGAGGTGGTCGGCCTGACCCGGCCGGGGGAGTTCGCCGACGTGTCGCTGTCCGTGCGGGCAGGGGAGATCGTGGGGATCGCGGGCCTGGTGGGATCAGGGCGCTCGGAATTGCTGGAAACCATCTACGGCGCCCGCAAGCCCCACAGCGGCGAGGTCCGCCTGGACGGTCGCAGGCTCGCGCCGGGAAGGGTCTCCAGCGCGGTGCGGGCCGGGCTGGGCCTGGCGCCGGAGGAGCGCAAGAGCCAGGCGCTGATCCTCGAGGACCGGATCTATCGCAACGTCACCCTCGCCACCTTCGCTCGCTACGCCTCGGCTGGATTCACCCGCGCCGCCGCCGAACGCGCGGCGGCAGCCGAGATCGCCGACAGGCTGGCGCTGCACCCGCGTGCGGTCGGACGGCCGGTGAAGACGCTCTCCGGCGGTAATCAGCAGAAGGTCGTCCTCGGCCGATGGCTGCTGGACCCGTCGACCAGTACCCCGTCACAAGCTGGTCGATCCGGAAAATCCACGGGCACCCGGCTGCTGCTGCTCGACGAGCCGACCCGCGGCGTGGACGTCGGCGCCCGGGCGGACCTGTACCGGGTCATCCGACGGATGGCCGAGAACGGCATGGGCGTGCTCATGGTCTCCAGCGAGGTGCCCGAGGTGCTGGGTCTGGCCGACCGGGTGATCGTGATGCGCGAAGGCCGGGTCGTGCGCGAGGCGCCGGCCGGCGAACTGGATGAGGAAACCGTGCTCGATCTCGTCATGGCGGGATCGCTACTGGAAGTGGACAGCCCATGACCGAACGCGTCAAGGTCGTCACCGCGCCGGCTGACGGATCGCCGGACAAGGGATCACCTGCTGATCGATCAGCCACGGCATCGCCGGCTAGGCCGGACTCAGGATTCTCCGTCCGGGGCTGGTTCCGCGACGACGCCAGCGAGCCGGTGCGCCGCAACCTGGGCCTGATAGCGGTGCTGCTCGTGCTGTACGGGATCGGCGCGTGGAGCCGGCCGGACATCTTCCTGCACGCCGACCGGCTGTGGAGCAACGAGCTGACCGTGCTCACGCTGGCCTCGAGCATCGGGGTCGTGGCGATCGGGATGACCTTCGTCATCATCAGCGGTGGCATCGACCTCTCGGTCGGGGCGCTGCTGGCCCTGGCCAGTGTCTGGTGCACGACGCTGTCGACCCAGTCCTACGGCGCCGCGACGATGATCTTCGTCGCCCTGGTCGTGGGCACGGTGGCCGGCCTCACGAACGGATTCCTCATCGCCTACGGCCGGATGGCGCCCTTCATCGCGACCCTGGCGGCGATGGTCGCGGCTCGCGGCCTGGCCCAGAAGATCTCGGGCAAGACCACCCAGGTGGTCAGCGTCAAGGGCATCACCGATATCGCGCAGCGCAAGTTCCTCGGACTCCCGTGGCTGGTGATCATCTTCGCCGTGGTCGCGGTGCTGGCCTGGGTGCTGCTGAACCGGACCACCTTCGGACGGCGCAGCGCCGCGATCGGCGGTAACGGCGAGGCTGCCCGGCTGGCCGGCATCAGCGTCCGCCGCACCCAGGTGATCATCTACGCGCTGTCGGGCCTCTGCTGCGGAATCGCCGCCCTGATGGTGACCGCGCAGGCGAACTCCGGCTCGTCCGACCACGGAAACCTCTATGAACTGCAGGCCATCGCCGCGGTGATCATCGGCGGCACGGCACTGGCCGGTGGCCGGGGCACCATCGTCGGCTCGGTGCTGGGCGTGCTGGTGTTCAGCCAGATCACGAACCTGTTCATCGTGAACAACCTGGCCATCGAGTATCAGCTGATCGCCCAAGGCGTGATCATCGTCGCCGCGGTCCTGATCCAGCAGTTCCGGGTCGGCTCGCTCCTGCGACGACCGACATGAGCACCCGCTGCTCGCCGCGATCCATCTCACCTCGCCGCGATCCATCTCACCTCGGCGTCATCGCCCACACCTCAGCAGCACCCCATCAATCCCGGAGGATGCAGTGAACTATCGAAACAGCAAGAGTGGCGGCGAGCGTGGCGGGCTGTTCACCGGCGTCGTCGCCGTCGCCGTCGCCACGGGTGTGTTGCTGACCGGATGCACCGGAAACACGCCGAAGTCGACCTCCAGCAGCGCCTCGACAGCGGCGGCGCAGGCCGGCACCACGGGCGCCTCGGCGCCGGGCAAGAAGGTGCGGATCATGTTCTCCGGCCCGGTCGCCGACCACGGCTTCCTCGCTGCCATCAACCGGTTCGCCAAGGAGCAGGCGGCGAAGTACCCCGACGTCACCTTCTCCGCGCTCGAGGCCGCCCAGGACGCCCCGTCCCAGATCGCCGCGGTGCAGACCGCCATCGCCGCCAGGCCAGACGCGCTGATCATCTTCCCGCAGGACGGTGACCAGCTCACCGGCGTGGGCAAGGCGGCCACCGCCGCCGGCATCCCGGTGATCAACCTGGACCGCAAGTTCAACGACCAGAGTGCCTACCGGATGTTCCTGGCCGGCGACAACTACAAGGTGGGCTTCAACGCCGGCACCTACATCGGCCAGAAGCTCAAGGGCAAATCCGACGCGGTTATCGGCGAGATCACCGGCATCGCGACCCTGGCGCTGACCCGCGAGCGCTCGCAGGGCTTCAAGGACGCGCTGGCCATCTACGGCCTCAAGGTGACCCGGCAGGTCAACGCCTCGTTCACGGTGCAGTCCGGCCAGGCGGCGATGGCCAACCTGCTGGCCGCCGCACCGAAGCTCGACGCCGTGTTCAACCACGACGACGACCAGAACATCGGCTCCGAAGCGGCCGCCGCCCAGGCCAACCGCAAGGAGTTCTTCATCGTCGGCACCGCGGCCTCCAACACGATGCTCAAGCACATCAAGAACGGCGACGCCCGCATCGAGGCCGATGTGACCTTCACCCCGGCGATCTCGGCGACCGCGGTGTCGATGGCGCGGCTGATCGCGCAGGGACGGTCCTCCGACGACCTGGCCGGCCTGCCGCTGCCCAGCAACATGTTGATCGACTCCGAGCTGGTCACCAAGGACAACGTCGCCCAGTACGAGAAGTTCGGCTGGGACTAGTGCGCCGGCCGATCACGCTCTTCACCGGCCAGTGGGCCGACCTGCCTTTCCAGGAGGTGGCTCGGCTCGCGGCCGGCTGGGGATACGACGGGCTGGAGATCGCCTGCTGGGGTGATCACCTCGATGTGGCAAGGGCGGTCGCGGACCCGGCGTACCTGCAGAACCGGCGAGACATCCTGGATGAGAACGGGCTGAAGGTGTATGCCATCTCCAACCATCTCGCCGGCCAGGCGGTGTGTGACGACCCGATCGACGCCCGGCACCGCGACATGCTGCTGCCGGCCATCTGGGGGGACGGGGATCCCGAAGGAGTGCGGCAGCGAGCCGCGCAGGCGCTCAAGGACACCGCGGTGGTGGCGGCCAAGCTCGGCGTGGACACGGTGGTCGGCTTCACCGGGTCAGCCGCGTGGAAGTACGTCGCGATGTTCCCGCCGGTGTCGCCTGCCCTGATGGAGGCTGCCTATCAGGACTTCGCCGACCGGTGGAACCCGATCCTCGACGTGTTCGACGACCAGGGCGTGCGCTTCGCACACGAGGTGCACCCGAGCGAGATCGCCTACGACTACTACACGACCGAGATGGCGCTGGAGGCGATCGGGCACCGGCCGGCCTTCGGGCTGAACTGGGACCCGAGCCACTTCGTCTGGCAGGCGCTGGATCCGGTCATGTTCCTCTGGGACTTCCGGGACCGGATCTATCACGTCGACTGCAAGGACACCCGGCTTCGGACCGGCAACGGGCGTCGCGGTGTGCTGGGCTCACACCTGCCGTGGGCGGATCCTCGGCGGGGATGGGACTTCGTCTCCACCGGTCACGGGGACGTCCCGTGGGAGGACTGCTTCCGGATGCTGAACACCATCGGCTACACCGGCCCGCTGTCCATCGAGTGGGAGGACGCCGGCATGGACCGCCTGGTCGGCGCGCCGGAAGCTCGGCAGTTCGTCGCAGGCCTGGCCTTCGACCCGCCAACCGCTGCGTTCGACGCGGCGTTCTCCAGCGCCAAGGAGGAGTAGCTCGGCGGGCGCGAATGGGCCCGCCTCCATACGGCGAGCCAGTTGGATAGCCTGGCCTCGTGGAGTTCAGCCCGGAGCTACGAGCAGACGTGCTGTCCGGTGACATCACGGTCACGTTCCGGCTGTGGAGCAGGCCCCGCGTCAAGGTCGGTGGCCGCTATCGGGTCGAGAGCGAACAGATCGAAGTAGATTCGATCGAGTTGGTCCCGTTCGCATCGATCGATGAATCCGAGTTGCCGCGCTGCGGTGAAGCCGATCTCGAATCGCTACGCCGCCGAGCCGCTCACGCCGGTCCCATCCAGGACGACACACTGCTTTACCGGATCGAGTTTCACCTGGTCGAGTAACCGACAGCCGGCTGGACTTCATACGCGCCGGGACCGGTGATCCTGTGTCCGGGTGGCTTTTAAGAAGCGCCGTCGGAAGGAATCGAACCTTCCGCAACGTCCATGCTCGACTGCCACGCCTCAGCGTCGTCTGCTGGCGGTTTCCCGCCGTCGCATCCAGGACCGGCACGTTATATAACCACGGACGGTCGCGCAGGCCTTCCCCGGAGTGGGGTGACCTGCATCATGACCAGCAGGGATCAGTCGGCGTCCTCAGAACTCGGCCCAGGAATCGTGGCCAGGTCAGCGATCACGGCGTCGCGGTCGTCGTCCTCGGCGATGTCGTCAGCGGCCAGGCGGGCTCGCTCGGCCCAGCTGCCAGCAGCGGTCGAATCGCCCGCGACGCTGGCGGCACGGGCCAATGCCTCGTAGGCGTAAGCCAGATCCCAGTCGCCGATCCCGTTCTGCTGGCAGATCTCAAGGCAGCGCCGCGCGTGGTAGCCGGCCGGCTCGCCGCGCCCCAGCACCGTGTAGACCCGCGACACCTGCCATTCGCTGCGCGCCAGGTTGTTCGCCGTCGCGCCGGTCCCCTCGGCGCGCCAGTGGTGAGCGGAGGCGTGCGCCATGTGCAGCATCGCGTCGTCCTCCTCAATCGACCGGTCCTGCTGGCCCATCAGCTCCCAGGTCCGGTTGAACAGCTCGATCCCGATCGCACGGTGGTTCAAGGCCTCGTCGCTGCTGGTCATGCCATGCAGTATCTCGTGAAACGCGGCCGGGCACTATGAAGGAATGGTCGATTCGGACTGGCCGGCACTGGCCGGCTCTCAGGCGCTCGCCGATGACCAGCGCCGGGTGCTCACCGCGCTGCTGGCCATGCAACGCCAGTCCTGGGAGCAGGGGGTGACCGGGCATGCCCTGCTCGACCTGGGCCGGCACGACCTGCTGCGGCCGATGGCACGCGACGCGGTGCTGCGCCAGCTGCCGGACGGCCGGCTGGCCGAGATCGACAGCCAGGGGCTGGTGAACAGCGCCGCCAACGGCGAGGCGGTGCGCTGGGCGGCTCAGGACAGTGGCGAACCCGCGCCGGCGGAGGCACTCGACCGGCAGCTGCGCTGGCTCCGGCAGGACTGCCCGCGCGCCGATGACGGCACCCTGTTCCACCTGGCCGGTGGCCGTGAGGTGTGGAGCGACACCGTCTACATGGTCGTTCCGCTGCTGGCCGCGGTCGGTGACGTGGACGGCGCGCACCTGCAGCTGGCCGGGCACCGGCGCCGGCTGTTCGACCCGCGGCGACGGCTGTACGCGGCGCGCTGGGACGAGGACTCCCGGCAGCTGAGCCTGCCCGCGCTGTGGGGGACCGGCAACGGCTGGGTCGTCGCCGGCATCGCCCGGGCGCTGCGGCACCTGAAGGGTGACACCAGCGGCGCCGACTTCGAGCGGGACGCGGCCGAGCACGCCCGCGAGGTGATCGACGCCTGCCTGTCCTACCGCCGTCCGGACGGGCTCTTCCACGACGTGCTGGACGACCCGAGCACGTTCGTCGAGGCCAACCTGGGTCAGATGCTGGCCTATGCGATCTTCACTGGAGTGGCCGACGGCTGGCTGCCAGCCGCTTACGCCGAGACAGCCGGCTCGTTGCTGGTCTGCGCCAGGGAGCGACTCGACGCTGACGGCCTGGTCACCGGCGTCTGCGGGGCACCGCACTTCGACCGGCCCGGCATCTCGGCCGAGGCGCAGGCGTTCTTCCTGCTCGCCTCCGCGGCAGCTCAGCGACTCGTCCGTCACCGCGCAACATGAACCAGCAAGTCACCGAGGCTCAGCGGCGGTAACCGGCTCGCCCCGGTCGGCACCAGCGCCGGTTCCGAAAGCCGAACGCCCGACGACAACGACCAGCCCGGCGGCCACCGCCAGCACCGCCCCGACCACCGGCAGATCCCCGAGCCGGCCGGCCACCACCAGCCGGTCGCCGGCCAGCGCGCCGCCGCCGATGCCGATCTGGAACGCCACCACGTACACCGCCGAGGCGGCATCCTGGGCCTGCGGCGCCACCCGCAGGATCGCTGACTGCAGGCATACCGGCAGCGCGGTGAAAGCCGCACCCCAGGCCAGCACCGCCACCACGGTCGGCCCGCTGACCCGCGACATGGCGAGCACCGTCAACGCCACGATCATGAGCCCGAGGCAGCTGACGAGCGCTGCCCGGGGCCGGCGGTCCACCAGCCGGCCGACCAGGACGGTGCCGAGCAGGCCGAGCGCTCCGTAGCCGAGCAGCAGCAGGGTCAGCTCGTGCCCGGCCAGGCCGCCGCCGCGACGGGCCAGCGGGGCGATGTAGGTGTAGGCCGTGAAGTGACCGATGACCGCGAGGGCGGTCACCGCGCACACCTGCGCCACGGCCGGTGCCCGGATGACGGTGGCCGCGGCCCGCAACCGGGACGCCGGACCGGCCGCCAGGTCGGCGGGGGAGGCAGGAAGCGCCGGCAGCACCAGCAGCAGCGCCGCGGTGCTGAACGCGCCCGCCAGCGCCAGCACCGCGGAGGCGACCCGCCAGCCGGCCCACTGGCCCAGCGCGGTGCCCAGCGGCACCCCGAGCACCAGGGCGAGGGAGTTCCCGACGAACACCAGCGAGGTCGCCCGCCCTGCCTGGCCCGGCGGCGCCAGCCGGGCGGCGGCCGGCGCGATGGCCGACCAGAACACCCCGTGCGCCAGCGCGCACAGCAGCCTTGCGACGGTCAGCGTGAGAAAGGTCGGTGCCATCGACGCCGCCAGCTGCGACACCGTGAAGACGGCGACCAGAGCCGCCATCAACCGGTGCCGCGTCAGCTGCATGGTCAGCGCCGTCAGCGGGATGGTGGTGAGCGCGACCACGGCGGCGTAGCTGGTGAGCAGCAGGCCGACATCGGCCTCGCTGACCGACAGCCCGCGCGAGATCTCGGGCAGCAGGCCCACCGGCAGCGTCTCGGCGGTGACGTAGACGAACGCCGAGGCGGCCAGCGCGGCCAGCGCCGCCGGATGGGTGCCCGTTGCGGAGCGATGTCTGAGGAACTCGCGCAAAGGCACAACCACGATTCTGCTCAGCCCGGCACTCGGTCCGGCACGCGGCCACCGCGCCGAGGTACGTCAGCCGGGGAGCGCGTCAGCCGGGGAGCGCGTCAGCCGAGTGGGTCAGCTGGGTAGTGGCCCAGCGACTGCTCGGCCCGGCTGATCGCGTCCGGGTACCCGAACAGCCCGGGCATCCCACCGGTGTGCAGGAACACGGTCTTGGCGCCTGCGGTGATCGTCCCGGCCTCGACGGCGGCCACCAGGGCGGCCATCGCCCGGCCGGTGTAGATCGGGTCCAGCACGATGCCCTCGGTGCGGCCGGCAAGGCGCATGGCCGCCGCGGTCTGGTCGCTGACGTGGGGATAGCCGGCGCCGACCTGGTCGAGGCTGACCCGCAGCTCCGCGGCGGCGACCGTGCTGGAAGCGACCTGGCTGGCGAGCTCGGCCACCGCGCCGGCCGGGTCGGCCACGGCACCCACGTCCACACCGAGCACCCGGCTGGGCCCGAGCGCGGCCACCAGGCCGGCCATGGTCCCGCCGGACCCGAGCG